>JBEIHH010000173.1:0-1416 GCA_040381475.1 Crocinitomicaceae bacterium | reverse complement strand
GGTGGATCTGGGCGGTAAGACTTTCAAAACCATAAACACATATCAACAAAAGGAAAAGTGTATAATTTTTTTGCATGGATTTGTGACTCTTTGGGTACAAAGGAAATAAGTTTGACGATTGCGAATATACAAAAGAGGACCTCATTGAAATATGCCATAGTTGATATTGAAACCACCGGAAGCCATGCTTCTGGAAATAGCATCACCGAAATTGGTGTATGCATCCATGACGGCGAAAAAGTGGTGGAAGAATATCAAACACTGCTTAATCCGGGTGTGTGGATACCGCAATACATCACCGCACTGACGGGCATTACCAATGATATGATTGAGGATGCGCCGACTTTTGAAGAGATTTCGGATAAACTTCTGGAATTGCTCGATGATGCAGTGTTTGTTGCTCACAATGCCTCGTTCGACTATTCATTTATCAAAGCAGAATTTGAGGCTATTGGTATCAAATGGCAGAGTAAACGCCTTTGCACCGTAAGACTTGCCAGAAGGGCTTTTCCAGCTATGCCGTCCTATTCCCTGGGCAATGTGTGCAACTGGCTTGGTCTCCACAACGAACAGGCTCACCGCGCATTAAGTGATGCACGCGCGGCCATGCAGTTGTTTGAGAAATGCATCGCTGTAATGGATCAAACAGAAGTGAGTAAAATGATTACCCGCGGCGCACCCGAATTGTTTCTTCCTGCTCACCTGGACCGCAAAGAATTTGATGCCGTTCCTCAAAAGACAGGTGTCTATTATCTGTTGAATGAAAAGGGCAAACCCATTTACATCGGCAAAGCAAAAAACCTCAAGAAACGCATTCAGCAACATTTTACTGTGCAGCCGGAAGGTCCCAGAATGCAGGCGTTTATGAAAGAAATTCACCACGTTAATTTCGAATTGACGGGAACCGAACTTGTGGCGCTCATTCTGGAAGATTTTGAAATACGGCAACATTGGCCTAAATACAACGAAGCACAAAAACGGAGAGCTACTCAACATCACATCATTCAATACAAAGACCAGAAAGGTGCGGATCGTTTAGCGATGCAAAAAAGCAATAAGATCAGCAATGCTGTCAAAACTTTTGCATCAGCTTATAGAGCGAAAGAATGGATGATGAAAATGGCTGCAGAGTTTGAACTGGATCACCGCATGCTGGGTCTGGATATGTTTGATATGCATGCTGCTTTGCCGGATATTGATGATCACAACAACAGGTTGGACGAGGCTTTGAGACAGTTGCAAGACCGCGAACCTTCGTTTATTATTCGCGGTGAGGGCAGGCATGAGCAAGAATTTTCTGCCGTTGTGGTGAAGAAGGGTCAGTTGCGGGGATATGGATTTTTTGAAGATCAGATTGATGACGAAGAGCTTATCCGGTCTGCCCTGCGTTTGATTCCTCCAACTGAAACCAATGCC
>JBEIHH010000172.1:0-2273 GCA_040381475.1 Crocinitomicaceae bacterium | reverse complement strand
AACTTTCGATCTTTCATACCTTCCCAATGGCAAATACACTGTAGCTATTGGTTCAGGTAAAGACAAGATGACCAAAGAGATCCTTATTAATCATTGATTACTCTTTTTATTCATAAAAGGCCGCCATGTGCGGCCTTTTGTTTTTTTAGACAATCCAACGTTGCCAAAACAACGCACGCAGCCCGCTTTACAAAGTCCGGTAAAAAACTCAGATCGGTGTTTCAGGCAGAATGAGAATTACGAGTGCAAGGTGACTAACATCAGGAATCATCACGATCGATCCGTGTGCGTTCAACGCGCACATTGCCTCCAAGCAATCCATTCACAAGAGAAATAAAAATTGACAAAAGCACGGCAGACCAAAACGAATCCATGGTGAATCCATCCACTATCTGATCCGCAATCATAAGCATTGCCGCATTGATCACCAGCAGGAAAAGTCCGAGGGTAAGCACTGTGGCGGGAATGGTAAGGATAACCAGCAGCGGCTTGAGAAAAGTATTCAGCAACGCCAGCACAAGCGCAGTAACAATGGCAACCCATGGCTGCTCAAACCTCACACTGTCCATCAGATAGTCGCCAATAATCAAAGTGAGCGACGTGCTCAACACCTTGAGCAAAGTATTTTTTATGTGTGAAGAATATTGCATGTGACAAATTTATCCAAGGGGAACAACTAATGACAAGATTAGAAACAAGGTTATGCCATATAAGATCAATCCTGAACGAATAAAACTCTTGATAAATGGTGAAAACGATCTGAAACACGATGAATTCAATGGAATAATTTTGCGGCATAAAATATTCCCATGAAATTTTTCATCGACACAGCCAACCTTGACCAAATCCGCGAAGCCAACGACCTAGGAGTTCTCGACGGTGTAACCACCAATCCATCACTGATGGCCAAAGAAGGCATCAGCGGCAAAGACAAAGTGATGAAACATTACCGCGACATCTGCGAAATTGTTGGTGACGGCGACGTAAGCGCCGAAGTCATCGCAACAGATTATGCAGGTATGATCAGCGAAGGCGAAGAACTCGCTGATCTGCATCCAAACATTGTGGTGAAGGTGCCGATGATCAAAGACGGAATAAAAGCCATCAAATATTTCACCGACAAAGGAATCCGAACCAACTGTACGCTCGTGTTTTCTGCCGGCCAGGCATTGCTCGCTGCAAAAGCAGGTGCAAGCTATGTGTCGCCCTTCATCGGCCGACTCGATGACATATCGGTGGATGGTTTGGATCTGATAGAACAAATCAGAATTATCTACGACAATTACGGGTATGAAACAGAAATTCTGGCTGCATCCGTGCGCCATCCGATGCACATCATCAAGTGCGCTGAAATAGGCGCTGATGTCATGACCGGTCCGCTCAGCGCCATCATGGCGTTGCTCAAACATCCACTGACCGACAGTGGACTTGCACAATTCCTGGCAGACCATAAAAAAGCGTCTGAAGCCGCTAAAGCATAATCAACGTTGATCATTGAAATTCATCCCGATAATCCTGACGAAAGAAAAATTCGGCAGATCGTCGATTGCCTGCTCGAAGGCGGTGTGATTGTTTATCCCACGGATACAGTATATAGTTTCGGTTGTGATATGCTCAACAACAAAGCAGTGGAACGCGTGGCCCGGTTGAAAAATATCAAAACAGAAAAAGCCAACTTTTCACTTGTTTGCCATGACCTCAGCCATATCACGGAGTACTCCAAACAACTCAGCAATCCTGTTTTCAAGCTGATGAAAAGTGTTCTGCCGGGACCTTATACTTTTATTCTGGATGCAGGAAGAGCAATACCGAAAATCTTCTCTGAAAGAAAAAAGACCATTGGAATTCGTGTGCCCGACAACAATATCGCAAGGGATATCGTGAAAAAGCTTGGGCATCCGATCATTGCAGCATCGGTGCACGATGCCGATGAGTTGCTGGAATACACCACCGATCCTGAAATGATTCACGAAAAATTTGAGAAGCTGGTTGATATAGTCATCGATGGAGGTCCGGGTAGTTTTGACGCGTCTACCATTCTCGATTGCACGGGAGATCAAATCACACTGGTGCGGCAAGGAAAAGGTGTGGTAGACTTCCTGTGAATGGAGGGGAAGTGAATACGGGGGGAGATAGGGGTTTTTAAACACGGAGACACGGGGACACGGAGGAATAAAGAGGACTACAAAGTAGTAGAGAGAAGTACAGAGGAATTCAGAGGATCACAAAGAAGTATACATAGGATTATAGAGCATCATTGTGGTATTGAAGTT
>JBEIHH010000171.1:0-2356 GCA_040381475.1 Crocinitomicaceae bacterium | reverse complement strand
TCCTTCGATTTGGCTTGTCTTCGACGAATTTTCGCTCCGCGAATCACACACAGGGTTTTTGGAAGCCCCCTTCAATCTTCTCTTTCTGTTAAACCCGGATTCTATGAAGTGCGTTGACTTAGAAAAGCTGAGCTAACCTGTTCCTGATGTTACTTATTATCAGTAAGATAAAACAAGTTAGATAGAATTATGCAGTCGAGTTTCTATTCCTATTCAAAACACCTTCGAATACTCGCACTTGCTCGTTTCGGGTGCTTCCCGCATGGGCGCGATCAAATAACACCCTTGGAGGTGACCACGGCTGCGCGCCCGAAACTTGCGCGCCTGTCCCCGAGATATTCGGTGAGTGCTCGTCTTCTTTGGTGTTTTGAATATCATGAACGAAATCGACTGCATAATCAGGGTTACATAGAACAAATGAACATTCCGAAGAACATTGGTCTTTCAGCCGCAATTAATGCTTTCATAACACATGATTAACTTTGTAGCATTCCATTTGTAAGATGGATAAATTCATGAAAAAAAAAATCGGAATTCATCAATCGTGAAATTTCCTGGTTGTCGTTCAACGAAAGGGTGATGCAGGAAGCTGAAGACAAGTCTGTTCCATTGCTGGACAGAATGCGCTTTTTGGGCATATTCTCGAACAATCTGGATGAATTTTATAAAGTTCGCGTTGCTACCCTTAGAAGAGCTACAGGATTCTCCAAGAAACCAATCGACCCGATGGACTTTGATCCTATCAAAACACTAGTCGAAATCAATGAATTGGTGCAAAAACACCAAACCAGATTCACAGCTATATTCAACAACCTTCTGGGTGAATTGTCAAAAGCCGGTATTCAGTTTATCACTGAAAAACAGATCAAACCGGAACATTTCAACTTCATACAGAGTTATTTTAAAGAGAAAGTAAAGCCTTTTCTGGTTCCAGTTATACTCAATCAGAAAAACCCATTTCCACCGCTCAATGATCAAAGCATTTATTTCGCAATTGAGTTATTGAGTAAATCGAAACCCAACGAGCCGGTGTATGCTCTGCTTGAAATACCTTCTCACCTGCCTCGTTTTATCGCACTTCCCGGCAAATCCGGAAAATTGAATGTGATATTCATTGATGATTTGATCCGGTATTATTTGCCAGAGTTATTTAATATTTTTTCATTTGACAAACACAACGCCTTTGCGGTAAAAACTACAAGAGACGCAGAGTTGGATATTGACGACGATGTATCGAAAAGTTTCGTTGAAAAGATGGCCAGGAGTATTTCTCAAAGAAAAAAAGGCCAATATGTGCGCATGAATTATGATCAGTCGATGCCTGCTGCATTGCTGGATTATCTGCTCAAGCGAATGAAGATTCGAAACATGGAAAATATTTCGGCAGGCGGCAGATACCACAACAAAAAAGACCTGATGTCCCTTCCTGATTTTGGCAGACCTGATTTGTGCTACTCGCCGTTAAAACCCTTACAACATAAACGACTCAATAAGAACAACAGCTTTTTTACTGAAATAAAGAAAAAGGATATCCTATTGCATTTCCCGTATCATTCGTTCTCATTGATCATTGATTTACTCAGGGAATCCGCTATCGATCCGGAGGTGCGCACGATACGAATCAGTCTTTATCGAGTTGCAAAAAATTCTCAGATCATCAATGCGCTAATAACTGCCGCCAGAAATGGCAAACGAGTACTTGCTGTGATTGAACTGCAGGCGCGTTTCGACGAGGAAAACAATATTGCTGTGACGAGAGCCCTGACAGAAGCCGGAGTGCGCGTAATCCCCGGAGTGCACGGACTTAAAGTTCACTGTAAACTCATACAGATCAGCAGAAAGGAATCCGGACGAACTATTCGCTATGTGCACGTGGGGACGGGCAATTTTCATGAGCGAACCGCCAATATCTATACAGATACTTCATTGCTCACAGCGAATACGGAAATTGGAGCAGAAGTGCGCAGAATTTTTGAATTTTTCGAAAGCAATTTTGTTCGAAGTGTTTACAGGCATCTGGTGGTATCGCCATTCAATACGCGCAGAAAATTCATGGATCTCATCAATACCGAGATTGACTTGGCCGTGAAGAAAAAGCCAGCATTTATAACGATCAAAATGAACAATCTTGTGGATCCAGGTATGATCAGAAAACTTTATGAAGCCAGCAATTCCGGTGTTCGCATAAAGTTGATCATCCGCGGTATTTGCTCCCTCATTCCTGGTATTCCGGGGAAAAGTGAAAACATTTCTGTGATCAGCGTGATAGGCAGATATCTGGAACATAGCCGCATCATCGTATTCGGCAATGGAGGAAAACCTTTGTATTTCATTTCAAGCGCCGATTGGATGGGAC
>JBEIHH010000170.1:0-2412 GCA_040381475.1 Crocinitomicaceae bacterium | reverse complement strand
TGTTCTTTGTGTGAAATTCCTTTGAGACCTTTGTGATTTCAAGCACTTGCGTTCTAAAACAGTAATCCGAAAAATTTATTTCATTCCAAAACGCTGAAATGAGTCACACTATCAGTTATAATACAACTTATTTAATCAATACCTTTCGACCGCATAGTTCATTGAACGATTTGACACCATGCTAATACAAAAATAACTTATCCCAACAGACGAATTATTCTACTTTTGAACGATCCTGAAATCGGGAGGAGGTCATGAATAGATTTCGAATGAACAACCACTAATACATTACGATTATGCGCATACTATTTACGCTTTTCTTCTCCTCGTTACTCCTCAATACCGGTGCTCAATCCACAGGTTGGCACAACAACGGGGGCAACAGTGCCCGCAATGGTTATACTGATTTAGCAGGCCCTGTTGACGACAGCTTACTTTGGCAGACCGAATCTGCAGGTTTTTTTGGTTCTCCCATATTGATTGAAAACAACTATGTGGTCACCATGCGTTTCCTATCATTAACAAACGCACCCATTGAATGTTACGACTTGATGACCGGAGATTTAATCTGGAGCCAAGATATCACCAACAATGCCGGCCGATCTCTGCCTGTTGGACTGCGCGACGGAAGACTGTTTGCAGTGCGCTTGACTGAAAGTCCAAATGATACACTTTATGCCCTGGATGTGACCGATGGTTCGCTGCTTTACACTGCACCATTTACCGTAATGCCTTACATAACTGAAACAGGTTCGTTTGATAGTGCGGGCTATATGTATATCGGAGGAAATTACGTGACCTACAAGATGGATCCTGCCAATGGTGACCTAATTTGGGAAACGCCTACCGTTGAGATGTCGACGGGAAGCGGAGAAATGGCCATTAACAATGCCAATAACAAGGGGTACACGCTCGAAACAGAAGGTGGAGTTTCCTTCATCTGGGCAACGGATCTTTCTACCGGAATGAAATTGTACGATCATGTTGTGGAGGATATCACTCCGGGCGGTAATGTTCCGCAATCGGCCTTGATGGTGGGCAACAACGGTATCATTTACGTGCATTTGACAGAAGACAACATTGCGGCATTTTCCGACGACGGTACGCAATTGAATTTGCTTTGGCAGACGGGAATAACCGGCAATGCACCCTTCAGTTTAATGGCATCAGGTGCCGATGGATCTGTATATGCGCCAAGCGGTGGTAAGATCATCCGTTTAGATGGTTTGACAGGCGCACTGCTCAATGAATCGGTTTCCATAACGCAGGGCGGCTTCTTTATTCCGCGTATTACTGCCGCCGGCAACGGAATGATTTACGTGACAAATGGGGAACAGTTTGTTTATGCATTCGATCAAAGCCTGAACTTAATATGGTCTTCTGAGGTAGCCGTCAACAACACCTCCGGAGTCAGCATTGCATCCAACGGTATTGCGGTTGTGGGTGGAAGCAATCAGCTTATGGCCTTTGTTTCGGAGATTCCAAACACAGTGAGTCAAATAGATGCAAGTGGGTTTACTGTTTTCCCCAATCCTGCCCGCAACTTGATTCATATAAGAGTGGATTCGGATGACTTGGGTGCGATGTATAGCATTCGCGATTGTGCAGGCCGCATTGTAGAAACCGGAACCTTTCAGCAGAGCATCAACACACTCCATGTGCCTCAACTTTCTTCGGGAGTCTATATGCTGCATACCGATTCACGCGCCGAAGGCGTGCGGTTCGTGGTGGAATAGAAAACAGCAAACCGACTCAAAATCGTACCTTCCATGAAGCTCAATTTACATAAAACACAACACTTCTCCTTGCTCGGCACCCGCATTATTATAAGCTCACTTGTGATTTCGGTCCTTACCGCGCATGAAACCAGCGGCCAAAAGCAAAACAACCAGTGGCGTTTTGGTCCAGGATCAGCCATTGACTTCAATACCGATCCGCCAACGTTTCCGACGGACTGCGCGCTGCCGACATTCGTGCCGGACATACCTGAGGGATATATTGAAGGTGCAGCATCCATTGCCGACAAAAACACCGGCGAACTGCTTTTTTATACCGACGGCAAAACGGTGTGGAACCGACTCAACCTGCCCATGCCCAATGGTGAGGAAATCATCGCCAACGATTACCTGTCGGCTTGGATGGGCGCGGTCATTGTGCCTGTCCCCGGTTCGTGCACGCGCTACTACGCATTCTTCTCCGATGACGCAGAATTGGAGCAACGAGGTATCACCTATTGCGAAATCGACATGACGCTGGATAACGGTTTGGGCGACATCATTCCCGGCCGAAAAAATCTTATGCTCTATGAGAACGTTTCGGAGATGATCATGGCGTATCCCAACAGCGCAGGCGACGGCTATTGGCTGCTTACGAACGCCTTCCCTTTGAGCCCCTCGCTTCTTGCCGCATTTG
>JBEIHH010000169.1:0-2696 GCA_040381475.1 Crocinitomicaceae bacterium | reverse complement strand
TATGCCGACGCAGCAATCGATAGCCTGTTGTAAAAACCAAAGCTTGGAGAAATCGGTATTCATTGAATTTTCGTTTTCAGCCAATCCGATTTCCATCCAATAAAGCGCACTATCCTTCTTTCCCGATTGAACATATGCCTTCATAAAAGCTGCACAGGCTGATTGCAAGACATCACGGTGAGGCTCGTTTCTTACAAGATCATAAGCAATGCCGGCATTTGCAATTGCGTCACGAACATTTTGTTTGAGAATATAACCTTCGGCTATCAGCCAATAGGCAATGCCCATTCCCCGATGGCGGTTATTGTCTGTCGCACCTTTCAAACTTTGTGTGCCGTAGTAGATCGTGCTGTCTCCGTTACCAAGCTTCATGAATGCTTCAGCAAGGTTTCCAAAAGCATGATAACGCCGGGAAAGCCACTCATTTCTCATGTCATCTGGTATGTGCGATATGGCTTTTCTGAAATAAGGAATGGCTTCCTCATTTCTATTCATATTCATATAGAACAATCCGACAAGATTTTCAGCATTGCCTGTGATGGTGTCGTTGTTCATACCTGCTGCAATATCCAGAGCGCGCAGGCTGCTACTCAGTCCCTGCTCAAACAAGGCATTGTAGTACATGATCTCAGCTTCATAACTGTGCAGATAATAGAGTTCCCTATCATCGAGAGGATATAGAGTATTTCGAAAAGCATTTGAAATAACCTGCAGCGCGCTATCGTACTTGCTTTCATTCATGTAATGTGTAGCACGTTCAAGATCATGAGAGAACTCCTGAGAAAGACCAGGTGGAACTTGAGCAAATCCGTCAAATGCCGACCAAACCATACAACAAAGCAAAATGAGGCGCATATTAAATCCAATCACACTTTCATTAGATGAAAGCAAACTCAGTCGGAGAATTGACAACTTATGCAAGAAATAACTCATTTGTAACAGGTTGTATCATCGGGACAATCTAAAGCATCGCAACGAAGCAAAAACAAGCCTCCATGCAAAGAAGCGACGAAAACTGTTTTATCGTTATCACTAATTCTTGCGGTAATGAAAACACGCGAGAAAATGAAATTTCCGGTCTATTTAACAAATCTGCCGGTAGCAGAACCAACCCGGATTACATAAACTCCTTGCGGAAAATTGCTGATATCCACAGTCACTGCCCGGCCAGTAACGTTTTGACTCAACATGAGGCGACCATTCATATCGAACACTGACAGCGTTTCATTGCTAAAAAGCCATCTGCCTGAATTCACCGTCAGATATACAGACGCCGGGTTGGGATAAATCTTCAGTTCTTGAGAGGTCAACAATTCCTCGAGGCCAACTGGAAGATGTTTATAGAATCCAACACCACCACCAATATTACCGACGAAAAAATCCTGCAATCCATCTCCGGTGATATCACCGAAAAAAACAGAACTTTTTTCGCCTTCATTGATATTTTCAAAATCATCTGTAATCAAATTGAATTGACCAGTAAGATTGCTTTCAATGCTGTTGTAATGATTGATCTGTCCCGTTTCTGTACCAACGAACAATTCCATCAACCCTGCAGAATTTCTAATCATGTGCGGCACACTCCTTCCCTGAATACCCAACAAACTGGTTGCAGCAGCATCTCCTATTGAATCTTCTACAAACACAAAATTGTACTCTTCAACGCTTCCTTCATTGCGATAATAGTTGACACACCCGTTCAATTCACCGATCAGTAAATCAAGCAAACCATCATCATCCACATCAAACAACTGTGGAGTAGAATTCTGACCGACGTCAATTACTTCATCGGCACTATCCAATAAAGTTACAGGTGCTGTTGAATAGACAACCGGACTTCCCTCTGCAGAAGCATTTTCAAAATAATGTAGTTCGCCTTCCTGATCCCCAATTACAAGGTCCGGCGCACCATCGCCATTTACATCTCCAAAGGCCGGATATACACTCAACCAGTTGAATCCCGGAATATTCAACCAGTTCTCATCGGCCAATTCAAACGCAGGCAACTCAGCCGTTCCCGTATTTCTGTAATATTCGATTATAGAAGTAAAATTGTTGGCAAGCTCAAAATATTTACGATTTGATATGAGCAAGTCTTTTCGTCCATCCTGGTCCACATCGAATATCACCGGATATGAGCTGTTGCCGAGATCAATCATGCCTTCCTGCAAAAAATCATCCTGAATTTTTACGAACTGTGGCAGATCGTTTTCGCCTTCATTGATATACAGCATGAGACTGCTCCTGTCTTCGGCATCCGTGAATGAATTCGGACTGATCAACAAGTCTTTCACTCCGTCATTGTTTACATCGAGGTAAAACGAACCGAGAAATGTGGTCATCTCAGCTGGCAACGTGTTGCTGAAAGTCGCCGGAAAATCGAAGTGTGCGATGAAAGCACTGTCCTGACCGCCGGCTGACTCTGTGAGTAAGACAGCAAAAAGATTATTGCCCGTTACATCACCAAGTACCAGATCTTTCAATCCATTCTGATCGAGGTCAAGCACCAGAGTGGTTCCTCCTGTATGCCGCATTGCATTCGAAGAAGATCCGTCAGACCTCGGATCTTCGACGTTGAAGTCGCACTCAAAATTTTCACCCAAAAACAACTCAGAACTCTCGCTGCTTTCACCAAACATACCATAGCAACGGTTTCTGCATTCATAAGCCGGGGTGCTGCAATCGCCATTTTCTAC
>JBEIHH010000168.1:0-2759 GCA_040381475.1 Crocinitomicaceae bacterium | reverse complement strand
GTCAGTGGTTACCTCATCGGTCAGATTTTGCTCAAGGAATTTTATTACAAGGATGATGTCAGCCTTGATTCCGTGGGCAGATTCATGATGCGTCGTTGGTTTCGTATTCTGCCGATGTATTATCTGGCCATATTGTTGAAGTTCATTTTCATGCCTGAAATCGGCTGGAATATTCTGTATTATATATTTTTCCTTCAAAACCACTTTTACGGTATTGACTTTTATCCGGTCACATGGTCTTTGGTCATTGATGAATGGTTTTATCTCGGAACACCTATATTACTCTATGGTTTTATGAAGTTATTTGGCTCGGCCAAAATCAGGGTGCTGGCCTTTCTTGTCTTTGTCGTTCTGAGCATAAACATATTGAGATTCTTTTGGGTCTATTTCACAAATGCAGGGTTTGAGACCTTGGTTGGCAATGTTCCTTTCAGACAAGACACGCTGCTCATTGGAGTAATAGCTGCCTTCGTCAAAATGCATTACAGACCGATTTTCGACTGGTTAAATACCAAAGCAAGATTTGTGATGGTCTTTACCTTATTCATTGGTTACGTGTTTCTGATGTTCCTGATCCGTGGTGATGAGTCCAATCCTGCCGATGATCACATCGATGACTTTCTTTGGACAAGAACCTGGAATTTTAGTTTGTGTGCTTTGATCATAGCGGCGACATTGCCATTCTTCGAAAATTCTTTTCATGCTTTCAAACACAGGCTGCTTCAGCCTGTCAATAACTGGGTTGTTACAGGAAGTAAAATTTCCTATGCGCTTTATCTTTTCCATTTAGAGGTACTACAAGCCTTTACCTATTTGTTTCCTCAAGTGGCTGAGATTCGTTGGCTCAGAAATATTCTCTGCCTGGTGATTGCGGTATTCTTGAGTTATTGGTTGTACCAGTGGGTAGAGAAAAAATTCCTGATCCTGAGGGACAAGCATTATCCCGATAGGCCGCAAAAGCAGGCAACAACGTCAGTTGTATAATGATCGGTTAGTAGATTCTGAAACTCGGACTTAGCTTTGTGCTATGCAATACAAAACCATACTTGTTGAGGTGTCTGATCACATCCTGATTGTCAGGATCAACAGGCCGGATAAACTCAATCCATTGTCGACTCAGACATTGCTTGAACTTAGCGCTGCTTTCAAAGAAGCAGAAATCAATCCGGATGTTTATGGTATTATCATCACAGGAAGCGGTAATAAGAGTTTTGTTGCCGGCGCAGACATTCACGAGTTCAGAGAACTTACTCCGGCCAGAGCGGAGGAAATGGCGCGATTTGGCCAGCAGACCTTGAAACGAATAGAGACATGTTCGAAACCGGTGCTCGCAGCAATCAACGGTTTGGCATACGGTGGCGGATGTGAACTTGCCATGGCTTGTCATCTTCGTATTGCGGCGGAACATGCCGGGTTCAGTCAGCCTGAAGTGAATTTGGGTATCATGGCCGGGTATGGCGGCACACAAAGGCTTATTCAGTATGTTGGTAAAACACGCGCGATGGAGATGCACATGACCGGCAAAGTGATCAATGCCCAAACGGCGCTTGAATGGGGATTGCTCAATGAGGTGGTGCCAGAAGCGATTCTTCTTGAAAGGTCGATGCAGCTGATGGCTGAAATATGCGCCAAGTCGCCCTTTGTTCTTTCAAGTATTATCCGCTCGGTGAACGGGTATTTCGATAATCTTGATGAAGGATTTAATACTGAAGTGAGTGAATTTGGAAAGTGTTTTGAACACGACGATTTTCATGAAGGCTTAGCTGCTTTCTTTGAAAAGAGAAAGCCAGTTTTCAGAACACGTTTTTGATTACTATAAGTGAGATTACTCTTCTTTGAACAACACTTCTCTGGGCATGCAGCTCATTCTTACGAAATTAAAAAATTCCAATCGCGCATTCATAGAATGACCTTGCTGATTCCGACGTCTTCTAGATCTGGCTTCATACTGCAAAGCACCCCTGCAACCACCTCTGATTATGGCGGAGTCACCCGGTTCAATATAAAATGGAGCATAAAGCCTGTTCACGCTGATTGGTGGAAGAACAACCCCTTCTATTGAAGGGGTATTGGAAGGCTTGATATATCGGAAATACATGTCCAAAGTATCTTGTGTTGTATTGATGAAAGTGATGTCCCCTCCGCATCCACAATGTCTGTTTAGCCTTAGTGCCCGTTTATAGTTGATCACTTCTGCATCGGTAACCATAACCAAAGCCGCATTCATGTTTACAGTATTCGTTGACGGGGCATTTGAATCGAATGAATTTGCGAATTGTGGTGACTTATTGCCAGAATAATCCGGGTGTTTTGATTGTCCATCTTTGTAACGATCGTTGGTCACTCTGCTTCTGGATTGAACGGGTGTAGCTGAAATCTGACTTTTTTTTGTTGCTGTTGACGGCGTAGTTTTTTTGGTCGTGACCACTGGTTTAGAAGTGGAAATATTCACAACAGCGCTTTTTGGTTGATGTTGGCTTTGTGTTTTTTGCGCGAAAATGGTTGAAGGTGCTGTCAGCAAAAAGACGAAGACTGAAACTAGGATGAATGGGTGAAGCTGTTTCATGGGGTCATGTTTTGCCTTAAAAGGCATCAATTATCATGCAATTTATTGAGAAATTGTAGAATAATTACTTGAATTTTCATGAACCTATAATTTATCTCGATTGGTTTTAGAGAGTTATTTTTGAATTACGCCGGAAGAGGTGCAGGACAACTTTTTGCAATTTTGGTCTGATTAAAAATGTCGCACATGATGG
>JBEIHH010000167.1:0-2809 GCA_040381475.1 Crocinitomicaceae bacterium | reverse complement strand
CTTACCCAGTTCCATGTTTTCTGTGCCTGTGTCTGAATGAGAATATCGCTGTAAATTCCTGTCAGTTCCAATGTATTATTTCGAATGCGGCTTTCCTCATACGTCCTGTTCATTTCTGTATGAAAACCAAATTGTTTGATTCCGGGATAAAAATTAAATTCTTTAATCCACTTCAGATACTTTGATGTTTTTACACCCGGAATTTTTGCAAAGGGTTTTATCTCCTTGGGTTTATTCTGGAAAGCATAGTCGAAGGCGCCTTTATATTGTTTATTGAGCTGCCAGTCTATGTTTATATCCCGATGATACAATTCATTGTAGGAGTAAGAAACAGAGAAATTTTCCACATCATAAAAATGCGGTTTATCTTCACTAGCACCGCCAGCCCCCGCGCCCGGTCCACCCATACCCGGCCCCTTTTCATCCTTAGCTGCGGGTTTCTCCGGATCAGTAACCTCTGTGCTTTTCTTAGGAGAAATACGCACGTTGGTAAAATTGATACTCCGCCGTTTGGTATAATCCTGTGATTTTTTCTTAAGTGGTTTGCTCACGTTGGGCAAATCATCCATTACAAGGTCAGGCTGCAAAGGACTGAACTTTGGTGTTCTCACCTGTTCGTTGTAACCAACGTACATCGGCAAAGAAACACCCCAATTCTCAGGGAAGAATTTTCCGAGCTGAAGAGTAGAGTTTGCATCGAGACCCAGAATAGTTTCCTGCTGACGCTGTTGTACGCGTTGTTCAATTTGTCCCCAACCTGGTGTACTGATATTTCCTGCAACTGCAAGCGTTCCAAAATCTGCCAGCGTGGCATTCATTCTTGCAACAGCCGCCCAGCCGCCTTTCTGATTGAATTCTGACATACGCAATTCATTCACCCAAATAACCGCGCATTTAGGAAGTCCATCGTCATTGCTTTCAAACACATTGCTGCTGCGAAGAGGATTGCGCACACCAATCATCAGGATGGTCACATTCGCAAGATTTGGATTTCCTTTCACACTTACACGGGCATTGACACTTACTTTGCTGAACTCAAGAAGTGCAGAATAAGAGGTAGGACGGCCCGCCTTGAGATTTTGCATTTCAGAAAGGTCGATATCAAAACTATTTGCTTCTGGCCAGATGGCTTCATCATCACTTGTATACCAGGGTGTGAGGTACATGGGCAATTCGTACTCGTAATAGTTTTCGTCGAAGTCAGAACCAAGTCGCACGAACACGGTGAGGTCTTTATCAGTAATATCGGCCTGATTGCCTAAGGCTTCGGCATGAGCAAACATGCGCAGTTTACCATACTGACGCATGTCAAAATTCACTGTGCGATATGCAGCGCGACTATCGCCATCAACGAGATTGCACACCTGGTAAGAAAGCGATTGTTCATTGAGACTTCTGAGATTAGCGCTCGCTACGTCCTGCTCGCGAATAATTCCAGGAGGAACAACATAAGGAACAGGATTGCGGTTACCATTTTCTTCGATGTTAACGGCTGCAATATTGAAGATCGTAGGCTCGGGGTCGTTTGGTTCAGAAACCTGCGGTGACTCAAGATTGCCTGTAAACTTCCTCCATTCACCACGCACCAATTCAAGACGCGCAAAGCGAAGTGTAACTGGTTCTTTCCAACCTTTTAAGAACATACGGATATAGCGGATAGAGCGAAAATCGGCAATACCGCCTACGCGTTCATCAAATTCTTTTACAGGAACTTTAAACTGATACCAGCGAATGGTTTTTTCACTGCCATCATTCACTGTGCGCGTAATTTCAAAACTATCCGTGATATAGTTTTTTCCAATATTATTCGCTCCCAGATCTTCAGGATGGAGGCTCACTTTGTATTGAAAATAACTTTCAATCAAATTGAGAGTAAGGTCCTGGTTGATGTCTTCGCTATTGGGAATGGTAGTAGCCGCAATCGGATAACCATTTGGTGAAGTTGTGTTTGAATTTCCTTCGTTGCTATTGAAGTGCTTGTAACGCTCAACGGTATTGAGACCCGCGTTGTCGGCCTCAGGACTTCTAAAGAACTGGTAATTATCTGCTGAGGGATCTGCGACATAATTGGTGAAGGTGTTTGGATCAAGATATCCTTGCAATTGAACCAACCAATCATTGAAAAAAGTTTGCTCGGCACCATCATTAAGTCCATCTATTCCAATATCCTGAGCAAAATAGTTCCCTTCCGAATTGTCAAACGCATTTACAACATTAAAATTAGACGATGAAGGAAAATTGCCCCAGTTGCTTGTTTCAACCACCACATTTGGTTGATTGGCACTTGGGAAACCATTCTCATACGTCCAGTTCGCATCTTTCAATACATCTTCACTGACATTACCCAGATTAAAATACAGATCACCACCACTCACTTGTCCTTCTTCCACAGCATCGGTATTAAAAGGATCCATCAACCAGAATTGAATGAACTCTACGTTACTTGCTTCGAAGTCTGTTGTCGTAAGTGAACGTTGAATACCTCCCCAGCGCGATTCCGGTTCAGCCAATGTACCATCCGTATTTAATCCGGAAGAAAACTCAGACCCAAAAGGCAATTCGTAGTTGTACATGCCGCGTTCTTTTGGATAGTATGTGAGGTCGAGAGTTGCGATGTTGGGCGGTGTTCCCGGAGGAAGCTGGCGATTTGGGAAAACTTCACCTTCCAGGATTTCGCGCATACGATGATCTACAAACCATTTATCCGTAAAAATATTTCCTGGTGAAAGCCCATTCGTTTCTCGGAAGAACAATGGATCTATTACATACCAGCTCAATTTTGCCCGGTTGTAGCCTGTAGGTAAACTAT
>JBEIHH010000166.1:0-2838 GCA_040381475.1 Crocinitomicaceae bacterium | reverse complement strand
CTTATCAGGATTTTCTCCGTGACCATCAGTATCCCTGGCGAGTTGCTCTCCAGCAGAGCTCGCTTCCGTTTGCCAATGGCGCGGCCAAATTATTTTTACAATTGTACATTTACAAGCTGTCCTAAATTAGGGGAGGTTACACAATTGACGAAGCGTTTATATAGCGCTTAGATATGATTTTCCATATTCAGCCTATCTTCGTCACCTTCGATAACCACCCCGTGAAAAACACAATTTACCTGACTTTATTAATTCTGAACACCTCCGGATTGTTCGCACAAGATTGGACTCAACGAATGGTCCAATACAAGAGTACACAATCAAATACCGATGAGGTCAGCACACTGATCGACTTTGACAACGACGGTTATGAAGACATACTCATTGGGAACAACAATCTCAGAGAACTCTTTCTGCTACGCAACAATGCAGAAGGCATTCTTCAACTCGAATTACTGACCGATACGCTTTATGGAGTTCTCTGGCTTCATACGCTTGAATATAACAACGATGGCATGGACGACCTCGTCATAGCCGCTTCAACCACACAAGGAGACGAATTCTATCTGTGTATCAACCAGGGCAATGGCGTCTTTGACTGGAACTACTTAGGCTATGCGCCTTACGAAGGTCTGCAAAGCATGTACTCGGAAGACTACGACAACGATGGCGACATCGATATCATCTATGATGACTTTGCGAACAGCAATGTGATCTGGCAGTTCATCAACAATGGCGATGAAACTTTTACCCAAACTTACATTGAATATATCGGCCAGCCTACCAAAATTTTCGGAGTAACAGATTTCGATCTGGATGGTGATAAAGACCTACTAACTACTTACCTGAATTTTAGTTTAAACTCATTCATTCTGGTTTGTGAAGAAAACATTGGCAACATGGAATTCATACGTCACGAAGGCCCTGCCTTGCCAGGAGTAACTCATGGTGTCGTAGGAAATTTTACAAGTGACGACTTGCCAGATTTCATTCTCTCTTCCTTTTTTGGTGATGGTGAAGTGGTATTCTATGAAAATGATGGTGGATGTGAATTCTCAGAAAGCAATGTGAGTTTGCCTGTTTCAACATTCTCAGTTATATCAGTTACCAATGATTACGACAATGACGGTGATGATGATTTTTTTGCAACCTACGGAATGGAATTGAAACTTATTAAACAAAACGCCAATAACAGCTTCTCTGCACAAACTTTGGTCGACGAAAATTATTACAGGTGAAACATCAAATACGATTGATGCTGCCGACTATGGCACCGGCAACTACAGCGTAACGGCAGAAGACGACAATGGCTGCGTTACCGCCATTGCATCGATTACCGTGAGCGCCATCATATCTATAAATGAAAATGGAACAGGCGATCTGATTATTTGGCCTATACCCTTCACCAATCAAATCAACATCACCAGTGAAGGAACGTTCATTCAGGAAGTCCAAATCCACGATCTCGCCGGTAAACTGGTACTGAGTACAAAACAAGTCGGTACAAATCAACTTGATGTTACACACTTGACGAGCGGAATCTATCAGATTACCGTTATTGACGAGTTTGGAATACGAACCGTGAGACAGGTGCAAAAGGTTTCTGAGTAATATTGCTGCATGAAATTACACAGCATAGAGACCGGATATTTCAAGCTTGATGGTGGTGCTATGTTTGGCGTGGTGCCAAAAACTATCTGGCAAAAAACCAATCCGGCGGACGAAAACAATATGTGTACCTGGGCTATGCGCTGTCTTGTTGTTGAAGATGGAAACAAGCTCATACTGATCGACACGGGAATCGGGAACAAACAAAGTGAAAAGTTTTTCTCCCACTATTATTTGCATGGAGAAGCATCACTGGACAAATCACTTGCCTCACTTGGATTTCACCGCAACGACATCACCGATGTGTTTCTTACCCATTTGCATTTCGACCATTGCGGTGGAGCCATTGAATTCAACAGCAGCAAGGATTCATTTCGTCCGGCCTTTGCCAATGCCACGTATTGGACAAACCAGCGTCATTGGGAGTGGGCAACCAAGCCAAATGCCCGGGAAAAAGCAAGTTTTCTTTCAGAGAATATTTTACCCATTGAGGAAAGTGGTCAACTGAAATTCATCGAACGCACAGGAGACTTTGGTCCTACTCCACTCGGCTTTGATGTCCTGTTTGTTGATGGACATACGGATAGCATGATGCTACCGCATATTTCGTACAAGGGAAAAACAATCTGTTATATGGCCGATCTTCTGCCCAGCGCCGGACATATTCCTCTTCCTTATGTGATGGGCTATGATACAAGACCTCTCATTACTTTAGAAGAAAAAGGCAAATTCCTCAAAACTGCTGCTGACAATGGTTACGTGCTCATGTTCGAACACGACAGTGTCAATGAGTGTGCGACGATTGCTCACACTGAAAAGGGGATCCGTTCGAGCGGAACTATGAGATTATCTGAACTATAAGTTCGATTAGTTTGGATTCACCTTGTGTTTGGCATGTCTCACCGGAGGTTTGTAATCCGGATTCAAAGGCGTTGAGGCATCGTAACCAAACAGTCGGTTGTCTTTGATAATCGTATCCACATAAGCCGGCACCAATTCTTCCCAGCCACTGTAGCCATGCTGAATCATGTCGAGCACATCCTTGGAATAAATATCGAGAACATCGGCATTATAATCCGTAATGTCAACAAGGCGCTTATTGAATATGAGGTAATCGTATAACGGCTTCAGACGAGGGTGAATCGGACAATTTTTCGAAGTGAGCAATTCACCTGTTTCATGATCTCGGAATGGATACAAGTAAATTTTCAAATCGCGGCTAAACAGAAT
>JBEIHH010000165.1:0-2888 GCA_040381475.1 Crocinitomicaceae bacterium | reverse complement strand
CACCAAAGGTGGAAAGATTGTTTATTGTAGCAAACGCATTCAGAAGGACGAAGTGTTTTATGGTTTGGGTGATAAACCAACCAATCTTCAGTTGCGGGGCAAAAAATTCGAAAATTTTGGCACCGATGCATACGCTTACGGCGCCGATACTGATCCGTTGTACAAGAATATTCCATTTTACTACGGTTTGCACCATGGCATTGGCTATGGCATTTTTTTCGACAACACTTTCAGGACTATCTTCGATTTTGGTGCAGAACGTCCCGATGTATCCAGCTACTGGGCACGTGGAGGCGAAATGTGCTATTACTTTATCTACGGTCCTGAGTTGCTGGATGTGAGCCGCGAATACGCCGTCCTTACCGGGAAACCTGAATTGCCGCCGCTGTGGGCTCTGGGTTATCACCAATGCCGTTGGAGCTATTTTCCTGATTCTAAAGTGAAAGAGGTAGCCGCAGAATTTCGCAAACGAAACATTCCCTGCGATGTCATGTATCTGGATATCGACTACATGGAAGGATTCAGATGTTTCACTTTTTCTAAAGAACATTTTCCTGATCCTTCAGGCCTTACAAAGCAGCTGGATGATATGGGATTCAAAACGGTGGTGATCATCGACCCGGGTATCAAAGTCGATCCTGAATACAGCATTTATACGGATGGTTTGGCAAAGGATGTTTTTTGCCGCAGGCAAGATGGCGCGCTGATGGAAGGAGATGTATGGCCTGGTAAATGTGTGTTTCCCGATTTCACCAACCCACGTGTGCGCGACTGGTGGTCTAATCTTTTTGGCGTGCTCACCGACAACGGAGTGGCAGGCGTGTGGAATGATATGAATGAACCGGCTGTATTTGAAATTGGTACTTTTCCGGAAGATGTTCGACATGATTTCGATGGTGAATCATGTAGTCACCGCAAAGCGCACAACATCTATGGCCACATGATGGCAAAGGCCACATATGAAGGATTAAAAAAATTCATGATGCCCCGCAGGCCATTCGTGATTACAAGAAGTGCATACAGTGGTATTCAGAAATGGAGTAGTGTCTGGACTGGCGACAATGCCGCAACTTGGGAACACTTGCACATTGCTTCACAGCAGTGTCAAAGGCTCAGTATTTCAGGAGTCAGTTTTGCCGGCAGCGATGTAGGTGGTTTTATCGGTGAACCTGATGGTGAGCTTTATACACGTTGGGTTCAGATGGCGGCGTTTCATCCCTTTATGCGAACTCACAGTGCCAGCAATGAAACCGGATTCGATCAGGAACCCTGGAGTTTTGGAAGTCACTATGAAAATATCTGCAAAAAATTTATTCAGATGCGGTATAGGTTGCTTCCATACATATACACTGCATTCTGGCAGAATTTCCGATACGGCACTCCAATGCTTCGTCCGTTGGCGTTCATTGACCAAACGAATGTCGAAACGCACCAGCGAAACAATGAATTCATGTTGGGAGACCATTTGCTGGTATGTCCTGTAACAAAGCAGGGTGCGAAGGAACTGACAACATATCTGCCATCCGGTGGTTGGTATCACAACTGGGATGATCAGTATTTTAACGGGGCATCAGAAGTCACGGTAGCTGCACCTGTAAAGCAGATTCCCTTGTTCATCAAAGAAGGAGCTGTAGTTCCAACCTGGCCTCAAATGCAGTTTGTAGGAGAGAAGAAGGTAAAAGAGGTAACTCTCCATGTATACTATAAAGATGGAGAGGAGAAGAGTAATCTTTATCTCGATGACGGCGAAAATATGGGCTATAAGAGTGGCCATTACGAGATCATTCGTTTTGATCTGAAAGGCAGTAAGAGTTCACTCAAGATTTGGCAAAACACAATAGGTACTTACCAGGGAAAACTTGAGAGGTATAAATTTATTATCACAGGCCTTCCTTTCAATGCCCAGGAGTTCATTATTGATGGAAGATCAAACAAGATCGGCGAGCGCAACAGAGCCATGGGCAAATTGAAATTCACTGCTGAAAAAGGATTTCATGAAATCGTTGTGCGCTAATTAACGGGACATTAAAAATGAAAGGCAATTTCAAAAAATACAATAGGAGCAGGGTGATCATCGAAAATGTGTCACCGCACGTTAATAGCGGCCAATATCAAGTGAAGCGCACACAAGGCGAGCATCTCATAGTGAGTGCCGATGTGTTTGCTGATGGCCATGATCATGTGACGGCGATATTGCTCTGGCGAAAATCCGGTCAGAGAAAATGGCAGGAGCAATGGATGTCAGCTGTTGGAAATGATCGTTGGCAAAGTTCCTTTTTACTTGAAGAAAAGGGCGTTTATGAATATACTGTTAAGGGATTTATCAATCATACAGAAACATGGATTCATGATTTCAGAAAAAGGCTTGGTGCCGGTGATGCCAAAGAACTTGATGTACAGGTTCAAATTGGGATAGGATTAATTCAGGGTATTGCCAAAAAACAGGCAAAAGCTAAATCTGCTTGTGCCAAATGGATCAAATTACTGCAGAGCGAAACAGCCAATGAACATGCTTCATCTGAAGAACTTGAGTCTTTCTTTAGACAGTTTCCTTCGATAGAATTTGAAACGACTGCCGAGCGATTATACAGTTGTGTTGTGCATCGTCGTCGAGCCGGTTTCAGCGCCTGGTATTCATTTTTCCCTCGAAGCGGAGCTCCCGCAGGAAGCGATCATGGTACTTTTTCTGATTGTGAAAAGTTATTGCCGCGCATCAAAGAACTTGGATTTGATATCGTTTACTTCCCCCCGATTCATCCGATTGGTAGCGCATTCCGCAAGGGTAAAAACAACACACTCGATATAAAACCGGGAGAACCGGGGTGTCCATATGCCACAGGAAGCGCGGCCGGCGGTCACAAAGACATTCTGAGTGAATTGGGGACATT
>JBEIHH010000164.1:0-2979 GCA_040381475.1 Crocinitomicaceae bacterium | reverse complement strand
GTGAAACTGACTTCATCAGGTATGAAGAAGGAAGAGAATACAATGGTAGTTTCATGGGTGTATCCATTGACCTTGATGTAAATGCACAAACGCATATCATTGGATCGTTCACGGACACGCTGCAAATTGATAATTTTGATTTGCAGGGAGCCAATTATCCTTCATCCGGTTTCTCAAGCACCTGGGATGAGGCAGAGCTGATTCAACTCGATGAAACATCGAAGCTGGACACCAGTTGGATGATCAGCATTCGTGTTCGTTCAGCAGGCGGCACATATGCCATGGGCTCGATGTTCTGGGGAAAGAATGCCCAGGTAAAAATCAATGGCAAATACCAAAAGCTGAGTTCCAAAGATTACGGAAGAGGAAGTGTCATTGTTGGAGGAGCCGTAAGGCGTTTGAATGATAACAGCGAGGTACTTGCAGAGCAGAAAGAATCACGAAGGCTTGAAAGACTTGAAAGTATTGAGTCGTTGTTTGTCTGCACATCGAAAAAATTGGCGGAAGCACCAACGACCTGGTATCCGGTGAGTGCGCCTGAACCCGGATTAGTGCAGCCGGGAGACCCAACAATGCCGAATACCGGAACTGCTGTTACCATCGATCCTTCAATCATCAACTCACCTTGCGGCGTGGTGATTGAGAACAAGGAAGCCTCATTGTTTCCCAATCCAACCAAAGGTCCGGCGACGGTAAAGCTGAAAGGCATGGAAGGTGGAATAGCGCTGATTGAAGTATTCTCGGACCGTGGTCAGCTTATATACAGTCAGAGGGTGCAGGTTCCAACGAATGATTACAATGTCGATTTTGATATGACCGATGCCGCTGCCGGAACATATTTCGTCCGAATCACACACGAAGGATTCGAAAAGGCATTGCGGCTGGTGAAAATGAAAATCTGATTTTTTCTTATCATGATCAACTGCAATTGCTGCGCTTACCTGACGTGCATGCCCCGGCAGGGCATTGTTTCCGGGTAAATGTTCTCCTTGTAAAAATGAATATGCTATGAGGTTGTCAGGAAAGGGGTTTACTTGCTACTGATACAAAATACACCGCGAATTATGAAATCTATAGCAACAATGATCACCTGCCCTTGTCTCACACAAGGCTATTTACAACTTCAAAACGAAAGCATAGAGGCCGACTTCACACTTATTTGAGAATTCTCTATTCAATCGGACAGCATAAAATATGCATTCACAGAATTCGTATACGGCATGTTCAATAGAATTTATCTGCTAATGATCACCTTCTGAACTGTCAAGGTTTGCTTACCTTCATAAACCTTGATCATATAAGTTCCCTCTGCCAGATTTGACGTATCAATTCTTGTGGAGTGAGCACCACCCATTTGCTGTGTCACAATATTTCTACCGGAAATATCTTCCAACGCAACCACAAGATTCGATTTATCTAAAGTGTTGGAGTAGGAGAGATTGATGAAATCAAGGGCAGGGTTTGGATATACGTTGAATTTAACAGAAGCTGCATTTTCTTCAACACTCACAGCACCGGGTGCAGCGCGCATTACTTTGTCTGTGATGCTGTTCACGTACCAGATTTTCCCGTCAGGTCCAACTTTGATGCCCATGATACCCGAACCTTCAGTTGGAATTATACCAAGTAGTTCCGGAAATGCACCGCTGATGTCATACAGATTGATATCGCCTGTAGCGTAATTAGAGACGATCATTCTGTCTTCAATGATGTCAATACCGGTTGGCTCATTGAGGCCTTCGCTTACGCAAATTTCCCATTCGAAATTGTCCATGTATTTGTATACCGCAACAGCCTCATTGGCTGGCAGACTTTCACCGGGTGTTCCCGATTGCGTATTGATTCTGATGATTCTGTTTTGCTGCGAATTGCATACATACAGCCAGCCTGTGCTGTGATCCATCACCAAATGATCAGGAACTTCCTGTGTGTCGTCTTCATCATAGCCTTCAATTGGATATTTGTAAATGATACCATCGGAATGGTCTGAATTGCCCGGACCATGGTCTTCACGGAAATCATAGCTCATCACTTCGTTGTGATCACCGCAGGTTAGCCAAAACTTATTGTCAACTTCCGAAGCTATTCCCATGCTGTAAGGACTTTCGTGCAACATATCGAGGTGGCTGCCATTTCCGCCACTCGGTTGCGCGTAAATCAAGGGATCACTGCTCCATAATGTAGGGCCTGTAAATGGCGATCCACCATCGTGATTGGCATCAAAAACGCCAGGTGATGTGGCGAAATTTTCATTGCGCGAAAATGCAATTCCGGTAGGCAACGACATGAAGTGCCAGGCGTTGCCATCCTGTTGCAACAGTTCTTCCTGGTCTTCTGTTCCTGCATTGGAAATTTTCACTGTTCTGCCGCCTTCGTCTTCCGTGCTTTTCAGAATAATCCAAAGTTCAGAACGGGTGAGTGTAGGGTGAAAGTCAAGATCGCGCGGATGATCAATCGATTCACCTGAACCTGCGATTTCTTCATATTCAGGTACTGTATTGAGGTATGTATCCAGGATATTCGGAATGCCAGGTCCAACTTCAACTGATTTGGTGGCATTGTCATTCGTGGTGTTCAAATCACCGTTGCCATTGATCAATGCCACTTTTGTTGAGATTTCATAGTTGCCGTTATCTGAAGCGTCCCATAATACGGGGTGTTCTAATTCAAATTCTGAAAAAGGCTGAATATTCAATCCTGAGATAGCACCGTTCACTGCGCTTTGACCATTGATCGAATAGGTCATGTTGACATCGGTAATGACTGCACTTCCATTGTTAAAAAACTTTGCCCTGATCACGTTGTCAGAAGGAGTGAGGTAGCCGTAACTCAAAACACTTTCACCAATAACATCATAGGCCAGCGGTTCAGTTACCGTGAATTCGAAAGTTCCATAGGAGCCTCCCTCCATCTCGTATGAATACACATCAAAGCCAAAAAGATTGAACTGAAAATCTGTTCCTCCGTCGCCCCAGTCAT
>JBEIHH010000163.1:0-3088 GCA_040381475.1 Crocinitomicaceae bacterium | reverse complement strand
TGTCAATACATTTTTAGGAACGGCACCAACACTCTTATCTACTACCTGTCCTCCCTTCACGAAGAGTATCGTTGGAATGTTGCGAATTCCATATTTGGCACTGATATCCGGATTTTCATCCACATTCACTTTGCCAATTACTGCCTTGCCGTCGTAGTCGTGCGACATTTCTTCAACGATCGGTCCTACCATGCGACATGGTCCGCACCACTCTGCCCAAAAGTCAATCATTACAGGCTTTTCGCTGTTCTGAACTAACTCGGCAAAATTTGAATCAGTGATTTCTACTGCCATTTGATTTTGAGAATTAATTGAATTTTATTTCTTTCCCCTTCCTTCAATCTGCGGGCCAAACCAACAATGCTGACAAACCGACAGATTATTAAAACGAGGGGTCAAAGGTACATTCTTTTTTTGTCAGGAGGCTGTTATTTTTTCCTCATTGGCCTGTTCCAAATCCGGCGGCTTCTTGTAAACCATCCGCCTGTATATAATCAGCGCAACTCCCACCACTATAAACAGCACTGAGATCAGCTCTGCCTGCGTGAGCGTGATGCCCAGAAAATCGAACTTGTTGTTCACACGAATTTTCTCAATGAAAAAGCGCTCAATGCCATTGAGGATCAAATAGCTGGCAAACATGACGCCCGGTACCACAAACTTTTTCCTGAAAATCCACAATCCGGCAAAAATGAGAATGGTCATGGTGGTTTCGTAAACCGGTGTAGGAAAAACACCCGGATCAAGCCTGGTACAATAGCCATCAAAACATGGGACACTCGGATCCGTGATGGGCACCACAAAAGTATCATTGAGCTGTCCCAGATGGCGCGGATAATCAGCATCGTAGTTCACATTGTTGGGATAGTCATAAGACCACAACCAATCTGGCAACCAGCTCAGCCAATTGGGCTTTGGACTTGTATTCGCAATTCCCCAGTCGCCATCACCGCTCACCTGACAACCGATGCGGCCAATACCGTAACCCAGAATCAGAGCCGGAGCACCGGCATCTGCCAGGTGCCATGAATTGATTCCGTTGCGGTAGCCATAAAACAGCACGCCAGCTGTACCTAATATGATGCCTCCATAAACCGTAAGCCCGCTCACAAATGCGTTAAAACTTGGGGCCTTGAAGAACTCAACAAACTCATCAGGATTTTCGAGCAGATGGAACAACTTGGCTCCTGCAATGCCGAAAATCGCTGCAGCAAAAGTTAAATTTCCTGTCAGATGGTGCGGATAGACTTCCATCTCTCTGATCTGAGGCTCAGGCAACCGCTGTTTGCGGTATTCATAATAGCGCCATCCGCCGAAAGCCACCGCCAGTAATATTCCCAAGCCCCAGTATCCATTCAATGAGAAGATTTGCTCTTGTGGTGAAAAAGTTGGCGAACTACTGGTGAATAAATAAATCATCTTCCAGCCAACTACAAAGCCCATCAAAGCGCTGGTGATCACATCCGTCCAGTCGGGTGGCCCGCCCACCATGAATGACTTCTTCCTTGGTTGAAAAGTGCCATTATCGGCTTTTCTTTTTAGTTCAAGTGACCATAGATAACTTGCTGTTATAAAAGCCAATGCAACAAAAAATCCAAAGCTATTCAGCAGCCTTGTCCAGGGCCAGTCGAGACCGAATAAATCCAGAAGTGCATGGTAAATGGTTGGATACATGAGTGGTTATTTGGCTGTAAAAAAAAGGCTTATTTCACCTTATTGAGTTAGCAACCGATCAAATAATATTTCAACATTTGGACATCGCCCAGAATTGTTGCTTATCTTGCAGTCAGGTCTGAAATATGATCTTACCTTAACAAACGAATTACAGTCGAACTTTAATACTTTCCGAAATGGTCAGTTCACGCGAGTCTATCAGAGTTGTTGTACAAGAGCTTATGAATGATGTGATCGAACAGGGTTTTCACCATTTGATTCATCATCCTCAGGAAAGCGACGAGTTGAACCGGATTATCAAAGATGCTTCAGACGAATTGAACTATCAGTTGCTGAAGGTTGACTCTCACAATCACTCGCCGGGAACTGATGATCTGAAAAAGCATTACGAAGCCATTTCGCATGATGCACAGAGAAAAAGTCTCGATCTGCTTTCGCGCCTCCAGAAGATACAGGTTCAGCAGAATCCACGTCTGAAGAGGATTTGAGCCTCTGCGCATCAGTCTGTGTGCTTCGCAATTAAAACGCTTCATTCACAGCAAGGTAAATTTTCATCACACCATCGGGAGCTGTCACGTATTCTCCGCCTGCTATCGGAAATGCGATATCCAGCCTGATATTGGTCCTATTGCTGGCATCAAATGCATACCGAATTCCGGCGCCGGCGGCAAGATGGTCTCTCGAAAAGGAAACCGAGACTGGATCCTTTCCATGCAATGTATAATTCATGAATGCTGCCGTGGACCAGGGCCCGGACAATACTTTGCGGTATTCCATTTCCAGAATCCAGATGCTTTGATCTCTGAACCGCCCTTCATAGAATCCTCTGCCCCTTCTCCCCGCGCCTATTCCAGGCAACTGGTTAAATGGCACCTCACCATCAGTGTAGTCCGTAAAAACATGACCTGCCAGAATGGTTGATTTATTCAATGGAATAAAGCAGCGGTAATCCGCCCTGTATCGCCGGTATGCGAAATCGCTTCCCCAGGTTTTCGCCTGATCATGTGCCACCAGCTCAAGGTATTGGCCTTTGGTGGGATAATAAATGTTGTCGCGCGTGTCAAAAAGAAACACCAAACCCGGACCGCTGGTTATTCCAGCTTTCCTGTTTTGATCGATGGGTAATTCTATGTTCTCAAAGCTCCCGATGCGGTAGTCTTCATACCACCATCGTACACCGGCGTAAAGGTTTTTATGGATGCGTAACAGGTAGTTGATCCTGAAGAGAGGAAACTGAACAGTGTACTTTTCCCTAAGTCCGGCTCGGTTTGAGGCACCCGTTCCGTAATAGTAATACCAGAAATCGTTGAAAGAAAACTCGCCTGTAACGGTGTGCTTTCGTTCTTTGAGATACAATGAAAATGGCACAGATAACAACAGCTGTTTGTTTTGGGTAAACGCAGCGCCCATGGAG
>JBEIHH010000162.1:0-3166 GCA_040381475.1 Crocinitomicaceae bacterium | reverse complement strand
TCCCCAATCCTGCCCGCAACTTGATTCATATAAGAGTGGATGCGGATGACTTGGGTGCGATGTATAGCATTCGCGATTGTGCAGGCCGCATTGTAGAAAGCGGAACGTTTCAGCAGAGCATCAACACACTCCATGTGCCTCAACTTTCTTCGGGAGTCTATATGCTGCATACCGATTCACGCGCAGAA
Organism: Crocinitomicaceae bacterium; assembly: GCA_040381475.1. GTDB lineage: Bacteria > Bacteroidota > Bacteroidia > Flavobacteriales_D > Sanyastnellaceae > JAIBBG01. Next base: position 2,978 of record JBEIHH010000162.1, on the reverse strand, counting down.
GGCGTGCGGTTCGTGGTGGAATAGAAAACAGCAAACCGACTCAAAATCGTACCTTCCAAGAAGCTCGATTTACATAAAACACGACACTTATCCTTGCTCGGCATCCGCTTTATTATAAGCTCACTTGTGATTTCGTTCCTTACCGCGCATGAAACCAGCGCCCAAAAGCAAAACAAGCAGTGGCGTTTTGTTCCCGGATCAGCCATTGACTTCAATACCGATCCGCCAACGTTTCCGACGGACTGCGCGCTGCCGACATTCGTGCCGGACATACCGGAGGGATATGTTGAAGGTACAGCATCCATCGCCGATAAAAACACCGGTGAACTGCTCTTTTATACCGACGGCAAAACGGTCTGGAACCGACTCAACGTGCCCATGCCCAATGGTAATTTCCTCTACGCGAGCGGGGATTTGAACTTTGTCCGGTTCGACGTCTACTGGGATAATGCCGCAACCATGTCGGCATCAGCTGCTTCGGCAGGTAACATGTTGAAAACTACTTCGGGTAATTCATTGGAAGGCAATGTTTCAATTAGCTTAATCGGATTAACGTGTTAAAGCGCATAGGCGTGTAACCACAAAGGTCTCAAACGGTGATCCGATAGCTTAAATAACCACTTTCTGATAAAAAAAGGATCTCCTTTTAACCGCAGCTGATTGTCTCCGACGATTCTCAAAAGGGATGGTATTTCATTACTTTTGGATAAACAATTCATATGAGTCTTGTCAATTCCATGATCAATCAGGTTGGTCGAGAAATGGGGCGTGATCTGTACTGGAGTACCCGACAATCACTTACCTCTGCTTCTGCAAGAAAAGGCCGTTCGGGAGCACGCATGAGTCAGATTGAAAATAATTCGGTTAATCAAAACCTGCTCTTGCTGGTGTCAAAGAAAAAGTGGTCAGCAAGATTACGCTTTAGCCCCATGGTGGAGGATATTCAGGAAACGATCGATATGGTGGATGAACAGGCAGATATCCGCACGTTTGACTGGAAAGACATTTATGCAGAACTAGACAATAAAATTGATGACTTAAAATTGACATGCAAGGAAGAAGAGGCATCAGCATTGGAAGAACTGGACAAAAAGAATTACGTGGGTTTTAGCATTGCGCGATCCAGACACAAGACCTGGATAAAGCAGGTTTTGGAAAGCAGTCAGGAACTGGAACAAGCTCCATCTTCGCTCTCCATTCTTGCTCTTTCCATCGTTGGACTTACCTCAGGTAAATTAAAGCGCGGCACACTCAATGCTATTGCCGAAATTTTATGTGCATTGGTCTGGTGGTCGTTTATCGTTTTTGGTTATCGGATCATGCAAGAGGAAGGCGAATCGATGAACGGACTAAAACTGATGGGAATTGGTTTGGGCTTTTATGGCCTCGTTCTCATCGGAAATTTTATTAAGCTTAGCGATTTACGCAAAGTTGTTCAGGTTAAAACCAACCGCAGACAGCGACTTCAGGAATATTACAACAGTTTATAAGATTTCATTCATTCTTTATTCTGTGATTGGTCGGATGGCCATTTTAACTGGAGAATGAGTTACCCTCGGGGTCTTGGAAAGGATATGCCCACACGACCGAATACCAAAATACGAACTTCAACCTCTGACTTAGTGCCCGTTGCGCCATCCATCAGTTCAAATCCTGTTCAAATTTCCGGAGCACTGAGCGCGAGATGTATGCCAATTCCATTGAAATTCGCCTGAACAATTTTTTCATCATGTCAGAACAAAAAACGCTTACTCTGCACCAAACAATAAGTTATGTGCGTGAATTTCATGAGTCTTTCCGCCTACCTGTGCGCCACACGCCTACCGGTCTGTTGAATGAGCAGGAAATGATGCTGCGCTACAACCTGATGAAGGAGGAGAACGAGGAATACCTGGAAGCAGCAAAAAATGGCGATATCGTTGAAATTGCCGACGCGCTGGGTGATATGCTCTACATACTTTGCGGTACCATCAATGCTCATGGTCTGCAACTCAAAATTTCTGATGTGTTTGAAGAAATACAGCGTTCCAACATGAGTAAACTCGACGAAAACGGACAACCAATCTACCGTGAAGATGGAAAAGTGATGAAGAGCAGCCGCTACTTCAGACCTGATATCAAATCAATTTTGAAGGATAGTTTGGATCAGTAGGTAGAGTAATCTTATCAACTTGAGGAAAGCTTTTACTCAACTATAATCTTGATGCGCTCGGTATGCGCATTTACAGAGTCGGATATCTCAACGAAATATGCGCCGGGTAGTATCTGACGAAGGTCGAAGGTGCCTGATTCAAGCATGGGGGCTTCAATCGTTTTTCCTGTCGGATCAATCAACTTGATTTTTGTATCGCTGTTCCACGGAGTTATCGTGATCAAATCGGAAGTTGGATTGGGAAAAATTCTGTGTTGCGTGTATTGCGAATCAAATACAACACTTCTGATTTCAGAATGTTCTTCGTCGCCATTGAAGTCTGTTTGACGAATGCGGTAATAGGATAAGCCGTTCTTGGGACTTTTATCCGTGTATGCATAGCTGCGCTCTGTATGCGTATCGCCTTGAGATTCCACAATGCCAATGTCTTCCCACTTTTCAGCATCCTGGGATCGTTGAATCGTGAAATAGTGATTGCCTTGTTCTGATGCTACTTTCCAGTTGCACATTACTTCTGAAGCATCTGGTTTTGATGTAACGTCAAACGAGAGCCACTCTACCGGCAACATGATCATTGCACAAGTGATGATGATATCGTCGAAATATTGCAATTGAGTTCCATTGCACAAATTATAGGTCACAGTGGCGGCATAAGTTTGTGTGGCTTGCGAAGGACAAACATTGATGGTGTTTCCTGTGCCAAGCGGTGTTCCCTGCTGTTGCCAGGTGACGGTAGAAGTTGAGGCCCCTGCCGGCGTAAATCTCCAGCCTTCATAAGCAGCTGTCCAGGGCCCGGTGTTTCTGTTGGGTGGTGTGTAGCCTATGG
>JBEIHH010000161.1:0-3250 GCA_040381475.1 Crocinitomicaceae bacterium | reverse complement strand
TCAACAACTCAGTGCTCACGCTGCAAGTCAAGAAGAGCAATCAATCCTACAGCGGCATAAGCACGCTATCCGAGACCAGCAAAATCGACATGCACATTCCCGAGGGCATTGATGTGCGAATGGAATCAGCCCTTGGAGATATCGTTACGGATGGCTTACAAGGAAAAAACATCAAACTGAACACTTCCCTGGGAGATATAACCGTAAGCAATTGCTCAGGGATTCTCGATGTATATACCGCCCTGGGAGACATTTCGCTGATCGATGTTCAAGGAGAGATTACCGGTAATACGGACAAGGGAAATATTATAGGAGAAGGTGTAACGGCAACAGCAGCATGCAGCCTTACAACAAGCTTAGGCGACATTGATGTTCAACTCAACAATTCACTGAGCGATTGCCGACTGGATTTGAGCGCAAGTTTGGGAAGTGTGAAAGTGGATCGACCGGAACTGAAGGAAAAATCGCATAGCCAATTGAATATTGGAACAGGGAAATTGAAGGTCATCATGAATACTTCCTTAGGTAAAATCAAAGTCCGATAGTCTCCAAAATAAATGTCAATGCATTACTACTTAAAACCAACCCAATCCATGAAAAAACCACTAGCACTATTCATCTTCCTATTCATAGTCACTCAACTTTTTGCCCAAACTACACCATCTGAAAAGATGGAAGATTTTATGACCAACAAGGCCGCAGGCTTCAACACCGCATATGATCAAAGAGATTTAAAATCGTTCAATACACTGTTATCGGAATATCTATCCAACTATGAAAATCTGAGTGCGGAGGAAAAAGGACCTTACACCTATATTCTCAATAACATTTACTACAACTTAACGTGCATTTACGCCCTTTCGAATGACAAGAAAATGGCGATAATGACCCTTAGCAAAGCAATTGACGCCGGATATAACGATTATCGCCATGTGCAGAGCGACACAGACCTTGACAGCATACGAAACGAAAAAGAATTTCTGGAACTCAACCGAAAGTTGAAATCCACGGGCGACTATTTAGACATTCTCAAAAGAGCACATCAATACAACCCGGCCGACAGCCGACCGATACCGGCGTTTAGCTATCAGAAAAGCGACCATGCCAACTTAACCGCACTGCGCGAAGGATTCAAACTGGACAGCATTGCCGGGCAGGGTTCAGACGTATTGAAAATACTGAATCTACTGCACTGGGTGCACGATTTAGTGCCGCATGATGGGATGAATGGAAATCCCGAGGTTAAAAATGCCATGAGTATGTTGGAGGTCTGCAAGAAAGAAAACAGAGGATTAAACTGCCGAGGGCTCTCGTTGGTATTGAATGAGTGCTATTTAGCGCTGGGCATTAAATCCAGAATCGTGACATGCCTGCCGAAAGACAGCCTGAAAATTGATCAGGATTGTCATGTCATTAACTCCGTTTATTCGGAGACGCTCAAAAAATGGCTTTGGATTGATCCGACGTTTGAAGCCTATGTCATGAATGACAAAGGAGAACTATTGAGCATCGAGGAAGTTCGGGAGCGCCTGATCACCGGCCAGCCGTTGATTCTAAACCCCGACGCAAACTGGAACAATCAGAGTGAGCAGACCAAAGAGGAGTATCTCGAAAATTACATGGCCAAAAACCTCTACATGCTGGAGTGTCCTGCCGCGAGCGAGTACAACATGGAATCTGCCGCTGAGGGAAAAACCTACACGTATATCCGACTTCTTCCACTGGACTATTTCGCACAAGATCCGCACAAAGAGGAAGAAAAAAGAGACAAGGGCAATACAACATGGGTTACCTACAAGACCAATAATGCGGGCGTGTTTTGGCAGCGTTGATCACATTAACTTAATTATTCGATAAAACACGGGGGCCGGACGATTGTCTGTCCCCCTTCTATTTTCGAACCTTTTAATTCGGTGGGTCCACAAGCTAATTTTGATACCCGACCGTGCAACCTTTTGAATGGTTCAAGTGTTATTCATACTTAATTATACTGAATGAAATCGACCAAATTCATTTTTGCAACTCTTTGCCTGATTCAATTCATTTGCTTGCAAATGAATGGCCAGATACTCGACTATTATTATCTCGGCCAAAACCCTGATTCGTGGACGGAACTTACAGGTGACCAAGTGGTCTTTTCGGGACCATTTGATGACAATGTGACTGCCGCCATTTCCATTCTGCCGACAACCATGGGTGTTGAATCGCATACTTCGATGTTCATCAGCACAAACGGATTCATGACATTGAGTACTGCTCCAACTGCCAACAATTACGATCCGCTTTCGCAGGGGAATTCCGCGCCAGTCATTGCACCGTTTGCCACCAACCTCGAGGGCATTGATGCGACATCCAAAGTGAGTTACACCATCGACTTTCAGGGAATTCGTGTGCAATGGAAAAATGTACGTCGCGTGGGTTATATCGGCGAGTCTTTTTCATTTCAAGCTCGCATTATCAGCCAAGTCTACACAGGATTTGGTTTTGGAAGCATCGCATTCTTTTACGGTCCTTTTCAGGGGGTAGCTGAGCCGAGTACCCCGGTTCATGTGGGAATTCGGGTTGGTTCGGGAGATACAGCAGGCACCTACTCCACACGTTCCGTTGACCCCGGTTCAACCTGGTCGCCCGACACATTTGGAACATCATCGACGTCGACCTGCGCATTTCCATCCAACAATACTCCCGATGGTGTTCCGGCATTGGGCATGAAGCAAGATTGGTTTTTGAACAACGGATATCAGGGAGTAACGAATCCCGATGTCTCCCCGCTCTGCAACGGAACAGGCAATGTTGTGATCTACTCCAACTACGACGGAGGCACGCTCAACATCAATGTGGACCAGGACATCCCTAATTTGAAAATTGGTATTTGTACCTACGAGCCTGTGCAGGTCAGCATCTCGGGGCCATTTGCGAGTAATGTGACAGAAGTGCTTTATGCCGGATTCAACTCATCGGCAGGAAACAACAACTGCGGACTAGGTATTCCGACCACATCCATTTCCGGAGTGAATCCTTCCATCACCCAAATTCTCACTGCTCCCGCTGTGGGCTATGAGCCCTTGCATGGGAACGGCGCAGGTGGTTGGGGTGGCCAGTTTAATGGTCCCGGACTTATGGTTGGCGTAGGCGGACAGTGCGATACGCTTTATCCGGCCGGCGGTGGCCATACCCCCGATGAAGTCGTGTATTACTTTCTTACCACCTTCGACAGCGATCTGCTGTTTCACTACACGCAATACAATTG
>JBEIHH010000160.1:0-3333 GCA_040381475.1 Crocinitomicaceae bacterium | reverse complement strand
CGTGCGGCCATTTTCACTGCGTGCGATGTTTTCCGCCAGCGCAAACATTTCCGTGAATACGGCTCAAATCCACTGCGCAAGCAAGACATACGCGATTCGAAAGACGATCAACGGGAATAATATTCGAGTTTGACTTACAAATAATTTCTCTTTGTGAAGATCACAATACTTTGCATTGGCAAGACAAACACTGCCTATTTGAAGGAAGGTATTACGATTTATCTTGACAGATTAAAGCACTACGCGCGCCTTGAATACCGGGAGCTTCCGGATGTCAACTCCAAAGGACTTACGCCCGATCAACTCAAACAGAAAGAAGGAGAATTGTTATTTAAAACGCTTAAGCTAGAAGATCATGTTCTTCTACTCGACGAGCGTGGAGAAGAATTCTCTTCAAGAAAGTTTGCTTCCTTCATTCAAAAAAAATTGAATACTGGTGCAAAATCATTGGTTCTAATAATCGGCGGAGCGTTTGGCGTTTCAGAAGAAATATATGCGCGTGCAAATGGAAAAATTTCTTTATCACAGATGACATTCTCACATGAAATGATTCGTCTTCTGCTTGTGGAGCAAACATATCGCGCATTCACGATTCTAAAAGGTGAAAGCTATCATCACGACTGACCCCACATTCAGCAATAGAATTCGAGCAAAAAGAAGAGGCCGTCATTGTGACGGCCTCAAATTTTTTATGTAAACTCTTCATGCCTTAATGAATAATCAACCGATCGGTGATGTGTTCATTTTCGGTAGTGATATCAACTATGTACATACCTTGATTAACGCGACTAATATCCAAAGGCAAGTTATTTGTTCCGGCATGGAAGAATGATTGTTTACTGAAAACCACTCTGCCTGTTTGGTCATAAATATTCACTACAACATTCTGAGCGCTTTTTGTATCGTAAATCAGATTGAACACACCAGCATTTGGGTTTGGCGCAATCATGAAACTAACATTAGGAAGTTTCACATCAGAAAGACCGACAGTATTACAAGGGAAAACTGGATTTGGTATATAGTTCATATTACTGAAATCGATATAACATGCAAAATGAACACTATCGATAAACGGATTTCTGTTTTCCTGAAGGGAGTCAACATAGTCATTTCTCGCAATTTCAAAATTATCTGGAGGATCTTGATAGTGCCACATTTTCAAGACATACTGATCTTGACCATAGTTAATACTAGAGCTAATTGTTTGAGGTAAGGACCAGCTTCCACCATATGTAGCATCAGTGTTTGCTGGTCCATTATAAGCGACGCCGCTATAACATGCCGTTTGATAGAACAAACTTCTAGCTGCATTTCCTTTATACGAATCCTGAGGTTCGAAAACGATGTTTCCATTCGCATCCTGCCCCTTCTTACAACCCATAAAAGTATAAGTAGGAGTAACAACAACACCAAGCGGATAGTTACTACGCAATGCGTTCACGTTGTTCTGATTCGCAGGCGTAATCATATGATAATCGCTGTATTCAGGACGGCTATCAAAGTCAGAAGCATTAACAGTTGGCATCCAAGATTGTGGATATGTATGTTCTCTTGCAAAATCGTTAGTTGTCCAATCGAATGGTTGATTGTAAAGTTCATTTAGGCCACTGTAAGCGCAAGTGACAACACGTTGATTATTCGTTGTGTCTCTGGCGAAAAACTTCTCGACCATAAAAGGACCATAGCTGCCATAGAATTGCGTGAAGTGCGGATTAATCTTGTTGTGCAGCTGTGTAACAAAAGAAGGCGAGCTGGTTGACACACTGCTGTAGTAGTCGGCAGGTTGCATAGACCCACTCGATGTAATGTTGCCGGCCAATGGGTTTGTAGTATTGTAATTGGTGAATTGTCCATTGCCATTGAAAGCAAATACCGAGAAATAATATTGCGTGTTAGCAATGATATTACTCGGGCTAAATCCTTGAATATCTCCTGAGTTCACCACTTGAGCAGCACCGATTACATCACCTCGCTTATAAGCGATTCCATCAACGGGCACATCAATAACCGGCGAGCCATTGCTTCTTAGCACAACATAACCATCTGGGTTAGACACTGCGTCGAAGAATGTTGCGCTGATACGATATGACTTAGGCGTTCCAAATGAAAGATTGACAGGTTGGTCAGCAGGTTCAGAAGCCAGTGTTCCGCCGATACCAAATAAATTAATGACATACGGATTAGCGTTAATGTCATCGTTATCTATCGTCAACACAGCATGTCGTGAGCCATTTGCAGCTGGCGTAAAATTAATTATAAGATCTGCACTGCTTTGTGCAGAAACACTTACAGGAGCAGCAGTCAATAGCACAAAATCCGCCGCCTCACTCCCACTTAATGTCATTGAACTCACATTCAAAGTTGCAAGACCTAGGTTTTGAATTGAAAATATAACTGGAGTTGTTGTTGCAACCGGCGAAGCCACATAAAAAGTCTGTCCATTCACAATTGTATTTGCGCCCTCAGCAACGAGTATTTCCTGATTAGAAGATACACCTGCTTCGATTTCCACGTTGTCAATTCCGACATTACCAGAAACTTTGTTTTGATAATAAAATCTGAAATAACGGCTCAGAGGGTCTGGTGTTTCTGTATATCCCGTATAACCTGATGGAGGCGCCGTGAAGGTGTGCAGTGTATTCCACACAGAACCATCTTCGGATTCTTCAACCAAAAAAGTACCGCCAGAGAAACTATTACCAGTTAGGTCATATGTAAACGCTCCTGGAGTAGTTACAACTTGAATCATGAGGATGTCACCAGTCGCGTCAAGTTTGTAAGCCGGCTGAGGATTACCCGAACCAGTATAATAAGGTGGAGCAGCTGTATTCACGTTTGTTTCTGTAAATCCCTCTGGTAATACATTGTTGGCAAAATTCCATGACAACGGCAGTGTTGCTTGTGCGAATGAGAGTGCACTCATCAAAAGACAAACGAACAACAAGTTAATTTTTTTCATTTTTATTTCAGGATAATTAATTCTAAAAAGTAAGTCGAAGCGCAAAGTTCATTCTGCGACCCATGCCCATAAATATGGTTGCCGTGGATGCATTGAACAAAGTACCGTTCTGTGCATCCGAGAGGTAGACCGTTCCAAGTGCATTGTTCACACCGGCAGTAGCCGTAAACTTGATGTCCCAGTATGTAAAATCATATCCGGCAAACAGGTCAAGCAATCCGTAGGCAGGCATTCTCCATGATTCCCGGTCTCTGTTTTCCCCTACAAGCAAAGTAGGATCAAAGTTGGCAAAATTCCTGTCGAAATAAGTGTAACGCGCTTTGATATAAAGACGCTTGATGATTTCATACCGTACACTTCCTGCAAACTGAGTT
>JBEIHH010000159.1:0-3670 GCA_040381475.1 Crocinitomicaceae bacterium | reverse complement strand
TGCGATGGGTGTGGCCGCCGATATGTGTGCCAAAGAGTGCAATATCAGTCGTGAATCTCAGGATGAATTTGCCATTGAAAGTTACAAGCGCTCTGCAGCAGCATGGGCAGCAGGTAAATTCAACAATGAGATCGTACCACTGCAGATGACGGACCGCAAAGGACAGACCATAACGATTAGCGAAGATGAAGAATACAAAAACGTCAATTTCGATAAAGTACCGGGTCTGCGAGCGGCATTCATTAAGGAAGGTACGGTAACAGCTGCAAATGCAAGCACCATGAACGATGGGGCTGCAGCCGTTGTGCTCATGAGCCGTGAGAAAATGGAGGCTCTTGGATTAAAACCACTTGCCAAAATCCGTGGTTATGCTGATGCAGAGCAGGCTCCAGAATGGTTCACCACAACACCTGCGCAGGCACTGCCAAAGGCGGTTAGAAAAGCAGGTCTTGAAATGCAAGATCTTGAATACGTGGAATTGAACGAAGCGTTTTCCGTAGTAGGTATAGTAAATACTCAGAAAATGAATCTAGATCCGGGCCGTGTCAATGTGAACGGAGGTGCAGTTTCTCTTGGCCATCCGCTTGGCTGCTCTGGCGCACGAATTATTGTGACCCTTATCAATGTGCTTGCCCAGAACAATGCAAAAATTGGAGGTGCCGGTATTTGCAACGGAGGCGGAGGAGCAAGCGCCATGGTTATTGAACGCATGTAATTTCAGCTTTTAAGAATGATCGATCAGCGAGTCATTTCCCTCATCAAAAGACTGAAACCGGAACTCCGGAGAAAATTTGGCGTAACCCGCATCGGTTGCTTCGATTGTTATATTGACCATCACCACAACAAGCTTTGTGATATCAATGTCCTGGTTGAGTTGGAAAAACCTCTTGGCTGGGACTTTTTCGTCCTGAAAGAATTTCTTCAAAGAAAGCTTGAAATACACATAGACATCATCACCCCGCACGCGATCAAACCCGCCATGAAAAACGACGTGATGAATGAAGTGCAATTCATATGAAGAGACCAAGGGGACAACGGTTCGACTTCTTTCTGGATGAAATGCTTTCAGCCATGAGAAGAATTACCGATTACACCCGAGACTTGAAGGATTATCATGAATTCACCCACAATTCGCTCGTGAGAGATGCCGTAATCAGGAATTTTGAAATCATGGGGGAAAGTGTCAAGCATATTCCTTTCAATTTCCAGAAAAAAAACAAGCAAATTCCATGGACGCATATGCTCTCCATGAGGAATTTCATTGTACACGAATTTTTTGATGTTGATGATGAAATTCTTTGGCAAATCATTCGAACAGACCTCAATAAGAATATCACAGATCTTGAGCAAATAGCTGAGCAGGCAAGAATCATCTGGAGATAACCGAAGAAAAACCAAGTACCTTACTTAGACTTCAAAATACATAAGCTCTATACATACTAATTACCGAATCATTGAAATTGACTGTTGACATTCATCAGTCAGAAGTGAAATAATCTCCATTTCCTTTGTAGCATGAAATTTTCTCTTCCAATCATCTGTGTTATCAGTTTGGTGGTATTTTCATTTTCTCCAATCAAAAAGAAGAAGGATCCTGAAGCAATCTATGCTGCAAAGGTTGAGCTGGGCAGACAACTCTTTTTTGACAAAGCCTTGAGTCATCCGGATGGTCAGTCGTGCACAGTTTGTCACGCGCCAAAAACTGCATTCAGTGATCCTGACCATGCGATAGTTTCCGAAGGCATGGTTGACGGTGCATTCGTTAACCGCAATTCGCAGTCACTGGCTTACGTTGGTTTCATTCCACCGCTCCGTAAAAATGACTTGGGAGAATACACCGGGGGTTTATTTTGGGATGGGAGATCAAATACCCTTGAGCATCAACTCAGTGGACCGTTCTTTAATCCGGCTGAGATGAACAACCAGGATTCCGTCATGCTCATGACCGAGCTAAAAAAGGCTCCATATTATTCTATGTATCGAGAGCTTTATGGCAAGGCAAAGAAGAAAGAAATAGTATACCACAACATAGTTGAATCGATTGCTGCATTTGAGCGAAGTGCATTGTTCAACGAATTCAGTTCCAAATTCGATTTGATGTTGCAGGGCAAAGTATCGTTCACTGAGCAGGAAAGTCGCGGACTAGAGCTCTTTCAGGGAAAAGCCAATTGTGTTGCATGCCACAGCATGTCGCCTGATCCGTCTTCGGGAAAAGTGCTCTTTACAAAATATGAATACTATAACCTTGGTATTCCAAAAAACGAAGAGAATCCATTTTATACCACTTCTACTGAACTCAATCCGAAAGGTCGCGAAGCCACTGATCTTGGATTAGGCGCCGTTGTAAATGATCAGCTTCAAGACGGTAAGTTTCGTGTTCCGACGCTGCGCAATGTTCAATACACAGGCCCATACTTTCACAATGGGTATTTTAAGACTATTGCTGAGGTTGTGCATTTCAAAAATGTCCGGGATGTGGCTGATTACGGAATGCCAGAGGTTTCCAGAAACATCATACGCCAGCGCGTTGGCAATTTGATGCTCACCGAAGAAGAAGAGTTGGATATAGTGGCGTTTCTGTTGACGCTTACAGATGGTTACGAGCCTTGAGTGCTTTTTTAAACACGGAGACACAGAGGTAGGGAGGAATAAGGAGGTTGTTCTTTTTTTAACACGGAGACACAGAGGTAGGGAGGAATAAGGAGGTTCCTTTTGTTTCAGCGCGGAGACACGGACGGAGGGAGGAATAAAGGTGTGTTTATTTTTTTCTTATTAACGTTTTAAATCCCATTGGCTTGTAAATACGTTCATCCGAAAAATATTTTCGTTGAATGAGTCATTGGCAGGATCAAAATATGTACAAAATTACATGACACGAATCCATCCACGCGTCCAACGAACAGAATGATGTGACTACCATTCAGAGTTCTGCCGGAGGCACAATACAAGTGTGTTTCATCAATGGCCCCAATTCAAAAGTTCCACCACGAGACCATAGGTTGAAGCTTCCAAAGAAGCTAATCAGGAATAAGAAAAAAGAAAAAGCAAATCCTGATCATGAGATTGATTTTGTGCAGTTGTGAGGTGATCTATCAAAACCATCTGGGATCTGCATCAAAATGGTTTATTATAAAAATTATCCTTATCCTCCTTTTGGTTCCTGTTTTTGCATTGGTCGTTAAATAAACCTTAAATCCATTTTAAACGCTATTGAATCTTTTCATCTTTGATTGCGTAAATAGGATTAGTGCGTTTCTTGTGATAGAACAACCAACAATAACCGGCCATCAAAAAAGTCTTCAGAAGTGCAGATTGATCTCTTCGATCTTGTTGTTTTTCTGGTTACTGTTTGGTAACGGAATGTTGTTCGCCTCCTATTGCAACTGCAGCATCCGCGTCGCTGATGCCGATGCACATCATCAAAACACCATTTCCGATACAGACCATCAATCCATGCATATACATACATCGCATTGTTTGTGCGAAATGGCGGATGACACGGAAGTCGATGAAGAGCAAACCGATGAGCAGGACGAACACGCATCGTTGCTCAGCGAATTTCAGGTTTACCTGGCCCTGATCAGTGGTGCGCAGGAATCGAATCATGACAAGTGGTTTGTTCATGGCCATGGCATGTGCATGGGTGAGCTTTATTTGCTTCACCATAGCT
>JBEIHH010000158.1:0-3712 GCA_040381475.1 Crocinitomicaceae bacterium | reverse complement strand
TGAGAGAAAGACTTAAGTCTCATTTTTATTCTAACCTATGACGATTCATACGCAAAGTTTGGGTAGATGAAAAGTGAAACTAGACATTGAAAATTCCAAAAAGAGAAAATTCCAAAATAAATCGTGCCACGGTGGGTGCCACGGTCAATAAAAAAGCCCCTGATTATCAGGGGCTTAATTGAAACATTAGCGGTCGGGACGGGACTCGAACCCGCGACCCCGTGCGTGACAGGCACGTATTCTAACCAACTGAACTACCCGACCGTTTCACAACAGTAACGTTGTTCTTTCCGCATTCTTTCGAAATTGGAGGCGCAAAAATAGACAAGTTTTTATGTTTTGCAAGTGCGATGACGCTTTTTCTTCTGCTTTTTCAAATGTGAGTAATAACGATCTAATTATCAGGACTATGCGGAACGGGTTAAGCGGGGGGGGGAGCTAATTGATCCAATTGGAAACTCTGGCACCGTTGACCACTGAATTCCGGTTTCCATTGACCACGCAGATGTGAGAGTATGTTAGAAGAAATTAAGAAGGTGTTTGCTTAATATAGATCGACCTTTGATGCGGATTTCGTCAATCTTAGATTGTCCCAAATGTTCATCTCAACTACACAACATGGAGGTGGTCAATTTGGGCAGGAATTCAGTGGTCTGCGGTGCCGGAATTACCAGGATGCTGCAGCGCAACGACAATGAAGAATACATTCCATTCATTGTGCAGAGAATTTTCTAATGGAAAGTTAAGAGCGATAAAAATGAATGGAACACTGAGGTCAATTTGGCACAAAAAAAGCGGCACAAAAAAAGTGTGCCAAAATATTTGTGCCAAAAGTATTACCTTTGATTGATGGCTTCGGAAACATATTTGGCGGATTTGCGCAGCAAGTTGCATATCACCCAGCAGGAACTTGCAACTTTGCTTCAGGTTAGGCGGTATTATATAGCGAAGATCGAGAATGGCTCCGCGGGACTCAGTGCCGCGCTCACGCGACAGCTTGGTCTGGTGCACCTTCCTGAGCAATTTCAAAAGAAGAAGAAGTCTTTAAAAACAGGTTCGTCTGAAAATTCATCGGTTATCCGCAAGGCGCTCGAGAAACAGATCAAGTCATTGGAAGTTTCATTGTATCACGCGAAGAATCATCTCGAGGAAATGCGGATGGAGTGGGATTCAGAGACGATGGGCCTTGAATATCTGGCGGCGTTGAGGACAGGAATGAAGGCAACAGGAAAGGATAGGTCCCGTATCTTGACGTGGGTGGATCAACAAATGACCAAAAAACTCAAACGCATGTCAAAGTTCCATCCTTCCCGCCAGGAGCTACTCAAATGCCGCATCGCCGGCCTGGAAGCGGAGATCAGGTTTGCCCGGAATCTGCTCACGCCGAAGCGGGTACGCGTGGCGGCATCCGTAAAATCCTGAGAGGGTTGCGGTTTGAGTGGGTGGTGAGTTACCCCTTGCTAAGTCTGCGCTACTAAACGATAAATTGGCATAGAAAAATGGAGACTTCAAGAACTTGAATTAATCATGACTTCAAATCCACAGCATGATCAGAATAAGTACTCCAGTAATCAAAAAAGAAATTGTCTGTATTTTCAGGGTCTGCTTGCTGAATGCTACTTTGGAGTCTGAGAAATCAAACGGGGTAAGTATGCTGAACGCTGAAGAGATGAAGTATGCTGCAATAATTCTAAAGAAGAGGCCTCGGTTTTCTATCTCATCACCAAACGGGATCATCTGCAGTCCAAGTTTGAACACAATCATGATGAATAGTGAAAAATTGATCACGGCCATGAATAATAAGTACACGAGCTTAACAACATCAAACCAATTGTATTTGACAGATTTGTCATCTTTTATGTAATGACAATTGACATTGAGGATGCGGTCGCCGAGGATCGTAAAGAGGTCCCCTGGAATTTCGACAGGTTCCCACGACTCACTCTTATTTTGATCAAATACTCTTTTCCAACGCTTCACTTTGGAAATAGAAATACTGGACAGTTTCGAGGGATCTTTGTCATTGATCTCGTAATTTTTCAGTAATCCTCTGTAAAGCTGGCCTCTTTCGCTTCCATTATCTGTGAGAATATCCACAAAGACATACTTGATGCGCCTCGAGAATTTCTTGCGCGAAAAGACTTGTTTATTCTGATCAAGTTTCCGTCCATCAAAGATGTACTGCCATTCGTTGTTGAATTGCAAGATTCGGACAGATAAATCAAGACCAAGGAGGATTACCAATCGATTGAGAACAAAACCAGAAAGCATTGAGAATATATATATGCCTGCGAGGTATGACCAATAAGTATTTCTGCAACTTTCATAAAAACCCTCAAATGAATTGCCGGATGTCCGAGATGTATTTTGGTTATCATCCTCAAGAAGTTTTTTGAAATTGTCTAATTCCGTGTTGACAACAATATCGTAGTCCTGAAGGCAATTGAATAATTCAATAAAGACAAAGTTGAGAGCCAAGCCTAAAACAAAGGTGTAGGCAACAGTAAGGAGACCTTGTCCGCTGAACCGGAACTGACGGGTGAATGCGCCGTGATAGTAGCCTCTGCGAAAACAAATGCCGGGAAGGATGATAAATAGGAAAATAATTAGCGATGAGAAGAAACCAATTTCAACACTCACGCACGATCATTTTTTGGTTTCTGAAGGGTGTTCCACCTGCCGCAGAATTTCAGCGTATTTCTGATCGTCTTCCATCAACTCCTCGTTGTTTCGGATCAACCGCAAGGCACTGGTTTCCCCGGATACAATCTGAATATCTTTCCAGAATGGAGCCAGAATTTCTAACCAGGGGATGTTCTTGAGGGACATAATTCAGTCTTTTATCGTTGTTTTCGCGAATCTAAACTATTCAAACAGACAAACGCAAGAGCCGGTTTTATATTTTAACAAAGTGAATGGGATAAACGTGTCCTTTCTAGATCCACTTTGCAATCTTGATCCTTTTGTTTTATCTGATAACGCGAAGATATCATTCTTCATACCCCACCACAACACTTTGTTATGCCATATGATATTCCCATTTTCTTCCTCGACTCGGGTTAGGCTTCGCTGAGCATGAGCCAGAGGACACATGCCATCCTATACAAAACCTCTTGGCGTCCTCCTATCCTTGACGCGCTTTGCGAAGAGGAAAATTCCGGTGATCACATGTGTCAATCTCCTATTATTTCCATTTCGGACGGTTTTTAAACTCAGAATCGATCCTGATGAAGCCCGAAATCGTTTTTTTCTTCATTTCTAATGCGTTCATTTTCAAGTGCGCAATTTTTTTTCGATTGTTTTTTTTACCGCTGCCTGACGACCGTTGGAAACCAGCCGTCATTTTCTGAATGAGTTGATATAGCTGCTTATTTGTGAGGCATGGTTTAGAAAATGGGTATGTTATTCACGACCGTTGAAGGCGAAAATCGGCTTTTCCCAAGCCTGCATGTGGTTGCTACTTCGCCTCGTCCAAATGAAACAAAAAAGGACAACAACAAAAAGCGATCAAAAAATGAGAACAATGACACAAAAAGAAATTGAAGAGATGTTGATGACAAGCATAAATGGAATAAAGGAAATTCAGCAATGCGAGAACTTGATTAACTGGGCTGATGAAGATCAACTGACAATAGAAGGTAAGATGAAGCGCCTTGAACACAGGATGCGCAACGATGCTGCCAAAGAGCAATCACTGCAGGAAGCAATCGAG
>JBEIHH010000157.1:0-3727 GCA_040381475.1 Crocinitomicaceae bacterium | reverse complement strand
ATGATGGACATCGTGGTAACAATCGGACCAATGGAATTATCAGAAAAACACGAAAGACAAATGGATAATGATGATACCGTGAGCAAAGCCAGAAAAGCCACCGTAAATCCTCCTATGTAACGCCAGTTGATATCGGCTTCCTGCAGTATCACAAGTCCGTCGCTGTTAAGTACCATGAGATCGCCCGAACCAAACATCCATTTTCCAATCACCACAGCCATGATGCCCAACCATACTACAATAAGTGCGGTGTACATGCTGCCGGCAATGAATTTCGAAAGCAGCAATTTCGTTCGGGATATAGGTTTTGTCGCCAACATCCTGATTGTGCCCATGGCGGCTTCACCGGAAACCAGATCGCCGGTTACCAGAGCAACCAGCAGAGGTATGTGAATGACAAGCATTTGTAAAACAATGAATGCAACCAGATTTCCGTTGAGTATATTTCCTCCGAAAGTGAGCGTCTGCTCGAATGATGCAGTAACAAATGATATAAACGACATACCGTCTGCCTTCAGTGCAAATAATATAACGCCCACAAGAACAGTGATTGCGGCTAGCCCGAGATAACTGCGCGGTTTGGCGGCTATCTTGATGAATTCGTTGCGGGTACTTTTGAGAAGCATCATGAAGCGACCATTTTAATGAAGTAATCTTCAAGTTTCTTTTTCGATTCGATGGAGTAAATCATCACATCCCGCTCAGTCAATGCCTTGGTCAACATCGGAATTTGATTTTTATCTGCAGCGATTTGCAACATGTTCGCTTCTGTTTGCTGAATGATTACCTGATCGAAATTTGAACTGATGATCGCATGCGCCTTTTCCGGATGGTCGACTTCGATTCTTACAACAAGTTCCTGCGCATTGAGCAAATCAGCAACATTGCCTTCAACAACAGTGACACCGTGATTGATGATCACCATTCTGTTCGAGATAATTTCAATTTCGGAAAGCTGGTGCGATGAAAGCAAAATGGTTTTGTTCTGCTCACTCTTCAGTCGAAGAATAAGATTCCTGATATCGATAATACCTTGAGGATCGAGTCCTGTAGTAGGTTCATCCAGTATGATCAGGTCCGGATTGTGCAGAAGTGTCTGCGCAATGCCCAACCTTTGCTTCATACCATGCGAAAAACCGCTCACCTTGTCTTTTTCCCTTCCATTCAGTCCAACGAATTCGAGCATCTTGTAAATATCCTTTTTCGTGGAATGAACTCCTGAAAGGCGACTGAAAATCTCCAGATTTCTGGCAGCCGACAGGTATTTGTAGAAGTCCGGCTTCTCAATGATGCTGCCTACACGTCGAAGAATTTCCTCCCGGTGATTTGAGAGTGATTTACCAAATACATATACTTCACCGTGATTGGGTTTGATAAGGGAAAGCATGCAGCGAATAGATGTGCTCTTCCCGGCGCCATTGGGGCCCAGAAATCCAAAAACATCTCCCTGATACACTGTCAAGTTGACGTCCTTGACGGCGTCAAAACTTCCAAAGCGCTTGGCGAGGTGTTTTACTTCTATAATCTTTTCCAAATCAGGTAGGAGTTGCTATTGCCGTGTTATAACTGCTGAACCCGTAATTTGTTCAGCGCTGAAAGTATCGGAGTGGTTAATAAAGGCAGTCGCAATGCAATGTTGTGTTTGTGACGATGTGTTTTTTTTTTAGCTATTTCTCTTGGATGCATCATGTGTTCGTTATGATGACAGAGGGAAATCAGCCAATTTTAATGACTTTATAACATGTCGAAGGTTTTCATGTCATTAGTTTGTAACATGAAAAAGTGCCTTGTGGTTTGTCTTCTGCTTGCGTTTTTGAACCTTACGGCTCAAGACCAGGAGATCTATTGTGACGAGATCAACGAAGTGTTGAAGACAGCCGGCTCTTTTCCATTTGGCGTAGCATCGGGTGATCCTACGAGTTCTTCGGTAGTGCTTTGGACGGCTCTGAATCCATATAAAATCGCTGGTGATATGAAGGTTGAGATTCAGGTTGCTGAAAAAGCAGACTTTTCTGAATTGGCTTATTCGGGCATTGTTTCAGTTGAAGCAATGACCGGTTATACAGTCAAGCAAAACGTTGAAAAGCTCGAAGCAGGTAAGAACTATTATTACCGGTTTATTCATGCCAGTGGCAATTCAGAAATTGGTCGTACAAGAACGATTGGTGAAAACCTGGAGTCATTAAAAATGGCGGTGGTCAGTTGCAGCAATTATGAATGGGGATATTTCAACGCATACGGAAGTATTGCTGCCATTGAGGATCTTGATTTTGTCATGCATCTCGGCGACTACATCTATGAGCACGAACCCAGTCGTTATGGAAGCAAAAAGATGGCCCGAAAGCATTTACCGGCGAAGGAAATCATAGAATTGGCCGATTACAGATCCCGTTATGCGCAGTACCGACTCGATCCGCAATTGAAAGAACTTCATCGGGTCGTGCCATTTATTGCTGTTTGGGATGATCATGAGATAGCGAATGACGCATACAAAGACGGCGCACAAAATCATCAGGAAAATGAAGGCACCTGGCAGCAGCGCGTGAAAAATGCACGGCAGGCCTATTTTGAGTGGATGCCATTGCACAACAATGCTGAACTGACTGTCCAGCGGAGTTTTCATTTTGGGGATTTCGCAGATTTGTTTATGCTGGACGGACGCCTGAAAGGACGAACAAAACAAGCACAATCGTTGGACGATCCGCAGCGAGCCGACTCTGCAAGAACAATGCTTGGCTCTGAACAGCGAGAATGGTTGAACCGCGAAGTTTCAAACTCAAATGCGCGCTGGAAACTCATCGGAAATCAGGTAATATTCAATACCTTCAATTTACCTCCCCAATTGGCGAAATTTGGAAAGAGTATGGATATGTGGGAGGGCTACCCTTACGAAAGAGATTGGCTGCTGGCACAATGGCACAGTCAGGGAAAGAAAGACATAATCATACTTACCGGTGATGTGCATGCCTCTTTTTCTATGGAACTCAGGTATGATTTCAGAGATGAAAAAACCGGGATGGGAGCTGAATGGGTTACGCCAAGTGTCACATCAGCAAGTTTGAATGAATATATTCCCACCTGGAAAGCAAGGATTGCGGAAAGAAAACTTTCTGCGCGGAAAATCAATCCTCATTTGAAATATGTGAATTTCAGGGATCATGGCTTTATGCTTATTGAGCTGACGCAGAATGAGGCAGTGGCCAAATGGTATTTGGAAAATGACATACTCAAAGAAGGCCCCAAGTCGAAGCGAAAATTCACCAGTCGGTTGGTGCATTCAGCCGGGGATCGTTGAATCTCGTTTATGAGCTTTAAACAAACCGAACCTGTTGGGATGAGAGGGGAATTTTTACAACTGAAGAAGAGCTGAATAGATTTCTTTGTTTTTATTTGTGTCTTCATTGGTCTGGTGGTGTGCTATGTATGAACGAACCGAGAATTTTAGGACGCACTGGAGTCAAGCAAAAAAAACTTGAATTACTTTAGATCAAAGATTCCTATCATGAAAAACAAACTGTTCATTTTATCGTTTCTGATTATATGCACGGATGTTGCAGCACAATCTTTCAATCCGGATAACAAATCTTTCCAGAAGCCCTGGCGCCAGACCTATTTCAATTTGAGTCTGGCTTTAGACAGGGACCATTTCAATGAAATGTCGCTCAATCGCATGATGGCATTATCAAAGAATCCGTATGAAATTACGCGGGACCTCAGCAGTATGACT
>JBEIHH010000156.1:0-3806 GCA_040381475.1 Crocinitomicaceae bacterium | reverse complement strand
GTTCGACATTGGTAAAGTAGAACGTCAGGTTGAAGAGGCTGATCTTGTACTCACTGAATTGAATGCGAAAAAGGTGGCGCTGAGTTCATAATATGGTTTGGTTAGAACTTGTGTATTTGAAAACCCCGGCAACGGGGTTTTCGCTTTTGCACAAATTTTATTCTTTGATTACAGCATGGCCTATTGAGATTTTCATTTTGAGCATACCATAACGTTCTTCGAAGTCGGCCGGAAGTATCAATTCATTGTAGTCGATGCCCTCTGCCAGCCTTTCCATCAATACAACGTAGTACGGTCTGTTCTGCATTTTCGCCAGTAGCCAACAAAAAAATATGATGGCCTGTAAATCTTCTTTGTGCGCCGGCAATGCCAGACCGGAGGTTCGCACTTCATCCCGAAAATCCGCAGAGGTGACCGACATGGGATCTTGAAGATACCGTTTTACAAACCCGAGAAATATACGCGCGCGTTCATAGGCCGGATGGTTAAAAAGTTGACTGTAGTCTTTCAACAAATTCTGCAACATTTTATCGGATTCGGCGAGGCTCTCTTGTTCAATCCGGATGATAAGATGAATCATCCTTCTTTTAAATTCCCATTCTGGTCCCATTTTTTTTCTGGAGCCGTTGAGGTTGGCCTCTGTTTCGCGCATCATGCGATTGGCTGCCTTGTAGTCGCCGTCATTGAAATAATAGACGCAGGTATTGAGCATCATGTTGAATTTTTCGGTCGAGTCATTCAGTTTTTTGATGTGTTCTGCATGCTGATTCATCAGAGCGATGGCATCCGTATTTCTACCACTGTTGGCGTCGATAGCGGCCTGGAGCGAAATGATTTTCAGATAGTAGGGACTGGCGCGGAATGCTTTTTCCGATGTGAGTGCCCCGGCAGCTTGCAACACACGTCCGGCACTGGTGAATTTCCTGTTGCGGTACATCGCATGTGCAAGGCAAAAAAGAAAGCCTTGTTGTGTGCTCTTGTCAGAATCGCTGAAGGCATTTTTTTCAAGCAGGTGGTTGTATCGTGTTAGAATAAAAGGCTCGAGTTCGAAATAGTCTTTGTTCGAGATCATGCCTGATCTGAAAATGCTGATGATCCGGAACTGGAACTCCGGATCGTCGAGCGATGACAAATCAAGATTGAGTTCGTGCCGAACAATTTCTGTCACCATATCGGGATTCAATGTTTGGCCGTTCAAACGAGCTTGCTGGAGTTCATGTCTGATAAGTGCTGCAGCGAAGTTGAGTTTACGTTGGATGTCGAGATTACCGGCATTCACCAGCGATCGTTGGATGATGTCGTGGATATCAAAGTTGAGCGCTTCAGCGTGATGAATCATGAATTGATACAACAAGTCGAGCATATCATAACTCCGCGTGCGTTTGGCTGATTTTTCAGCTTTTTGAAGATAATGAATCGCGAGTTGAAATGCCTGTCGGTTGATGAGCATGTTGCATACCTGCAGGGTTCCGGGTATATTCGATACATCATTTTCGCCATCACTCATCAGGCGGTACATCAAAAAGGAATAGATTCGGTTGATCAGCCGCTTTCTCAAACTATGATAGGCAACGGATTGATCACCTTTGTAGATCTTCTGCATGATTTGCTCCGACGACAATTGTTTGTCGCTGGAGATCAGTTCGAACAGTTTCAATTCTTTGCTGTTGCCGGTAATTTTATTCAGATGCTGCGCAAACAAACTTCTTTCATCGGCCTCGAGGTGTGAGATATGGAGCAGGAGAAGGTCCATGGCAAGCGGATGTGGTGTGGAGTTCGTGGACCAATATATGGGATTTATTTGAACGCTGATGGAGTGGTGATGCATCGCTAAGCCAGCGCCATGCAGAATGGCGCTGGCTTAGCAAAGCCTAGCCAGTGCCGGATCATGTCGTTGGCTTTAGCCAAGAATCTCTTAATGGTGCTGGCTCTTGTATAGCGCTGGCTTAGCGGAGCGTAGCCATCGCCATAATGAAATCAACCCAAGAACATTGCATACCACTTCTCATGAACGGTTTGAAGGCGCATGGTCATTTAGTATCTGGATTAAAACTTACGGAGTTTGAAAAGTCAAACCCAACATAAGGCGCGCTACGACCAAAATTGGTGCTCTAGTTATTATCTTGCGCATCATACTTCAATGAATCGTGCATCCAATGACCACACCGAATTACCCAGCTATTGAGGAACATTGCAAGCAACACTCTGACATCTCTCAGCGTGTCATCGATAAGAAATTGTTATATCATGCTGCTGCACATAGCAGGTTAGATAAAAAATTTGATGACCGGGTAAAGGAGTTTAAGCATGTCACAAGAGACTGGGACCCTGTTATACTTCGTTACATAAAGAGCACGTATATTATTGGAAAAACGTTTGGTGAAAATGGATTGATCCACAGTTATTTCGAAAAGAAACATTTCGATCATTATCCGCAAGATGAACGTGAATTCCTATCGGAACAAAGTTCAATTCCTTGGCGATACTGTTACACCATTATAGAGGGTCAACCAGCGCAGGATTTTTTCGAAATGGTGGATGTTTTTACAGATGAAACATATTTATTTTATTCTCCTGGCATAGAAGAAATTTTGAAGACTGAGCGTCCCCGGATGTGGTTCAATCTGATTGCATACAACGGGCAATGCTGGCAAACAACAGGATTGATTATGCCCCTGAATGCATTTACGCCTAATGACGTCTTTTTTTATGCCTCGGAAATCAACCCGGAAATTGAAGATGAAGTAAGTCTTATGAGAGAAGTCCATGAAAATCCCATTCCATTCTTGATGCTCTTTAAGCACGGTCAAGCTCCTATTTCACTTGCCGGTGATCAAGAAATCAGATTCCAATTTTCACTGGAGGAATACGAACCATTCGAGCTCGATAGCCTGAAGTCAAGATTCAGAATTTCTCGGTATAAAGAATTCCTTCAAATTGCACCACTCAGTCACGAAGCCTTTCCACATTTCGCCAGAGCCATCTTCAACGAGAAGGCAAATTTGCTATCATTTAATGCATTGACACTTGAGGGCTATCAAGCATTATGGGAACAATTGGTTGCTGAAGGCTTTGATTTTTCCGACGAACCGGAAATAGATTTAAGTATGACCATGTACACAGCCATTGGTGAAATACTAGGCAAAGAGCCGGAATTCATCATATTCGGATCGACAATGGATGAAGCCGCTGAAAAGAATTTACTTGTTCAGATTACAGACCATCCTGAATATAGCATAAATGACGATGATCTGACGGATTATGATGAGCTTGAGGAAGATCATGATGATGAACTCTGGGGCGAAGAAGAATTGAATGAGGAAGAAGAAAATGGCTCAGCATCAAATTCAACTAGAATCAATCACTTCCTTCGTTTGCTCATTCCTGAAATCAACAGCGGTAAAGAGATCGACCTTCCAAAACTGGCGGCAGAAGTAGGAATGAAACTCGCTGATGCGCAGGCCACCTTTGATGGAATGATGAAGGTTGTGAATAAATACAAGATGAATTAAGTTCAATCGTGTCCCGCTTGTGCGGGATGGTATGCATTGCTACGCGCGCGCTATGTGGGATATGTTGGCTAGAAGCCAACAACAAGCGAAGGCACATCTTGTCCCGATGTCATCGGGAGGCTACGCATCGCTAAGCCAGCGCCATTGGGTCGTTGGCTTTAGCCAACAATTTCCCACTCGCACGGGAGGGTACGTTTCGCTCAACCCGAGCCTTGAGAGTGGGTGCTGACTATCCTTTCTCGATTTAACTTTTATCAATCGAAGACATTATATTCCATAAGTTGAATAATTTAT
>JBEIHH010000155.1:0-4024 GCA_040381475.1 Crocinitomicaceae bacterium | reverse complement strand
GGATACACTCATAGCTGTATTGTCCGGTTCCATAGACACTTCCATCGTCAGCAATGTCTATATCATCGAGCAACTGAATATTCTGTCCACCTAATTGCCTATACCATAACAACTCTTTTTGCTTGTTGTACTTTACCAGATATGAGTCCCAGCTATCGTAATATCCATCGTTGGTAAGAGAATCCTCCGGACTCAGTTGAATTGATTTTTGGAATAGCCCATACATGAAAAGGTTGTCCTGTTGGTCGAATCTTAACCTTGGCACTCTCACATTAGAATCTGTTTTCAATATTTGAAAAGGCTGGATGCTGATGAGCTTACCGTCTGGCTGGAAATAAGCCAGGCTCACTTTGACTTGTTCATTCGGGGTTCGGCTAAATGGATCAATGACCTCATCCTTATTTGTCAAAGCATCGTAGCTATAATAACTCAATACAACCATTCCCTCGCTGTTCACTGCAACGCTCTTGCCCTCTGCCCATTTCGAACTCCAATAATTGACCCACAGGCGTTCACCTTGTTTGGAGTATTTGGCCACGTACATACCCTGAGGATTGTGGTATTCGTTGGGCAATTTTTCGCGGCCGACTATCATGTTGTCGCTCTTCCCCGGAAAATGCATGAGCCCATCGCCAAAGCCTGTGATGTAAACATTGCCTTCGCGATCCAAGGTGAGATCATTGATCCGGTTGTCGAACAAACTTTTGAATCCATGACACCAGATCAATTTTCCCTTTTGATCCAATTTCAGCAGGACACCATGAACATGAGGCGCGTCGGGCAGAATGCGGCCTTTGTTTCCTTCCAGATGAAGAGCACCGCAATAATTGACAGAGGCATAAGTATTGCCTTCGTCATCTACTTCAAGATCTGTGATATCGGCATCATTGAACCCATCGATTGTATAGTGCCATGCAGGTTCTGAATATTGGGCAACAACAGCCATATTCAAACAAATCGAACATACAATAACAAGAAAGCGCATAGTCATATCTATCCAACCAAAAATACGGCAATACCTTCATTCAAATGATCCGAGGCATCGGTTGGTGGCATTGTTTATACAGGGCATTGCCGGGATGGTTCAAAATGACAAGACTTGTCGTGACTGAAGCCATAATCAGACGGAAATTTTGCGCGTCAAAGGAAGTTGCAACTCAAAGATTTAATACATATCCACGCTTCAGCATCTGCTCCAACTTCAACTGGTCTATGCTGTAGAGTAAGGAAGGTCTGTGAGAAACATTTTGTTGACTTTCATTGAGTTGAATTAAAAACTTCATTTTTGTCAACTTCTTTCTGAAATTTCCCTTATCAAACTTCTTGTCAAGGATGGTTTCAAAAAGTTCCTGAAATTCAGTGAGAGTGAATTTCTTCGGCAGAACTTTTGACCAGATCGCCTCAGTAAGTGTCTGACTTCTCAAGTCCATCAAGCCCTCTTCCAGAATTTCGCGGTGGTCAAAAGCCAACTTAGGTAGTTTACTAAGAGGATGCCAGGCTGAATCTTTCGCCCAGAAGGCAGCAAGCGGATTGATTTTAGTTGTTTCCACCAATGCCAGATAGGCAATTGTAATAACCCTTCCAAGCGGATGTCTGTTCACTTTACCGAAGGTGTGCACCTGTCTGACGGGCACATCCTGCACAGAAGTAAGATCGTTCAATACCCTGATTGCGGCGGTATCCAGATCCTCATTCGGATAAACCAAATCACCCGGCAATGCCCAAAAGTTTTCATATGGTTCGGTCCCTCTTTGAATAAGAAGGATATTCATTTGACCGCCATGGTATCCAAAAATAACACAATCAACAGAGAAAGCTGACTTAAAGAAATCATCAATCGGAATGGCGTATATGTCACCCACAGATTGCTTTTGCTTTAACTGGTTGAGCGTTTTTTTCTTTGTCATTTTATCCATTCACCCAGATTGATCTAAATAAGTATGTCAAATCTAAGAAATGCTTCTTGTAGATAGTACAATTAGTTTTCATTCATCATGGATCCTCCCCCACATCTCATTACTATTGCAAAACAAGAAATAACAAAACCAACCCATGACCCAAGCCAATACCAAGACCGGTGCACTGATCACCATTATCTCCGTATTTTTTTTCTGGGGATTTGTTGCCGCCAGCAACGATATCCTGATTCCTGTTTTTAAGCAGGCACTCAATTTGTCGCAGCTCGAATCGCAGATGATTTCATTTGCATTCTACGTGGCATACACAGTTGGCTCTCTGATCTATTTTGGTATTTCTCGCTTGCGTGGTGGGGATATTCTGAACTCCATCGGCTACCGCAATGGACTCTCGTTGGGTCTCATCATTTCTGCTTTAGGCACATTGCTTTTCATCCCTGCAGCCAACAATGCATCATTTCCACTGCTGATCTCAGGACTCTTCATTGTAGGTCTGGGATTTTCATTGCAGCAAACCGCAGCCAATACCATCATGATCGTATTGGGCGATCCAACCAAAGCATCACAGCGTCTTAGTCTTGCCGGTGGAATCAACAACATCGGCACCACAATTGGTCCGGTTATCATCGCCTTCGCCATTTTCGGCAGTGCTTCTGCGGCCAACACTACA
This sequence comes from Crocinitomicaceae bacterium, assembly GCA_040381475.1. Classification (GTDB taxonomy): domain Bacteria; phylum Bacteroidota; class Bacteroidia; order Flavobacteriales_D; family Sanyastnellaceae; genus JAIBBG01. The sequence continues at coordinate 1,438 of JBEIHH010000155.1, read as the reverse complement.
CTCAGTCTGGAGAGTGTAAAAATCCCATACATCGCCCTGGGTGCAGCTTTCCTGTTGGTAGCAATCATCTTCCGATTCTCATCTGTTCCTGACAGAATTGAAACCACAACCGACAGCACTGCCGCGGCAACAACAGAAAGAAAAAGTCCATTCGCCTATCCACAATTGGTGCTGGGTATGATTGCCATCTTCGTGTATGTGGGCGTTGAAGTAGCCACAGCGAGCAATCTGCCGGAGTTTATGCGCCAGAGTTTAGGATTTGAGAGCAATGCTGTAGCACCTTATGTTTCATTGTTCTGGGCAAGTTTGATGATCGGCCGCTGGACATCTGCCGCAGGCGCTTTCAACGTAAGTGCACAGGCAAAGTCCGTGCTGAATCTTATACTTCCATTCGTCGCATTTGGTATTTTCCTTTTGGTAAATGTGATTGCAGGTGTTGATACCAGTGTATTTTATAGTTACCTCGCCATGGTAGTTGTGCTCATCATTGTTGACAGACTTTGCAAGGGCAATCCTGTAAGACAACTATTGATCTATTCGCTTTGCGGAATAGCGGCACTCATCACAGGCATTTTCAGCAGCGGTATGATCAGCGCCTACGCATTCATTTCTGTCGGTTTATTCTGCAGCACTTTGTGGCCATGTATTTTCACGGTGGCCATTCATGACCTCGGCAAACACACCAACGAAGGCGCCAGCTTGCTGATCATGATGATCATGGGTGGCGGATTTGTCAGTCTGCTTCAGGGATATTTATCAGAAGATCACCTCTTAGGCATTCAGCACTCCTATTGGGTAGGTGTATTGTGCTTCCTCTATCTGGCATTCTATGGCTGGAAAATGCGGGATATGAAGTTTGAGGGCGGGGTGAAATCGGCGGGGCATTGAGAGGCTGAAAGGTCGTACTCATGCATCAATATGCATGATCATTCGCGCATGGTGGAATGCCCAAAATACTTTGGATGACCACCCATGGTGAATGAAGCGAGAAAGTTTAATGGGCCATTGCGTTCATGAAGTGGATAATACCGCAATGCTGGTAATGCACACGCATTTTCCCATTTCGGCTTACAATTATCATTCAGGTTATCAAAGCATTTTTGTTTTCACAGCAAACATGTCCTTAATTTGATGTGGTATTTGAAAGGTATTTCATCTGAATACATGCATCAACATGCATTTAAAGGAATAATGATCACCCTGTATGGTCACTTGCTTAGCTGTCAACGATTAACTAATGAGTCCAGAACTTAGATTTCCGCTATATGTCAGGTTCTCGCTGCTTTTGATAGCGATCTATTTGAGTATTGATATGCTGATCATCGCTCAGTCTGTCATTCTTCCATTGGTCTTTGCGGTAATTATAGGTATTCTGATGAGTCCTTTGGTCAACGTTCTGAATCGGAAAGGCATACACCGCACCCTGGCCATCGGCATG
>JBEIHH010000154.1:0-4134 GCA_040381475.1 Crocinitomicaceae bacterium | reverse complement strand
TGGCTCTGGTATTTCATAAGAATAAAAATTACTGGATGCGTGATCAATATGGAACACATCTTCCCTACCTCGATGCTGTAAAAATCGATTTCGTGAAGGATATGTCTGTTGAATTTCAGGGACTGCTTCAAGGAAGGTACGATTTCATGAGCGGTATTCACACTTCTTTCAAAGACGAGTTGCTCGATGCTCAGGGCAATCTGACAGAAGCCTACGCATCAGCAATTTCATTTCAAAAAACGCCGTTCATCAAAACCGATTACCTCGGTATTTTCCTTGATCCCGCAATGGAGATAACGAAGGGATCACCTTTACTTGATGTACGTGTCCGACAGGCCATTTCATATGCGATTGATAAAAATGAAATGGTTAAATTTCTTCGCAACAACACAGTCTTTGCTGCTCACAAAGGATTTGTACCTCCTGTGCTGAACAATTCCTCGAGTGAAACATTCTATCCATACGATCCCGAAAAAGCAATGCAACTTTTGTCTGAAGCCGGATTTCCGGGTGGCAGAGGCCTGCCTGTCATAGAAATTTCCACAACCAGTGACTATGCGGATCTCCTGGAGTATATCCAGCACAGCATTGGAAAAATCGGTATAACAGTCAAGGTAAATGTATTGCAGGGTCCTGCACTTCGGGAACAATCCGCCAAAGGTCAACTTGCCGTCTTTCGAAAATCATGGCTTGCTGATTATGCTGATGCTGAAAATTTCTTTGCAGTTTTCTACTCAGGAAATTTTTGTCCATCTGGTCCTAACTATACACACTTCAAAAATGAGGAGTTCGACCGCCTTTACGAAGTTGCACGCGCAGAGAAAAATGATAGTCTCAGACAAACGATTTATGCCAGAATGAACGCTGTCCTGATGCAGGAAGCACCTGTTATTCCTTTATACTATGATCAGGTGTCACATTTTGTCAGAAAGGAAATTAAGGGGCTTCAAACCAACCCGGTGAATATGCTTGATCTGCGTACAGTCATCAAGGAGTAATTTTGCCATATGAGTAATTCTCTGAAAATAGATATGCACACGCATATCATTCCGAAAAATCTTCCGGACTGGTCGCTGAAATTCGGCTATGGCCATTTCATTCATCTCGATCACCACAGGCCAGGATATGCTCGCATGATGCAGGGGGATAAATTTTTCAGAGAAATTGAAGCCAACTGCTGGGATGAAGCCATGCGAATTGATGAATACGAGCGGTTCAAAACGCAGGTGCAGGTGGTCTGCACGATTCCTGTGTTATTCAATTACTGGGCTCAACCCAAGGACGCTCTGATTACCAGCCGATACCTCAATGATCATATCGCCGAGCTGATAGCGCGGTATCCTAAAAATTACGTGGGTCTTGGTACGCTTCCCCTTCAGGATATTGACCTTTCCATTCAGGAACTGGAGTATTGCAAAAAATCAGGGATGAAAGGAATTCAGATTGGAAGCAATGTCAACCAGAAAAACCTGAGTGAACCGATATTCATTCCACTTTGGGAGGCAATTCAACAGCTGGACATGTCAGTGCTTGTTCATCCCTGGGATATGATGGGACAAGACGAAATGAAAAAATACTGGCTGCCATGGCTGGTTGGTATGCCAGCCGAGACTGCAAGAGCTGTTTGTTCGCTCATCTTCGGAGGCGTCATGGAACGTTTCAGCAAAATCAGATTCAATTTCGCACATGCCGGAGGTTCATTTCTGCCGACTATTGGCCGCATCGAACATGGTTTCCATTGCAGACCTGATCTGGTGGCCATTGATAATCCTGTGAACCCCCGCGACTATATCGGCAAATTTTGGGTTGACAGCGCGACCCATGATCCACAGTTGTTCAGTTATGTATTGGAAATGCAGGGATCAAAGAAAATCACACTTGGAACCGATTATCCTTTTCCGTTGGGCGATCTGGAAGTGGGCAAATTCATTGAAGAAATGAATTTACCGGCCGATGTAATAGCCGATGTGTTTTGTCATTCAACGTTGGATTGGCTGAACATGAATATTGAAGAACTGATCTGAGAAAAACTACATTCGATTTTCCCGCATCAATTCACTTCCATATAGACCACTCTACCGTTGGAAGCTCTCACATAAAAAACGAATTCATCTAAGGATTTTTCCCGTTGTATTTCACCCCACACAACTGTAACATCTTCGCCTGACTCTTTAAATTTATCCGGTCTGAATCCGGTTACTATGCGTTTGACAGGCTTTCCTCCGGCAGAATCTAATTCGTGTAATAAATTGCTGACATTCCAGAGCATTGAATCAGAGATAAACTCATTATCAACAACAGGTACTGCGTCCAGTATTCCTCTTGAGGTATCCCATTCCAAAAGAACAGCAGCATTGAACACAGCCTGATCGGCCCGTTTGAGCTCAGTAATCGAATAATTTTTGAATTCGGATTTGCCACCTTGCGTAACAGTAACCTGATACATTTCGCATTCCGCATTGACATTCTCCGGAAGATTGCGATATAGTATAAGTGATCCTGTCGATTGTATCCTTTCGATGGCATAACCATTCGGTACAGTAGGGTCTACAATTGCCAGATCCATGCGCGGGATTCCATTAGTTGATTTGGTCATAGTAACCTTTACTTCTTTCGCTCCAAATGAATCCGCCACCGCTTTGCCTGCATCAGAATATTGACCACCGCCGCATGAACTAATCAGGAATAAACAAAAGATATATCCAAATGATATTTTCTTCAATCGGTGTGCGATGTGTGCTTTCATCTTGTGGCTATTAACTTTCCGTAATTGAGACCGAAATTGCTGGATTCATAGGCGAATTTGACAATGCTGAACCCTGCCGCTACAAGACGCTTCCTGAGATTGTTGGCTGTCAAACCAGGCTTTTTCATATCGTGAAATTCCATAGAAATGGTTTTGAACTTTCGGAGTGTGTCGTCATCGGCATTTAGTAAAATGGAATATTCCGATCCTTCGCAGTCAAGTTTGAGAAAATCGATATTGGTGAGATTGTTCTGTTGAACAAATTTACCGAGCGTTGTTGTGTTAACCTGTGCAATTTCTTTACCACTGCCAAGTGCATAGTCGCCAAAGAGCGAGCGGTTGATCTCAGATCCTCCATACAAAGTCATTTTGCCTTCCTCAGCTCCCATCGCAGCATCTATTACCACAACGTTGTTGATCTTGCAATCTTTCAAATTCTGCCTGAGTACAACAAGATTCCCCGGATCAGGCTCCAATGAAAATATCTGAGAACCTGAGCCTGAATTCAACGAAGCAAAAAGAGAAAAGTATCCATAATGGGCGCCAACATCGACAATGACAGCACTTTCGTAGAAAGGAAAATAATCAGCGTATTCTCTTTTAACGAAAATTGACTCCAGCACATGCGTACCAGTTTGGTTAACCGAATAATCAAGGGCTAATCCATTTGCAATATTGATGCGATCGAATGCCTTGCGACTTCTGTTGAACATTCCGTTATCTTATCAGACCGCTATAATAGGCATGAAACGATCAGCCAGAAAAAAATCAGCGTGTGGCATCTTCTACAAAATACATCTGAAGATTGCCCTTGCCTTTGGCAGCCACCAACCCGCGGGATTCAAACTTAAATCGGCCATCACTTTTGATCAAATCGTAGGTGTATTCTGAAATGTTCACTCTGTCCACTTCTCCAGAAGATTCCATGCAGGAAGCTGTGTTAACGGTATCACCCCAGATATCATACTGAAATTTCTTCACGCCAACTATTCCGGCAACCACCGGTCCGGTATGAACGCCAATGCGTATTTCAAAATAAGGAAGATCTGCTGCGATTTTACGAGCCTTTCCCTTATCAATGAAGTTGCGCATTTCAAAAGCAGCACCAACAACATCAGCCGCGTGTGTTTTATTTGGCAAAGGTAATCCTCCGGCAGCCATGTATGCATCGCCGATGATGTCGATCTTTTGGATTCTGTGGTATTTCGCAAGGGCGTCGAATTTGGAAAAGAGGCGGTCGAGCAAGTGCGAGACCTTTGCAGCCGGCATTGTGCTGCTGATTGTTGTGAAGCCAACGATATCGGAGAACAGAACGGAAACACACAATTTGGATATTGGTTGGAGTTTTGGCTGAAATAGCAGAGTTGACGGGATCCAATTAAGGGAGA
>JBEIHH010000153.1:0-4333 GCA_040381475.1 Crocinitomicaceae bacterium | reverse complement strand
ACTGTCCAATCCAACTTCTTTACAATTACAGCCAAACGTTGCCTCATTGATATTCAACCCCACCGGAAAATACACATGCCCATCATCGGTTTTGAAGTAATGCCCGTTGTCAGTGACACCGATAAAACTCTTACGCGGATCACCCCAATAGGAGTCAAATTCTGGACTTGCAACAAAAAACCGGACAAAAAGTTAAGCTGCATTTTTAGTTTTCATTGATTCTTCAAATTCATTGATTGTTAAATCGCCCAAAGCGGCATGTCTTCTGTTCTTGTTGTACCATGTTTCAATCCATTCAAATATTTTTACTTAAGCAATTTCTTGAGAGTCAAATGTGGTTTGATAGACCAGCTCTACTTTGAGTGTCTTGAAAAAGCTCTATGCAACTGCATTGTCCCAGCAATCTCCTTTTTCATAGTGCCTTTTCGACCCTAAATAGCTTCGCCATTCATAATATCTGCTTCTACTCACTTTAAATACTTTACACATCTTCTCAACCGGATACTCCGTTTGGTAGTCTTTTATGAATTGGAAGATCTCCGGTCGCTCACGGAGAAGATGCTCACGGCCTTTTTTAGGATGTCGCGTTCCATCTTTACGTCATCCAATTCCCTTCGCAACCTGGCGAGTTCCTTCTGCTCCTCTGTGAGTTGTTTCTTTCCATTCCCTCCAAAGGCAAGGGCAGGGTTGAGATCCATTTCCTTCCGCCAGCGATATATGAACTCGGCATTCACGCCAAGCTCCCGAGCAATTTCTTGAACATTGCCACGAACATTACTCAATTCCACGGCTTTCTGTTTGAACTCTTTGCTGTAAATTTTTCTTTTTTCTTTCATTGTGTTAAGGTATTAAATCCTCCTTAACTTAGTGTCCGGACAAACGTAGCACATCCAACACGCAGGTTAAGATCTTTACACAAATTAAGCATATTATCGAATTCTAATGCTTGATATTGCCGATCGTAATAATTATTCAACTTCTCAAATTCTATTTCAAAGTAAATCGGATCACTTATTGATCGAAACGCATTGCCGCCTTTGTCTTTAAGTGTTTGTAGGATTCGTTCAAGCTTCAGAGATAAGTTTATTTCGTCTTTGCTTTTCTTGACTTCTTAGCCGTGCTCGCGAATCGATAAGCAAAAGTTAGACGGTAAATATCGTTGCGCGTAGTTTTATAGACGTGGTCATTCTCAGATCTTCCTACCAGAGGTATTTCAGCGGTGATGCCTATAGAGACCTTATTATAAAACTCATATCTTAGTGTGGCGCTAATGAACGGGAGTATGCTCCTTGAATTATTAGGTGAATTTCCGAAATATCGGTATATGCCATCAGGCACTTTGTCGGGATACTGCGATATAACAGGCCTATCCATATTCAAGTAGTAGGAGGATTTTTCTTCGACGCGGTATCGTGCTTGGAACACATAGTCAAGACCAAACATCAAGCCGAAACGTAATCGCTGACGACCGAAGGTGTGACCAATAGAGAGGTTGATATATTTTAGCTTATTAAAGTAAAGGGTCTCATTGTAGAGGGCGCTTTGACCGTCGAGTGTGTTGACCCCAGTGCTGTATAGGGTCTTATTAAACTGGCCGTATTCTGTGGTTAACGTAAATCCATGACTGCGACGCATGTATAGACCAGTAAATACTCCCATGGTAGTGCTCGGGACTTGCCACTCACTGGGCTCAAAATAGCATTCTATACAGTTATGGTAATGGATGTATCTCAACCCAATAAAGTAGAGGTACTCATGTTGCCATACTTCTTCCTGCCCTTTAAAAGGATGATGAAGAAGAAGTAAAGAAATAATTAAAAACGTTTTCAACATGACTTTACTTTTCAATAATGAATATTTCCGGTGTTCTGCCATGGATTAGTAGCGTATAGCATCCGTTGGATAAATGAGAGATGTTTATCACATTATTGCGTTCGGATAAGCATTGCGTGTGAACAATCCTTCCGCTAATATCAATGATCATTACATTTCTATTTATTAGTGATGGTGAGATTATCAAATTCAAATCCGCATTTGTCGGATTTGGATATATTTCCAGATTGTCGAAAACAAATTCTGGTTTATTCAGGACCTCTTGAAAATCTGACTTGGTATTGCTCACAACTGAAATGGTCTCAAAGCCATCAGGTATCTCCGACATTCCTTGAAATTCTTCTCCTTCTCGATGTATTGTAAAAAAATAGAACGGTTGGTGGCCATCTGATCCGTCATACATCAACGGATAATTTTCCAAGGCGATTTTGTGGGTGACTTGAAATGATTCAGTTTCCACAGCCAACGCGCTAAATCGATTAACTTCATTTACCTTGATAAGTGTATAGGGATCGAAATATCGAATTGTATAATTATGAACACCCAATTCATCCTCCATTATCCAAATGGGGTCGTTTTCAAAGCCGCACTCTACAAATTCATCAAGAAATACATCCTCATATGAATCTTGAATTTCACCACAATTACAGATGGTAACGTGATTCCATGAGCGATTGATGATGATTCCAGTAATCAATTCTGCTTCGTTGTCCGCATTATGAAGATAAATCACTTCGGCATTTCGTGCTGCAAAATTATTTATATCAATTATATCATCCGGGTTGTATTCACTATACGAATGCCCCGGTTGCCAGTTTCCATTGCCTAAGTCTACGCTATTCAAAACATGTGCTTCGAGAAATGAATTGACAATGTTGAAGTAATTCCAATGCGCGGTGCTGGACCATTCATCCCAGCTCATTCCGCTTGTCGCGTGTCCACTAAAAGTTCCTGCAAGAATGTCGATTACGAAACCAGTATAATCTTCATTCATGCATTCCGTCATACCACACTCTGGATAAACAACAGGTTTCCAAATGGAGGAATAGCTACCAAGGGGACTGTAATAGGGGGCTGGTTCTGAGGTATCCGGATTGTCCCACCCGCACAATAATCCATCAGACTGAACTGACTTTTTGTATTCATGATCAGCCATTTTTTCCCACCTAGGCCATCGGACACTGTAATTGTTCCATGCAATTACATCAATGTGATTTGAATGCCAACTGTTGTCGTAATATGGTTGTTCGCAAGCGATGCAAATCTCTGCTCCATCACATACACTATTCTGGTTGAGATCGACTCTGCCCATCGGTGCCGCTCCAGTATAATCCGCAGCAATCAAGTGCTTAGTGTGCTGCAAATCTTCTTTGATGTATCTCGCAATTTCATGGTGCCATGCAGCCACTGCTGGCCTGACGATTTCGGCGTTATCGCTATATGGATTTTCTGTTACAACCTTGTAATCATTAGTATCACCGTCGTTGTTAAGATCGGTGCCATTTTCGGCTAACCAGACCTTTCCAATATTGTTGGCCTCACTCAGCAATTCAAACAGGAAGATGTTTTTGCTATATCCATATCGGGCAATGAAATACCGAATCTTCTTCTTGTAGTTTGCTATTGCAAGCGAATCAGTGATAAAATCAATGGGTGTATCTAAACCCAATTCGCGCCAGTAACAATAACCGCTGGTGCCGTTGTTTCCTGCTTCATCTCCACATCCATAACAATTCTGAGAATAGTCCCAATCAAATTTGTCATAGCCATCGTGGTGTGAGCAAACTGCATAATGTATCATCATGTTGAATTCGATGCGTAAGTTCAGATCCTTGCATTTTTCGAGCATTTTGTCAATTTCCCAAGCCTGATATTGTCTGTCGTAGTAGTTGTTTAATTTTTCGAACTCCAAATCATATTGGGTGGGATCAATCAATGTTCGAAATGCATTTCCTCCTTTTTCCTGAAGTGTTTCAAGTATTCGTTCAAGTTTGACATAAGCAGCAGGTGCCAATGTGTAACCTTGCACGCCCAGTGAAGTGCCAGCAGAATCGAATTCGGGAGAGATACCGGAACGACTTCTTTTATTTCGCCTGATACCGCAGCACGGATCAGCTTCTGCCCACTCATAGCATTCAGCACAAAATCCGTCGTTCAAGTCTGTGGTATCATCGTCAGCATATCCCTCCATACAATTACACCCAAACGTTCCCTCATTGATATTCAACCCCACCGGAAAATACACATGCCCATCATCCGTCTTGAAGTAATGGCCATTTTCGGTAACACTGACGAAACTATTGCGCGGATCGCCCCAATAGGAGTCAAACTCAAATGGCTCCATTTCCCAATGACCCATGGAAGGCACATCCAGTTTGATACGAACTGAATGATGTGAGATCACTGTGGAAGACCAACGAAAGCGAAAGCGATAGGGAGTGGTGAGTTCATCCCAATACCAATTGTCGGGATCATCAAGGTTTTCATTGTGCGGATTGTT
>JBEIHH010000152.1:0-4334 GCA_040381475.1 Crocinitomicaceae bacterium | reverse complement strand
GGACCGGGTAGTTTTGATGCGTCTACAATTCTCGATTGCACCGGCGATGAACTTAAACTTGTGCGGCAAGGGACAGGTGTGGTAGACTTCTTGTGAATGGAAGGGACGTGAATCCGGGGGGAGATAGGGTTTTTTAAACACGGAGACACGGGGACACGGAGGAATAAAGAGGACTACAAAGGAGTAGAGAGAACTACAGAGGAATTCAGAGGATTACAAAGAAGTATACATAGGATTATAGAGCATCATTGTGGTATTGAACTTTGAATGGATTTTGTGGGTAATGGGTGCAACAAGATCAAAAGCAATGGTTGGAAGAAGGGGCTGAAAAGCTGCACACATTTTCAGTGATGCCTCAAAATCACATCAGCAAATCGCGCATGTTTTCAAGGTGTAAAAAAGCATCGCCCAGGCATTGAATAATGTCACGGGCCATCAAGGCGTGGGTGCTGTTTTCCTCCCGTGCCACATCACCGGCCAAACCGTGCACATATACCCCAATTCGTGCAGCCATGGCAGGCTCATAACCCTGACCCAGAAAAGAGCCGATCATACCGGTGAGCACATCGCCGCTTCCCGCAGTAGCCATACCGGGATTACCCGAACTGTTGAAGCTGATCATACCGGAAGGATCGGCAACAATGGTATGAGGGCCCTTCAGCACAATCACAATATTGTATTTTGCTGAAGCCTCCTTCATGGTTTTGATGCGATCGAAAGTATTTTCATGTTGACCGAAGAGCCGGTCGAATTCACCCACATGGGGCGTAAGAATTGAACCCCCGCCGAGCTCAGCCACAAGCCTTTTCTCAGCGATGATATTCAATGCATCGGCGTCATATACGCAAGGCACATGTATGTTGCGAATCAATTTCCTCAGCATCAAAACCGTTTCAGGAAAAGTACCCATACCCGGACCTATGGCCACTGCATTGCATTTTTCGATGAGTTCCGTTGTATGAAGAAAATGTGCATCATCATCTGCAACGCACATCACTTCAGGCACGCTTGTTTGAAGAATATCGAGACCGCAGGCGGGCACCGAAGCAGTTACAAGTCCCGCGCCTGAAGCCATAGCGGCGTGTGCACACAAAACGGCTGCACCCATTTTACCGTGACTACCTGCGATTATTTGAAGATGGCCGAACTCGGTTTTGTAGGCCGACCGATGTCTTTTGCGCAACACAGACACAACATCATAATCGTCGAAAAATAAAAAATCGGAATCTTCATTCGCGGCAAAATCATGATCAAGTCCGATTGTAAGCACTGTCATTTGTCCGACGTACAAATCATTTTCCGGAACGAGCATAGCAACCTTCGGAGCTTCAAATGTGATGGTTTCGGTTGCATGCACCACGGCACCCGTCTGCACCGCCAGAAGATCTGGCAATAACCCTGAAGGCAGATCGATAGAAATGACGGGGATGGCTGAGTAATTGATGCATTCAATGACAGATTTCAGAAAGCCGTCAGCAGGCCGATTGATCCCTGTTCCAAGAATGCAATCGATTAAACGATCGGCTGCAGGAAAAGAAAAATCATGTAGATTGTCAGGCAAAAAGTGAATTTCAATATCGGAATTCATCAGACGTTGCAGATTGGATTTAAAATCCGGGCTGCCTGTTTCCGATGGACCGGCAATAAAAACTTCCACCGATTTACTTTCCTCATGCAGTTTTCGGGCAATAACAAGACCATCACCACCATTGTTGCCCGTGCCGCATACAACGATGAAAGATAAAGCAGGTTCATTTTCCAACAAATGCCGTGATACCTGGCTGGCAGCGTGTTCCATCAGATCTATAGAAGCGTTGTAAGATTTATTGATCGTAGATTGGTCCCAGACCTTGAACTGCTCAGCAGAAAAAATTTTCATTTCGTAAAATTATTCCATTCTTGAGGAACAACAAGCCCAAATGAATGAGCACTGTGCATCGTTGGCAGAGATGGCTATTCGAGGAACGAATTAAACCCAGATTATTCAGTGCGTTTCGTCCATGAGATTCAAAAGCCCAAAGAATTCGCGTACTCGCGCAAGTTTCGAGCGCGCAGGCGTAGTCATCATTACGGTGTTATTCAATCCCGCCCATGCGGGAAGCACTCGAAACGAGCACAGCCTGCCCCGAGTTAACGGGGTGCCCGAATTCAAAGGGATTTTGAATCGTAATAGAAAGGCACTGCATAATCTGGGTTAAAAGATCAGATAGGGCTCTGTAAGAAATATTACACTCCTGCATTGGGATTTTATTCTATTCAAAACAGTTCTGAGAAAAGAAAACTATATTCTTATATGCCTTTGACCGTTTGCGGCAACACAATTGGTGAAGGAACAAATGACGGCAAGACAAACAACACATTTATACAGCATAGCGTGAAAAATGGTGCGCGGTAAATCGCACCTGGCTGGTGTTGAATCGTGCCAGCACAGTTGGCACAGCGATAAACCAAAACGCTGCAAGAAAACGGTTGAAAACTTTATTTGCTCTCTATTATATTGTAATCGATCCTTGTTTCACAATTAACTAAAACTATACACCAAATGAAATCTCTAGTTCGCACTTCGCACTTCGCACTTCGCAGTTCGCAGTTTGTCATTTGTTCTGATCTGCTTCCATTCTATTTCTTCTAACGCCCAAACAACGGATTGGAAAATCAGCGGTAACTCAGTAACGACTGACTCCAAACTCGGCACCAACACCGGTTATTCACTGATCATTGAAACGGATAATCTTGAACGCATGCGCGTAACTCCATTGGGTAAAATTGGCATAGGAACAAACAACCCATCTGCACAGCTTGATGTGGTTGGAGATTTCAAACTTAGTGGAGAAATAAAACTAGGACTGTTTGAAAATACCGCCGCTGACAATGAGCGCATGGTGTACAGCAATCCCGAAGGTACACTTATGACAATGTCGCGCGACGAACTGGTAGCGCAAATTTCCAAGACCAGTTGCTTCACCAAATTGGGTGAAATACATCCATCACCTGCGTGGCAATCGGAAAGTGGCCAATATGCCGGAAAGCTATTTACCGGCAACACATGTCCTGCTTATGTGGGTATCGGCACAGATGATCCATGGACCGAACTTGATGTGATTGGATCTGTGCGCGTCAGCTCCAATCTGGTAGTAGGTGGTGAAGCCCAGTTCGATATTAACCGAAAGTTTCAGATTGGTTCATACAGTGCTCCTATTCTCTATGTCACACCAATCGGACAACTTTTGATGCACTATTCAGGAACCAATCAAAGTCCTTTGTTGATTCAACACGCTGTTTCCGGTGATGCGCTTTTCGAAATAAACCACCAGGGTGGTGTGGAAATTACCTATCAACCCGAATACAACGAAGCCATGCCACCACAAGAATTGATGGCTGATATTTTCAGGGTTCGACATGGGGAAACAGGCGAAGATCTGTTGTCGATCAACAGCGATGGTCGATTGCGCTGTCAGGGTATTGTGGTGAAACATCCGCCCTTCTGGCCTGATTATGTTTTCAAACCGGATTACAAGCTGCGGCCATTAAATGAAGTTGAATCCTATATTCAAACCGAAGGGCATCTTCAGGGCATGCCTTCCGAAGCGGAGATCATCGAATCAGGTATGGACATGCAACAGTTGGTTGTAGTATTGACCGAGAAGGTAGAAGAATTGACATTGTATATCATCCAACAGCAAAAAGAAATTGATTCCATCCGTTGGGACGCGATTCATCGCGTCCCAACCTCCCCAACCCGCAAAAACCAAAAGCCATGAAACATATCATCACATGGGCTTTGGTTGTTGTGGTTGCATCCACCGGCGTTTGTCAGATGCCCTTTCCATCAGTGCGTTATACCGAAGATAATTTTCATGCACTCCAACTTTTCTCCGGACAACGACCGACCAACAAACTTGAAATACAGACCGATCAAAATACCGGTCAACAAATGACACATCTCCAAGACGCTGCATCGAGGGAATTTATCGTCGAAGAGGCAGTGATAGATCCGGGATTTTCGTATGACCCTGCACCCGGCAGCGAGGGCATGTTTCAAATTTTTGCAGGCAACCGTTCCGACATGGAAGGCGCCTGGTTTGAGCCCATCAATTATTTCCCGCAGTTGTATGAAAAAATTGAGTGGGGCGTAAAACTGCCCGATGAAGTTGAAGCCGCCATTGACAACTGGATTTGGAATGATCAACATCCGACAGAGCCACCGCTGTCACCGGCGCTGAATCCGTTTGATCCGGAGCAAATCGATCTGCAAGCTATAGTAGATTATACCACTGAGGATGGGGTATATTTTTCTCAGCCGGTGTTTGGATTTTTTTACCAACCCTTTAGTC
>JBEIHH010000151.1:0-4600 GCA_040381475.1 Crocinitomicaceae bacterium | reverse complement strand
ATCATTGGTTTGGCGGTGACAACTGGGACTGGGACGATAAAGAAAACAACTCACTTACCGCTGTAAGACCGAATGACAGCGGTTATGCCTACTGGAACGGATGCCCGGGTGAATTGACTCCAGTGGAATTTTTATCCAATTCTTGTGCTATTGAAAACTATCAAAAAAAATTGAGATACATGATAGCCAGATGGGGGTATAGCAAGAACATTTTCGTCATGGAACTGATGAGTGAAATCAACAATATTGGGGCTGGTCAATTCAATGGAATCGACATGCCCAAACCTTACGATGTACAACCTGAATCCGTGCGACCTGCGGTAGCCTCATGGCATCATGAAATGGCAAGGTTTATAAAAGAGAATTTACATCATACCAGGCAATTGTTGGCTGCGGATTATACAGGAATAGCGCCTATGTCAACTTATTCTAATTCAACATATAATGATAACCCTTGCATATCGCCTTATTTCGACAATTCTTGGCAGTCAGAATTCATTGATGTCATTGCATGGAATGACTATAACGCTGCTGACAATAGATTTCTGAGAATAGCTCAATTGGAATACGAAAGACTTTACTGCGTAGAAGCCACCAATACCGGTCAAGAATTGGCTCCAGAACCCGCATTGGGGTTCTACTACATTCTGAAACCAGTTGTGCATCCTGAAACAGCTGTCGACCGCCCAATGGGATGTGATTATACGGGCTTTGTAAAAGAACTTATGGCCATACCATTCTCAGGGAATGCAACTTCAGGAATGAGCTGGGACGAATGGAGTTCCAGTGATCATTGGCATTGGATGGGCACTATTACTAATTTCTTGGAAAATGAAGTTTTAAACAATGTTGACATAGGCACTGAAACATGGATACCAGGAAGGGCCGTTAGTTCACCTGAAGAAAAAGTAGAGGTTGTATACTTGAGAAAAATTGATGATAATCACAAGAAACTGGTTGGTGTAATTATGAATCGAACATGGAACTGGCTCACTATTGGCCAAGGTGGGTATTGCGATCAATTACCACTATTGCCCAATGGCAGTATTGATGATGAAATTCTTCCTGGAATACTGCATTCATTAGTATCAACCGGTGATTCAGATTATCACGTCAAAATTCCTCAAATGGAGGCATTAAAAACATATCACATTCAATATATCGATGTAAACTCATTATTGGTGTTAAACGAAGAAACGGTGAACACCTATGACGACAAACTTCGACTTGAGAACTACCCTGTTCTAACTGCCGATATGCCCTTTGTATTCTTCAAGGCATGGCGAGATCCTGTTGGTCCAGAGGAAGAGTCTTTTATGCCTGAGGTCAATTACATTAATGATTCCTCACAAAAGTTGAAAAAAAGCACAATTCATAATACTTCAAGCCTAAACGCAACCCATCAATCTGAATTTGATAACTACGAACAAATCGAATTCAAAGTATGGCCAAATCCATCCAACGGAGAAATTTTGTTCACATGCAACTCTCCTACCTTATTCAACATCTCGATAGAAGACGTAACTGGCAAATGTGTTCTTATGCTTCGTAACATTTCATCTTCATCAATAATTAATAATGACAACTTGGCAGCAGGCACATATTTACTAAGAGTTTCTGATATAAATTATGTTACAACAATTATCAAATCACACTAATATGCAGAAATTCTTTTATATCCTTTTGATATTCTCCATATCGTCATGCAAAAAGGATAAACTTACCGGTTCAGTTTTCATCAAAGGAAAATACGCCTACGCGTACACTGCGAACTGCGATTCAATTCCATGTACCACCCAATACGCCAATGAATATGGAAAGACAATTAAGCTGATTGTTAGCGATTACGATCATTTTTGCTCTTGTTTCTCCATATCAACTTTTGTTGATGACAATATCGTTCAATTAATTCAAGTGGTGCAAGTTGACAGAAATTTAGAATCACCCTGCTTTGATGGAAATTGCAATGAAATATATAAAGCACAGGACAAATATGGCAAAGGATTTACCTTTTCATCAACTTATGAGAACGGCGTTTTGTCACCTCCTATGAATCCACCTTACTTAAACGTCATTGACTTTCCATTTGAAGGGATCAATAAATTCATACTGGAATAACATGACTCGTTTTTTACTCATCATACTCGCAACATGTGCATTGTCCGCTCAATGTCAGGTAAGAAACACATGGAAGTTCTATGGTGGATATTCTCTTGCTGCCAATAAAAATCTAGTCCCTTCGACATCCATAGAGTCATTTGCCTGGTCATTGGTATGCCATTATGGGAATCGCCTTCTTGGCACAACAGAGGTCGGAATGATGTTTCTACAAAACCAAAATGACTTATTAAAATCACATAGGTTGAGATATTTCGGTTTTGGCGCCGGTTACGATGTGAAAATAAAGTCCCAAAACAAACTGCGAATATTTGCATACCCGGCATATGCCAATTTCACTATTGTTCCTCAAACCAACGAGTTTGGAATTACCAGATCGGATTGGAATCAATTTGGGTATAAAATCGAAGGTACATATTACATTAAATCAAACCTCGGAATATCTTTTGGCTACAACCGCCTTCTGGACTTGCAACAAGACGTAGCCAATTTTCATAGTCTTATGTTGCTTGGAATCACGCTGAACTCCAAAAACATATTTGAGAGAAAGAAGGATTCTGAGCAAACTTTTTGAAGTCCACCAAACTCAAATAACACAGTGTGAGCAAAACTTAAATTCCTCTGAACTCACCAATACCACATCACTTTGAAACAACGAGTTCGGTGAGAAAAGGAATCGGTATTCACCTCGCCTATTCACACTTTATTGCCAACTGCTCGGGTGACAGTGACCACCAGGCATTCTTTGAAGCCGGAGTCTGCATGCGGGTGATGAGGCTAAAAATACTGCAGAGCAACCGGCGCCTCAATGACAGGATAGTGGCAGAAGACCTTCCGACATTGGCGCATCATGGTATGGATATTCCGTATTTGGTTGTACTATTGACAGAACGCGTTGATGAGGTGCAATTGATCCGTTGCAACAATCGCAAGAGACAACAAAAATCCATGGGCCATTTTTTTTACCCTATTTTAGACCTACAGTCTCATTTTTTGAAAAGAATGAAAAAAACCTTTATCCGCATGGCTACTCTTGTTATCGCCTGTCTGATTCAGGTCACTTCTTCTTCACAAAAGAATCACGATAGAAACTCTAAGTTGTCATTTGGACCGACATTCTACCACATCAAAGACTGTCCTTGTCAGTTCGAGCCCAAAGCAGGATATCCATATTATCCTTCATTTGGAACAATGCTTTCATACCAAGACAATCTGTTCCGTAAACTTCAAATGCGTTTCTCATTGGGCATATTCAATCACTCTTACTCCTCCACGAGAGTAGACGATAGTGGTCTGCATGGTTCTGGTAGATTAATCTTTAATGAACTAAAGCACAATACCCGAAACTATTTCACTAGTGGACATCTGGGATTTTCCATCGCCAGTAAACGATTGAAAGTCATTCCTGAAATTGGTTTTTACTATTTCAGAAGAAAAATTATAAGGACAAATCGCACAAAATATACGTTCACTGAACTTTATGATGGTTATTACTCTTTAAGTGAATGGCCAGATGCCGAGCCTTCAAAAGTGGATCATATAGAACAAAACTATTCAAGCAATCGATGGGACTCTATGGCAGGCTCGATCGGATTCACGGGATATTACACGCTCAATAATCGCACAATGGTTAACTTTCATGCTCATCTCCTGAAATCTGCAACGTGGGTAGAAGATTATCAGCTTTCGTTGCATTTCATGCAGGCCGGTATAGGCCTCGCATTAAAACTTGGAAAAACAAATGGCCTAAATGATTAGGGATACCCATTATCCATCTACCAATCGCTGGGGATTCCGAATAGGCGTGACCAAAATACCCCTGCCATCGGTGCGCTATACCGAAGAAAATTTCCACGCCCTCGAATTGTTTTCCGGACAGCGCTCCACGAACAAATTGGAGATACAGACCGACCAGAATACAGGACAAGAAATGACCCATCTGCAGGACGCAGCATCAAGAGAATTCATCGTCGAAGAAGCCGTGCTTGATCCCGGTTTTTCTTATGACCCTGCACCCGGCAGCGAGGGCGTTTTTCAAATCCTCACCGGTAACCGCTCCGACATGGAAGGCGCCTGGTTTGAGCCCATCAATTATTTCCCGCAGTTGTACGAAAAAATTGAGTGGGGTGTAAAACTGCCGGATGAAGTTGAAGCCGCCATTGACAACTGGATTTGGAATGATCAGCATCCAACGGAGCCGCCGTTAGCGCCTGCGCTCAATCCGTTTGATCCGGAGCAGATTGATCTGCGGGCCATTGTAGATTATACCACCAGCGAAGGCGTGTATCATTCACAGCCGGTGTTTGGATTTTTTTACCAACCCTTTAGTCGGAATACTGTATATAACAATCCGCACAATGAAAACCTTGATGATCCCGACAATTGGTATTGGGATGAACTCACCACTCCCTATCGCTTTCGCTTTCGTTGGTCTTCCACAGTGATCTCACATCATTCAGTTCGTATCAAACTGGATGTGCCT
>JBEIHH010000150.1:0-4631 GCA_040381475.1 Crocinitomicaceae bacterium | reverse complement strand
CCAGTAATCTGTCTTTTCTCTTGAAGCAAATTCATGCTCATTGTGTGGATCCATGTAGCGCAGGAAGTACCAGGATGAACCGGCCCATCCGGGCATGGTGTTGTATTCCATGCGAAGTTTTTTGTCTTCTCCGGTTTACTGAGCAGCAGCAACGGACGGATTCGAACCACCGTTGTTTTCTGATTTCATTTTCTCAAGCGCCTTTTTGATTTCTTTAACCACGAAACGCACATCGCGCCTGATGTCGTCATGATGGAAACGAATAATTTTATATCCGAATAGCTCGAGGTAAGTCTTTTTTACCTGATCATTCAATTTCTGTTTTTCGCTGTCATGAAACTCACCGGCGATATCGATGATCAACTTTTTTTCAAAGCATACATAGTCTACGATGAACCTGCCAAAGGCATGTTGCTTGTTGAATGTAAAGCCAAGTTTTTTATCACGCAGATGCTGCCAAAGTTTCTGACCAACATCGGTGTGGTGCTTGCGCATTTCTTTGCCGCGCTCTTTGATTTGCGCCCAAATTTCTTTGTTGTCCAGTTGCCACTGTTGCCACTTTTTTACGGCCTCAGCATTGGAGTTTGAAACGGCACCCGAAGCCGATGAGTCGGTTTTTTGTGTTGTGGATTTGGTGTTTTGCTTTGGTTCATAGTGCCAATTGGCTGCTCTTGCCAGCGGTGGCTCGCCATCTTCTGTCGGAAGATATTTATCAACCGGCGGCAATACCACAGGCATGTCCTCATTCCGCACCAAATACGGAATTTCATTTTTGTAATAAACCGGAAAAGGTTCACCCCAATAGCGTTGACGACTGAATACTGCGTCGCGCATGCGGTAATTGACTTTTCCTTTGCCAATTCCTTTCGATTCTATTTCAGCGATGATTTTTTTTGTTGCGTCCTTGTATGAAAGTCCGTCGAGCATCTGCGAATTGCACAAGATTGCATCTTTTGATGGTTCCGCTTTTTCGCTGATGTCAACGTCTTTTAAAATATTCGGAATGGGCAGATTGAATTTTTTCGAAAAATCCCAGTCGCGCTGATCGCCACACGGAACAGCCATCACAGCACCTGTGCCATAACCGGCCAACACATATTCTCCAATCCATACCTGAATTTTTTCACCGGTAAAAGGATGAATAACATGGGCGCCAGTGAACTGTCCTGTGATGTTTTTTACTTCACTCTGACGATCACGCTCTGTTTTGAGTTTGGCATTTTCGATGTATTGAATTACTGCTGCGCGGTATTCGTCTGTGGTGATTTGCATCACCAGTTCATGCTCAGGAGCCAGTGTCATGAAGGAAACGCCGAAGATGGTGTCCGGTCGTGTTGTAAATACTTCTATCTCTTCCGCATGACCATCGAGCTGAAATCTGAGTGACGCGCCTTCACTTCGGCCGATCCAGTTGCGCTGCACTTCCTTGATGCTTTCATTCCAGTCGATGGTTTCCAGGCCTTGCAGCAATCGGTCTGCGTATGCACTGATGCGCATGCTCCACTGCCGCATTTTTTTCTGAATAACCGGATGACCACCGCGTTCACTTACCCCGTCTTTGATTTCATCATTGGCCAGAACTGTTCCCAATGCCGGACACCAGTTTACCACGGAGTCGGCTAGGTATGCCATTCTGAATTGCATAAGCACATGTTGCTTTTGCTCTTCGGTCATGCTTTTCCAGTCTGTAGCTGAAAAATCTCCTTCAAAATCTTTTCCAAAAAATGGAATGGACACTTTCAATGCTTCATACCACTTTTCGTCGCATGCTGCATTGACATTGTAATTGCCGTTTTTTTCGAATTTGTCAATCAGCGTAGAAATATGTTCGACCTTGTTGGTGTCTTTGTTGAACCACGACTCGTATATAACGGAAAATATCCACTGGGTCCAGCGATAGTATTCAGGATCGCTGGTGCGCACTTCGCGGTTCCAGTCATAGGCAAAGCCAATCTGATCGAGCTGTTCCCTGTATCGGGCAATATTGGCAGCGGTAGTTATTTCAGGATGTTGTCCTGTTTGAATGGCGTATTGTTCAGCCGGTAATCCGAAGCTGTCATATCCCATGGGGTGCAGCACATTGAAACCCTGGTGCTTTTTATAGCGGGCAATGATATCGCTGGCGATATAACCAAGTGGATGGCCTACGTGCAGCCCTGCACCGCTTGGATACGGGAACATATCGAGCACGTAAAATTTCTTTTTTGTAAGATCATCAGTGACCTTGTAAGTATTGCGATCCTTCCAGTGTTTTTGCCACTTTTCTTCAATCTGTCTGAAATTGTATTCCATAGCTTGTAAAATGCAGCGCGAAGTTAATGTTGCACGCGATTTATGTAGGAAAGTGAGGATGAATAAGTTGGTTTCAAATAGCAAATGGGGCAGGGCCGTTTCATGGAATCATCATTGTGAATAGAAAAGTGAATGATTTGTTGGAAAGTATAGCGATTTCGAAACGTTGCGTTAACGTTTGAGATGACACAAAAGATGAACTTTGCGCGGTTAATTGACCATCTAATAAAACATCAATGAATCGTTACTACGCTACACTGATTGCTATTGCAGCGATCATATCTTTTGGGTCTGTGAATGCACAGCCTTGGACTTACAATTTCGGCACGGCTACTGGCGTGTACAACACGAGTAACACTCCGAGTACAACCTTTTTGAATGGACTTACAGCAACGCCATCCGGCGGTGGCACTTATCGTGTGCGCATGCCCAATGCTCAAGTAGGTAGCTTCAACGTTGAAAATCCAGGTACTTCACTTGGTACGGATAGTGAATTGCGCATCGTTGTGCCGACGGGTGCTTCTTCTGCTAAGTTAGGCATTTATGACTGGAGCACTCCAGCAACTGTCGCTTATTCTAAGTTTAAAATGCGTTCAACTTCTGTGACGGGCGCCAATGGAACCTTTGTTATTGCAATGGGTATCAATACAATTGGAAATGATAATCAGACATTCTCAAGTCATTACAACAATTCAGTGGCCATGCTACAATTCATCTATTCGAATGGTGTTCTAACAAGCGTAAATAGAAGAATTTCTGGCAGTTTTTTCGCGGTTATCGGTTCAGGCCTTGCGAAAGATACCGATCAAGAAATCGAATTCTATGTTAATAATGGCGCAGCATCGACCATTTACAGCAGAAGTGGCACCAACTATACCTTAAACTCTCAGACTTGGGATTTGTGGGTTGCGGGAACCAAAATTTCACCTGCCAATGGATGGGCCAAAGCAGGAACTATAGCCTCAGGCATTAATCTTTCAGGTTTTTGTTTTTGGGCAGAATCAGCTGGATTAGCTAACTCAGCCAATCTTTACCTCGACGACCTCGAGTATTCCAATGCCTTCCCTGCCTGCACAGCGCCTTCAACCAATGCAAGCGACATTTCTTTCCCGAATGTTACTACATCTACCTTGGATATTCAGTGGGTTAACGGCAACGGCGGTGGCCGTGTTGTGAAAATGAATACATCGAATTCTTTCACAGCACCGACAGATGGTTCAAATCCAACAGCCAATACAACATGGCAAAACGGGGGAGAACAAGTTGTTTTTAATGGTTCGGGATCCGGACCGATCACCATCGATGGCCTTACTCAAAATACTACATATCATTTCCGCGTTTTCGAATATTGCACGCCCAATCGCAATTATCAGGTGGCATTCACAACAGGAAATCCAAATCCCCAAACGACAGCATCCGGTCCTGGGCTATCCAGCGGCACGCTTTCAGCTTTTGGTGCACAATGTACTGGTAGCTCTTATGGTCCGAATATGTTTACCATTACCGGGTCTAACCTTACACTGGCCAACGTTACTGTTTCCTCGGCAATATCTCAATACACGTTTTCTACAGACATAGGTGGTCCGTTTACTGCGTCGTTGAACCTAACTCAGCCTGGTGGTGCATATACTCAAGATATCTATGCACTATTTACTCCCTCAGCGGTTGCCACATACAACGGCAACATCGTGGTCGGCGGAGGTGGTGCAGTTAACATCAACGTGGCCGTTTCGGGCAGTGGTATTTCAAGTGCCGCTCCTACTTTGAATTCACCGGCGTCTTCAGTTATCACTTCAGTTGGCGCTACACTTGAAGCCAATATCGCATCGGTCAATTGCAGTGATGTTACAGCACGCGGTTTTGAATGGAGCCTGATCAATGGATTTGCCAATGGCGCTGGCACGCAGGTGAATGAAACCGGCACATTCGGAACAGGTACTTATACATTGAATGTTACAGGTCTTCCTGCGAACACGACCATTTATTGGAAAGCCTATGCAACCAACGGCACAGGAACAACTTATAGCGCGCAGCAGACTTTTAACACAGCACAGTTTTTCCTATCAGTGGGTGATATCTCTGTGATTGCAGTCAACAGCAACACGCCCGACAATTTTGCTTTTGTCAATTGGGTAGATCTGCCGAACAACATCATCATCAAGTTTACCGACGGTGGTTTTAATGCGGCAGTTTCTGCTACCGCTGCCCTCAATGCGCGAGGCACGGAAGGTTTTGTGATCTGGAGAAACAACACAGGTAATTCAATCCCTGCGGGAACCGTCATCCAGGTTCAAAGCGCCACCACCACACTTGGTTCGGCCACTGATGCAACATCGGGT
>JBEIHH010000149.1:0-4651 GCA_040381475.1 Crocinitomicaceae bacterium | reverse complement strand
GGAATGAACTCGCCAACTATCGTATCGCGGTAATAAACACCCATGTCGGTGCCAATGTAAAGTGCTTCCAATCCGGGATCTGTTCTGTCGAGAACGATGCAATTTGTTACAACATCGGGCAAGGATTCAGATAAGAGGACCCAGGTAAGCCCCTGATCAGAAGATTTGTACACATCATTGTCATAGCATATGTAAACAATATTCGTATCGAATGGATTGGTTTCAATTCCATTGACCGGTGCTTGTGCTATCGGCAGAAAATTGTTCAACGTTGTCCATGTGGGATCATCACTCAATGCGTTGTTGCATCTGTATAATTTTTTGTTGTCTTTGGCAGCATACACCATATTGCTGTCTGCACTGCTTAGTTCGATTTCATTGATGTTGGAGCTATTGCTGGTGAGGTTATTGCTGATTTTTACCCATTGAATACTGTCTTTTTCGTCTATCTTGATGTTCACCGAACGCCAAACATTCTTCAACCCGACAAACATGGTATTTCCAGTAGGATCATGTTCTGAAAGTTTATATGGAGTATTCCAGGGGCCTTCTTCCGTGACGTCTAATACTTCGAAACCGCAGATTTTCTGATTGACAACGGATGGGGTGGTGCGGTAGATATCGCCGTAGTAAATGCTTCCATATCTCCAGTTTTCTTGCGTAAAATCATATGCGCATTCAAAACCGTCGCCACCGCCTCTTCGACGCCAGTAAACACCATCGTATTCCATGGTTCCATTGTCCTGAAATCCGCAAAGTGTGTGATTTGGATTGTGAGGTGACTGACCTAACTGGTAAAGTTGACCTGTTACAATTCCTCCGCTGATATCGAGCCATTCGCTGTTTTCTACGTAGTGATAAAGCCCGCCGTCATTGCAGACATAAATGTCGTTGTCGTGTGGATTGATAGCAAGCTCGTGCTGATCAACGTGCAGATAATTGGGATTGATATCTTCCCAGGTCGCTCCTGAATCAACTGATTTTTTCATTCTTATACCACCGACATAAACGACACCAGTAACTTCCGGATCCGCTTCAAGACAGAGATCATACCAGGCCTGACCGCCGGTGCTGCTGCCGTCTGCTGCCCATCCCAAAATATTCGGCGTGGTGCTCATTTCAGTGAAAGTTAATCCTGTATCCGTGCTTTTATAAAAGCCGGCGAAAGCATAAGTTGATGTTTTAATCACATACACAACATCAGGCTCTATGGTAGAAACAGCGATGCACATTCTCGTGCCATTGCCGATTTCCTCAACAATCCATTCCCAATCTTGTCCGCCATTTTCTGTTCTGTAAAATTTTCCTGATGATGTAGCGTAGATCATCTGACCATTGGTAGGATGAAACTCAAAGTCACGGTAAGATGCTGTGTTCGAACTTGCCTGCTGCCATGTTAATCCGGCATCAGTTGATTTGTACATGCCATCATCTGTTCCAATAAAAACATGTCCTGTTCCGGGTTGAAAGCGTATACAACCGACAGTCGCATTTTCAATTCCTGAGTTGAAAAATGCCCAGGTTTCTCCTCCATCGACGCTTTTAAGTACACCCATGCCTGGCGCATCTGCTGCATCACGGTCGCCTGTGCCTGCATACACAATCATCGGATTAGCCGGATCGAATGCAATAGCGGAAACCCCCAAAGTTGGCAGGTAGTCTGTGTTGGTTGACCAGGTCTGACCGCCGTTAAAGCTCCTCCAGATACCTCCGGCAGGAGCGCCGGCCAGCATATAAAGCGGGTTCCCTGGATCAAATGCAATGGCCTGCATGCGGCCCACGCCTTGAATCATATCATGGCTTGTTACCTCATCGATGATAGGTCCAAGCGAAAACCAGTTGCCGGCAAGTGACCTGGATTGATTAAAGTCCCGGATTTCATCCCATGTACGAAGCGTTTCGCTACCGGACAGCATCTTTCCTTCATCATTCAACCTTGATTGATGCAGGTAGACGAATCTTTCCAACTGTTTGTAGCCCTGACCGCGCTCAGTTGGACGGTTAGGCCATTCATCCTGCTTTTGAAGAATGATTTCATCGAGTGAAACATCGTGCTGATGAATTCGGTCTGACCAGTCTTGCGCCTGCGCAAAGCTTTGACTGAAAAATAAAAATGGAATCGAAACGACAAATGCAATGTTCTTGAACATGAAAATATTTTGGGAAGCCGAAGATAGCCTTTTGCCAAGGCTAACAGATTATTCTAAAATCTCCAATTATTGGAAAAGCAAAAAGTCCGGAATTCCGGACTTTTTATTACAATTTCTCATAAAAGGCGTCTTAATTTCTACTTTGTTTGATCTCCAGATCACCGGATTTGATAATGACACTGTCGTCGGTCACTTTAATTTCAGGGTGATCTATGCTCACATTGAGATCATCCGAGTCCAGATCGTCGGGGTTGGCTAATCCGTCGTTCTCCATCCTGAGTGCGCCAGCATTGTTCGCTTGCCAGGTGAGGAGGGAGGCATTGTTGCCAAAGTGAACGTATTTCCCCACAGGAACATGGATCGTCAGATCGATTTCCTGACCTCTGTAAAGATCAGATGCAGGGGTTTTGAACCAGGGCATTAGATTGAGCGAATCTCCTGAAGCAGTGAAGTTGTAATCAATGTTTTTGGCGTAATTGCCGGCTTCGTTCATATTGCTTCCCTTGCTTTGTCTGCTCACAGTGACTTTGAACTGTTTGGCAGTTGTCGGTTCAAAGCGTAGCTCAATCGGTTCACCATAATAGTTGAACTGCTCTGATGTTCTAACCAGATTGCTGAAGTCATGTTGGTGTGATGTTCTTCCAATAAAAACTTCATCCGGCGCAACATCGAGAAATAGTGTGTCTCCAACATTTTCAGGATACAGGTAGGAATTGTTTATTTCTGCATCTTCCACGAACTGTCTTCCTGTCTTTACACCACCGAAGATGAGCATAAAAATACCGATGATAAAAAGCGAGAACATCGTGATCCCGAAACCTCTGATGCGCTGCGTAGTTCCAGTGATGAGTCTGATACCGCCATAAAGCAATGAAATGGCAGGCACAATCATGGCTATTACAAAACCAATAAGCAGCAGATGCAATGTGCCATCACTGCCGAAAATAACTTTGTTCAAGGCTTCCCAGTTGTTGCCATCAAATCCAAAGAAATTTACTTCTGAAAACGCCAGCATGCCCACCAGACCTGCGAGAAGACCAAGGCCCATCATGATGAAAACAAAACCGAAGACGATGGCGAAAATTTTCCCCAGAACACGCCCGAGTTCAGCGCCGTTTCTCTGGATATTTTGTGTGGCCTGCTTACCGAATTTCTGAACGCGTTCAGCAGCGTTTTTCGCTTCATCCTTTGCGAATCTTCCAATATTTTCGATATTGACTACTTCACCGCGCATTTGCAGTTTGTCGGCTGTGGTTGTTGCAGCAGGAACGAGAGCCCAGAAAATCAGGTAACCCAACACTCCGGGAAATCCGATACTTGCGATTGTCAGAAACACGATGATCAAACGAATGACCTGCGGGTCTAAGCGGAAGTAGTGACTAAGTCCAGAACAAACACCCGCTATAATTGCGTCGTCTGTATCACGAAAAATTTTGCGACGTGGGTTGGAATATCCTCTTCTGTATGACTGGTCTTTTTGATGTTCGCCGGTAGATTCGCCTTCGTCCATCTTATAATCTTCGGGTTTTCCCATAACCGAGATCATTCGTTCCACGTCCGCATTCATGACAACATTCTTTCTGTCCGTATTGTTTTCGTGAAAAATCTCTGAAATTCTGGCTTCGATGTCAGCCATGATTTCCTCCCCAGCCGGATCACCTGCAAAACTGAGTTTGATTTTGTCAAGATAGTCCTTCAAAATGGCATAGGCGTTTTCTTCGATATTAAAAACGCTGCCTCCAAGGTTGATAGAAATGGTTTTATTCATGGCCGTGATTATTGAATTTTTTGTGTTTGTTTTACTGCATAGGATAGTTCATCCCAGGTTTTTTTGAGTTCGCTCAGAAATTGTATTCCGTTTGGAGTGATGCTGTAGTATTTTCGGGGAGGTCCTTGTTGGCTTTCTTCCCAACGATAGGTGAGCAGTTCATCATTTTTCAGTCGTGTGAGAAGGGGATATAAAGTACCTTCAACCACAATGAGCTTAGATTCTTTGAGTGCAGCCAGTATATCCGAAGGATAGGCCTCACCGCGCTGAAGAACCCCGAGAATACAGAATTCCAGAACACCTTTGCGCATCTGAGCTTTAGCATTTTATATGTCCATGAGTAATTAGTTTTAAAGATGATTATCATGACGGAATGAGTTGAAACTTAATAGCAAAATGATATGAGTTTCCTTCAAAGCACTGAGGATATTTCAAGTGTTTCACCTTGTCCGTCACATATTCGATGAGCAATTGGTTCTTTCCCTGAATGTCTATTATTTCTGCCTTCCCCTCGGGAGCAATGATTAGGTGAAGCTCAACCCTGTTATCAGTAGTCTTTCCATGATCTGTTAAGTATCATAAATCTAAATTACATCAATTGTGAAAACTGTAGAGAGAGAGAAACGATTGCCCAGAAAGTGAATGCTAATAGTTAAATGAAGGTTACATCATACATACTATATTGCACAAATTATATCGCCATAGCTATACGAACATTCTCTTAGCTCTATGC
>JBEIHH010000148.1:0-4655 GCA_040381475.1 Crocinitomicaceae bacterium | reverse complement strand
TCACAATGGGAATTTCTGCACCCCTGCCGAAAATGCGGATGTTTTGTGGATTGGAACTGGAAACCGGAAACCCACCGTTGAGCAGATCGGTGTAGTTGAGTCGATACAACCCGTCGGCCACAACCGGAAATTTCCAGTATTGCTTTTGGTAATCAATCCATTCGTTGCCGAATGTTTGCGCATGAGCAATTTGCACATGAGCAAACAGTAGGATAGATGATATTACCAGTATTCTTTTCACAAAACACATCGGTCGTAAAGTTCGTCAAATTGACGATTGACATTACAACTCGAAATTAACGGATAATTGTTGATGTGGAATTACCACAGATTAGCAAAATTGTAATTGAAACTCATTGTGATCAGCAGGTGACCATGAGGCGAGCTGTAATCAAGCTTTTCAATATGTATCGCATCAGTCTCGATTTCGGTGTGAATTTCCTTTCCGAAATCAAGCATGTATTGACCAGAAATGGAACAATCCAATTTTGAGTTAATGTTAATATGGGTTCCAAAACCGGTCTGGGAGGCCATGCTCGTCCTGTCGGCCTAATTTTGAGGGTTGCCTTGCTCCATTACCACGCCATAATCGAAACAATGACCAGCAACAATGTATGGTTGAAGTAGTTTCGAAAAGTCTCTTGGTTTTCCAGGATAAAAGAGCACGGACCATCCAATGTGGTAGTGGTTTTTCGCGGTATATGAGCCATTTTTAGATGTGATGTAGTCGGCAAAACATTTATTATTGAGTCTTTCGGTGATTTGTAACCTAAACTGTTCTCCAATCCCTAAGCCGGGACCAGAGTCATCAGAGAATAGGCTTGCAGTATTGCGTGTACCGAGAGAAAACCTACCGGATGATTCTGTGCTTTTAGAAATATTCTTCTCACATAACGATAATTGCCTATACAAAACAGGTCGGCCGTGATAATCGCTTTTTTGTGGAATAGCATGAAAATTGTCTTTAGCGCAATGATTGGTCATGCTTATCATTTGATTCCTAACGACAGAATAAAAGCGATGTTTTGATGGGGCACTTTCAATATTGAAGGATGCGTTAATCTTCTATCAACAAATTGTTCCCAACTATTCATTCTAATGCTATTGTGGCTACTTTTGCCCTCTTGTTTAATAAAAATGGAACAATGAAAAAAACTCTACTTTTCTCTCTTCTGGCTGTTGCTGCCAATGCACTCTATTCTCAGTGCTCTGAACTTTTCATCTCTGAATATGTGGAAGGTACCAACAACAACAAGGCACTGGAAATCTACAACCCTACACCGAATCCAATTGGAATGAATGGCAACTACCGTCTAATCCGCTATAACAACGGAACCGGAGCTACTGCGGGTGAAGCGAATAGTCAGGCTATGATTAATCTGGGTAATCATGTCATACAGCCTTACGATGTTTTTGTGGTAGTGATTGAAAAGCTTGACCCCAACCAGCCATGCCCAGGTCAGGAATGTATGGTAGACCCGGAGCTTCAGGCACTTGCGGATACTTTTTTGTGCCCTGTATATGACGTGAGCTATGCAATGTATTTCAATGGCAACGATGCTTTGTCACTTCAGAAATACAACGGTTCTTCATGGAATTACGTTGACATTTTTGGAATGATCGGTGATCCTGCAATGGTAGCCGGCGAAGCCTGGAGTGATGAATTCCCTTATGATGGCAGCGCAGGCTCATGGTGGACTGTGAATCAAACCCTGGTGCGCAAGGAAAGCGTTCAACAAGGTGTATCGGTTAATCCGTCACCATTTTTTAATGTGACACTTGAGTATGACTCACTCCCTAACGAAGATTGGACTCGTTTAGGTAGTCATACCTGCTCTTGTCTGGAGATCTCGGTGAATGAACGCACAGCTCCGGTGGTTAACGTTTTTCCGAATCCTTCAACTGATGGCCGCTTACTGGTGAGAACCAGCGAACCGGCAACTTCTGTGCAACTATTCAATCTGCTGGGTCAGAATGTCCCTGTGCAATCCAGGAACCAGAATGGCTCATACACTGAGTTATACGCAGAGCAAGCCGATCCCGGAGTTTATTTTGTTCGTGTGAATTTCAGTGACTCAAGAAGTACTGTTGTGAAGGTCACGATAAAATAATAACCAGAAATTTTTCTGTTATATACAATCGCGCGTTTATGAAGCGTTTACTCAGCTTTGTGCTCATATTTTGTGCTGTTTCTGCGGGTGCTCAGCTTTATGATTTAAAGGGAATCATCAAAGATGGAGATACCGGTGAAACTCTCATCGGAGCCACTGTCATATTAGGCAATGGCTCAGGCACTGTGACCGGTGTCAATGGTGAATTCAAATTGCAACTGGCGCCAGGAAAGTATGAGGTCAGCGCTTCTTATGTAGGTTATGAAACAGAAAAACAATCTGTAACAATTACAACGAAAACGGTTAACCTGAATTTTAATCTTCATTCAACCATGCTGCATGAGGTCGAAATTGCTGCTGATGTCGCTAAGTCCAGGGAAACGCCGATCGCTTATTCCAACATTACTTCGAAGATGATCCAGGAGGAACTTGGAACCAGAGACCTTCCGATGGTACTGAACAGTACCCCCGGTGCTTACGCTACTGAACAAGGCGGTGGTAGCGGTGATGCCCGCGTGACCATTCGCGGATTCGATCAGCGCAATGTGGCTGTAATGGTGGATGGTGTTCCCGTGAATGACATGGAAAATGGTCAGGTCTACTGGAGCAACTGGGACGGTCTTGGTGAAATCACCAGAACCATGCAGGTTCAACGCGGTCTAGGTGCTTCAAAACTGGCCATTGCTTCTGTCGGCGGAACAATCAACATTCTGACCAAAGGTATCGACCAGAAACGTAACCTGACAGCCAAGCAGGAGGTGAATAATTATGGACTTTACCGCACGGCCATCGGTTTCAACTCCGGTAATTTCGGGAATGGCTGGGGCGTTACGCTTGCCGGCTCCCGCAAATGGGGTAGCAATTGGGCTGATGCGACCTTCACCGATGCATGGTCCTATTTTGTCAAGATTCAGAAACAGTTCACCAATCATCTGTTCAGCATCAGCGCCAATGGCGCGCCACAGAAGCATGGTATGCGATTCGACCGACTGCCAGTCGCGGTTTACAATAAGGAATTTTCAGACAAGCTTGGCATCAATTCCGATTCCATACTCGCAGCTTATAATCAGGTTGAACGCGGTCTCACATATAATCCGAACTGGGGAAGTACTTCCTATGATGTGAATTATATGGGTAATTCATTTCCGGATATTGGTAATGATGGACAGTTCAACGACAGAGTAAATTATTATCACAAACCTCAGTTCAATCTGTCGCACTTCTGGACAGCAGGAGAGAAACTTACAGTTTCCACCGTGGCATACCTTTCTATCGGAAAAGGAGGAGGTACCGGCATGAAAAATTCTGTCGGAAGAATCAAGGAAACCGGTCAGCTCAATATTCAGTCTGTTTATGACGGTAATATGCTGGCTGCTCCTTCCGTTTTATACCATCCAACGGAACGCGCTGCAACGAATTATCTGCGCTCGAGTAACAATGACCATTTCTGGTATGGAGTGCTCTCTTCATGGAATTATCGCATTAAAAAGAATCTCTCAGCGCTTTTTGGCGTGGATGCACGCTACTATCGCGGCACTCATTATCAGACAGTTTATGACCTGATGGGCGGTGATTATGCCATCGATAGTAATTCTGATGCCAATCAGGTAAACGGAGCATTTATCGGTGATCCTAATTTTCAGAATGCTGTACGCAGGGCAGGTGATAAAATCGAATATTACAATGATGCTTATGTGAAGTGGGGCGGATTCTTTGGTCAGCTTGAATACAAGAAGGACAAATGGACGACATTTCTAACTGTATCCGGCTCACGAACCGGGTATCAGCGGGTAGACTACTACCGCGAAAAGGACCTGGTCATTGATGGTGAAGTTTTCGAACAGGTTGTCGGTCATGGTGATCGTTTCTTTTATAACGGCACAGACTATCTCATCGCCGCGCCAAATAATGCGGTGACGACAGTCAACGATACCACTTTCATCATGATTGGAAATACGCAACGCTACATACTTGGTGCCAAGCCATACACCAATGAGTCTTCAGAGGCGCGTTATTCAACCACCCCGCAGAAGTGGTATAATGGCGGTACAATTAAGGCCGGAGCCAATTTCAATATCAACGATCATCAGAACGTGTTCATGAATCTTGGATATCTGAACCTTGCCCCAAGAATGAATCTGGTTTTTGACAACAACAATCAGGAGGTGGTCAATTCACAGAATCAGAAGGTATATGCGCTGGAGGGTGGATACAGCATACACCACCCTGCCTATGCTGCGAATGTCAATTTTTACTATACGAACTGGCAGAACAAACCACCTTCTTTCCTTCCACAGGTTAATACATCTGACGGTACGTTGTACTACAATATTCTGGGACTGGATGCACTGCACAAAGGTGTGGAAGTGGATTTTATCTATAAAGGAATCAAACAACTCGAGATTGAAGGGGTTGTCTCACTTGGTGACTGGAAAACCACATCGGGTTCGAAATCCAATGTGACCGATGAAAATGGAAACATTGTCGCAGTCATTGACTTCAGCGCCAAAAATGTGCATGTGGGTGACGCGGCGCAAACTCAGT
>JBEIHH010000147.1:0-4661 GCA_040381475.1 Crocinitomicaceae bacterium | reverse complement strand
ATGGAAGATGTTTCGGTTCCTTACGGATTTTGTGAAACTACGCTTTGTGCTTCACCCGGATTTTTAACTTACCAGTGGCAGGATGGTCCCCAGACACAATGCCGCACGGTGAGCGATCCCGGCGATTATATTGTTACATTGACAGATACTTTTGGCCGTGTTATTCATGATACAGTAAGTGTGAATTATCCTGGTAATGTCCAGCCTGGCAATGTCACTATCTGCAGCGGAGAAACTTACACCTGGGATACACAACTGGATGATGCAGAATACAATTTTTTGTGGGATGACAACAGCACAGGTTCCTTCAGAGAAATCAGCACGGCGGGTTCGTATTCGGTGACCATTTCAGACGACAATGCATGCAGCACAACAGGAAGTATTGAAGTTACAGTGGATAATTTTGCCCAAGAGTTCTCATTGGGTGGTGATGCTGAGTTGTGCTCCGGCAACAGCATCGACTTAGAACCTTCTCCGGAAAATGTCATAGGCTATCAGTGGAGTACTTCAGAGCAAACACCTGAAATTCTCATCACCGAATCAGGAAGCTATTGGGTAGAAGCGGTCAATAACAATAACTGCATATTGCGGGATACAGCTATCATTGCCATTATCGGTGTTGCACCCCAGATCAGTTTTTCGGCGGAAGGATTGTGCGAAGATGGCACCACCATTTTCGAGGCAACATTGCTTACCGCAGGTATAGCCTCATCGTGGAACTGGAGTTTCGGTGATGCACAAATCGGCAGCGGATCTACAATAGCTCATTCTTATGATGTTTCTGGCGATTTTATGGTTCAGCTTTCTGTTACTACAACAGATGGGTGTTCTAATTTTTTAGAACAACCTGTGCATGTTTTTCAGAAGCCGATTCCTTCATTTACCGTTGATCAACAGTGTCAGAATCTGCCACTGACATTTACGGAAAACAGCCAGCCGGGAGAAGCTACGGTGACTTCTTACAACTGGACTATCAACGGGAATTTCTACTCGGGAACTGATGTAACCGTTTCATTCGATGAACCTGGATTTTATCCTCTGCTTTTGGAAACAACCGATGCCAATAACTGTGTGTCGGGTATAACTGGTTTTGTTGAAGTAAAGCCGGTGCCAGAGATAGATTTTTCTGTCAATGGTAATTGCGAAGGTAGCCTTGCCCAGTTCTATGAAAACATTGATGAAAATGCAGTGGGTGGAATTGATTCATATGCATGGGATTTTGGTGACGAAACAGGCTCGTTGCTGCCAAATCCCTCGCACTTTTATTCAACACCTGACAATTATTTGGTGAAGCTTGCTGCTGCCGGAGTGAATGGTTGTGTGGCGGATTCGACAATTGAGATTACTGTCTATGAGAAACCTCAGCCGGATTTTGTTATAAGCAATGCTTGCCTTGGAGCTGCATATCAATTCAATGAAACTTCAGAATCGCTGGACGTAATAGTGACATGGAATTGGCTTGTTGGAAACGAGACTTCATACAATACACAAAATCCGTTAGTCGTTTTCGATCAGACCGGACTTGTTCCGATTCAATTGCAGGTCATCACAGAGCATGGGTGCGAGAATAGTATTGAACAACAGATTCCCGTGTGGGCGCCTCCAGTGGCATCATATGAGTACTCTCCTGAGATTGGTGAAGCCCCTTTTGAGGTTCAGTTTGTTCTGACTACGCCTGATGCCGTTAGAGCTCATTGGTATTTTGGAGATACACAGGAGAGTGAAGAATTGAATCCAGTTCACATTTTTACATTGAACGGCACCGCATATACTCAGGTAGTTGTATACAATGATGCAGGCTGCACAGATACAACTGGAACTATCATCACCATTGCTGCGCCCTTATACGATATAGCACTTCGTGATGTGCAATGGATTGCAACCGATGGAACAGCTGATATGCAGGCCACGGTTATGAATACCGGCAACATTGTTATCAGTGAAATTCTTTTTACATGGCAAATCGGTAATGACGCTCCTGTCATGGAAGAGTGGACAGGACAGCTTTTGCCGGGAGAAAGCATGATTTATCCCTTCGTTTCTAAACCCAATTTCATCGGATCGCAATTTCCCTATATCTGTGTGACAGCAGAAACTTCGCCTCTGACATATAATGAAACAAATCTGACCGACAATCAGATTTGCAGGCCAACCGCTTCTACAGGCCTGGAAGTATTTCCTCCATATCCCAATCCCGGCGATGACCGCATGTTCATCCGTTTTATCACTCCTCTTGAAGGAGATTTGATCATTCGCGCTTATGACGCCAAAGGCAATGCAGTTGTCGAAATTGAAGATGATGCAGTTCCGAAAGGATTTCATCAATACTTCGTCGATATCAGTATGCTCTCAGATGGCAATTACAAACTGATTCTTCAAATGAATGACTACACGGGTGTTGTTTCTTTTATGAAGAAGAAGAAACAATAATTCTTTTCTGTTTATTTGTTCCATGACTCTTATGATCAAATTGTCGGTAGCCTCTCTTTTGATTTGCATGACCTATGTTTCGAAGGCTGATTCTCCGCTGACCTCCACTTTTTTTGCGAACGTATATAAGGACTATCCGCTGATTGAAGAGTTGTTGGTTCTGTCAAGTGATTCTTCCGCAAAGCGTCCGGAGTTGAAAGAAAAACACTTGCAGTTTTTCGATCATAGCGCATTTGGACTGGATGTGAAAATTGCTCTCGTGAATGCATTTAGCTTCGGAGAGTCCGGAAATCTCGAAATATTTAAAACGCATCTGATAAAGAAGTATAAACTGCAGAGTAGCGAGATGGACTCATTGCTTATGGCACCTGAATACCCTAATGAGGAACTGCCGGGGAAAGTTAAATCATTCCACTACCATGATCTTGTGCTTCTTTCGTATATACAGGCAATGCATGATTATTTCAATCCTGTATTGGCCATGAAGGGTGTTTATAAGGCTGCTCAGGCTCATCCGGAAAGCGGAGCTGCTGCTTATGTCTTCGGTTTGATTATGTCACAGATTTATTTCGATGTGGATTGGTGCATGGTCTATACATCCATGCAATCTGTGCGAGAGGGGGGCAATTATTCAATCGATATTTTGCGGAAGGAGGCAATTGAGCAAATATTCGCTTACATCGATTTGTATAGGTCGCAATGCATTGAAGATGGCATGATCTATAAGGATGATGATGCAGTGGTGAACAAATACACCGCAGATTACTGGAAAAGTAATCCTGTATTCAAAAGGCCAGAAGAAATTCCTCAATTATCGAAGGGAGAGTATTTTGATTTGGTACTGCTCAATAAGCCTGATGGCCCGGATGGCTATATCAATCAATGGATCAATTATGATGAATTGTCTGATGGCACTCGAATGGTGTTATCCATTGCCAACAATGGTAACATACCCTCACTTGAAACAAACATGCAGATTGAAGTCAGAGATTGGATAGATGAGGAAATGATTACTACGCATGTCATTCAGGAAAGAATCCCGGTACTTGATCCTGGAACATCTGCGGATATAGAAGTCATAATCACCTACTACTGGATCTACGATCCTGATGCTGATTTTGTTATTCGAGTTGATTTTGACAATATCATGAACGAAAAAAACGAGAAGAATAATTCAGCTGAATTTCATGAAGCCGATTAAATAGAAGTTTGATGGGTCAATCAAAATACCGGAGCGCCATAATATCCGTTTAACACTTTAGTTTGGATAAACATCTGCGAAGGGAGCCTTTCCTTCATGAACGATTTCGAGCACCGTCCGGAAAGCAGCAACCCGCGTTCCATATCGTGAGCTATGTTCTTCCTGAAGCGCAGGTGCAAAATCCTTCATATAACGGTCAAGATCCTGCCGGCTTCGGCAGATATATTGTATGGCATAGGTAACACCATTCTCTTCATATTCTCTGATCCTGCAAATTCTGTTTTCCAGAAATAATCCAGTCTTCATAACGTCAGGAATATGACTGAACATCATCCAGTCAAGCCATTCTTCATGCACCTCCGGATCAACACTGCAAGTTACGTTATACAAAACACGATTCATTCCGGCAAAGGTCTGCAGTTCAAGTCTTCGTACCAAAAAGAACTGTGGTTGTTTTAGAATTTAATGTAGTGATACTGCGCGATGTAGCAGTTTACTCCAATTAATTAGTCGCGTTTGGAGCCATTTTTATTTAGCTTTGACGCAAAGTCACCAACGATGTATACAGGACTACTTCACCTTCATTCCGCCCTGAGATGGGTTGCCATTATACTTTTAATGGCTACAATTATTGATAGCCTTGTAAGGATGTACAGACCTTTTAAGGAGAATGAAAGAAAACTGGCGCTTTTTTCTTTGATAAGCCTGCACACGCAACTGATTATCGGATTGCTGCTTTACTTTGTAAGTCCTGTTATAGCTTCAGCCATTGAAGCAGGACATATCATGAAAAACCCTGTTGGCCGCTTCTATATTGTAGAGCACCTGCTTGGTATGCTGCTGGCCATTGCTTTGGTGACCATTGGCTATTCGAAGGCTAAAAGGCAAAGTGAACACTGGTCTAAACATCGAATTATTTTTTTCTATTACCTGGTGGCTTTCATCATAATTCTTATCAGTATTCCATGGCCTTTCAGAATGGTTGGAGAAGGAAGAGGTTGGTTTTAAGTGCTTCGTTCCTCCTGTTTAT
>JBEIHH010000146.1:0-4719 GCA_040381475.1 Crocinitomicaceae bacterium | reverse complement strand
TGCTCTTGGCTTCTTCGTGAGAATCATTCACGCAAAGGAACGAAGGGCGCAAAAGGTGCACGAAGGATTATATGACGTTCTTTGTTTACTGCGGCCTCTTGGCTTCTTCGTGAGAATCATTCACGCAAAGGAACGAAGGGCGTAAAATGAGAACGATTAACCCACGGTTTTGATCAAGGGCTTTTTCAAGTTTCCTATGGTAATGATATAATACCCTTGTGGCAGCTGACTGATGTTCATACTAACGCTGCCCCCGTTCGTTTTTTCTTCAGCAACCAAGGCTCCACATGCGTCCTCAATTTTTATCGTCTGCGCTTCAATGCCTTTTGTTTGTATTGTTACAAAAGACGATGCAGGGTTTGGGTACAACTCCAATGAAGCTTCGGTTTCAGCCACATTTTCAGGTGCCTGACAAAAGACTTCCTCAATTTTATCTGCAAGCGGAGTGCCCGCGATAATTCCGCTGCCGGGCGCTGTCTCAATATAATCCCCGGTGATTTCCCAAATAATGGCACCCCTCAATCCATTGTCTACAATGTATTGCGCCTTTTCCTCTACGCTTTGTTCGTTGTCATAGCTCAAGAACGAATTGTTTTGAGTTGAAATCATATAAGGCACCTTGGCTTCATCATCCCAGTAAGCGGAGAAGTTATCCTGCTGCAGCAGCACATTGTAATAGAGCGGTGTTCCCTCGTCAATGCCAAAGTGAGTATAATCAACACTTCCATTGCCTGTTCCAAACAAAGTTGGCGTTGTGCTGCTCAGCTGGGTTCGGCCATAAAATGGTATTCCCATATTGATCTTATCAGGTGCGACATTGAATTCGGTGAGCAACCTTTGTACGGAACTATTGCATGAAAAGTCTTCAGTTCCTTGTTCCGGATCATAAAGCGGTGCGTTGTGATTGAGCATAGGATCCCACGTGCCATAGTAGTCATAGCTCATCAGGTTGATCATATCCAGAATTTCAGATACTTCTGCCCACTCGATGTATTGCATATACGTTCCGGCGCTTACCGCTGCTGTCAGATAGAGCGTGCGTCCAAGTTCAATTTCTGCGGCGTCAAGCGCAGTGCGGATATCATTGAGCAACAAAGTGAAGTTGGCGCCCTGTGTATCGTCCGTCGGATATTCCCAGTCGATATCCACTCCGTCGAGGTCATACAGTTCGCATATATAAGCGCAGTCGGATGCAAAAGTTTGACGCTTTGCAGGATCTGAAGCAATGCCGGCGAAATGAGTGCTCAGGGTCCAGCCGCCGATTGACATCAACAGAGACACATTGTTCAGGTGCGCATAATAAGCGAGGTTGGTATTGGGAATATGATAGTCGGGATTGCCCAGATCATACGCCGCGTCATATCCGGCCGGTGAGGTGTTCCAGTTTATATCGCCAAGCAGTAGATTTTTATCGCCCCATGGATCGGTGATGACCAGATTACCATCTGCGTCCATGTTCATGAACGCATATTGCAGCAAAGTGTATTTGCTATAGTCGATGGAAGAAGGTTTTACCAGCTTGTTGCGGTCGTACCATTGCCATCCGGGATAGTAGCCTACCACTTCTCTGCAGGGCACTTGTGCGAGAGAAATTGATATTTGTAAGGCAAAAGTCAGAATAGAGAAGAGCTTTTTCATAGGCAGATTTTGAATGCAATTTAATAAAAAGAACACTCCGTTTTCCTCCGTGTCTCTGTCTCTCCGTGTCGAAAAAAAAACTCCTTATTCCTCCGTGCCCCCGTGCCTCCGTGTTAGAATCCCCTCTGCATCACTTCTCCCTCCTTATTCCTCCGTGTCTCCGTGTCTCCGTGTTGAAAAAATAAACCACCGTATTCCTCCGTGCCTCAGTGTATCCGTGTTGAAAAAGAATCAGAACAGATTCCGGAAACCAAAACTAATCTTCGCATTCCTCACAAGTAGTGGATTATCGAATTGTTGACCCAATGCATAATTGAAAGTAAAAATCCCCGCCTTGGTTTCGAAATTTACCCCGGCACCAAATCCCAGCGGTGTATCAGTGATAAAAGAACTTTGTCCCTTCTTCTCATACCACGATTGATCTGCGAATAAATAAAGAGCTGAATTTTCTTCAAACAACAATCTGTATTCGATGGTGGAAACAAGGTAGCTGGAAGCAAATAGACTTTCTTCATCCACACCGCGCAATGTGCGAATTCCGCCAATCCGATACATTTCATTTTCAAAAATACCTTCGGTGAAGATTCCGGCGCCGCGAAAACCGGCATAAACACATTGCTTTTTCCAGGTAGGAATATAATAGTCGATCTGACCTTCAACACGGAATACATTTTTCGAGGCATCTGTTGATTGAACATCGCTGAGGTTGGTTGCGTTGATTTTTCTGGAACCTGTGGCTCCTTCCAGAAGCAGTGCAAATCCTTTGCGCGGATTGTAACGGTAGTCAAGTTTTTCATATTGAACTGACAAACCGTAAAGGGAAGAATTCACATTCGCCAAAGGCAAGGCATTGGCGAAGGTCGAAAGTTGATTGCTGGTATTTCGTTCTACAAAAAGCCGGATGCGGTTATTTCCTCCTGCAAGAAACAAGATGCCGGCGGCAGTTTTTACACTTGTGAACGTTGTATCTCTCTTGTAAATTTTCAGATTGCCGTCAACGCCAATAGGCGTGGAGAACAAGTAGGGCAGGAGGAGCTTGGTTGTAAGGTCCTGGGTTTGTAGTTGCAGTTTGCGCCAATTGAGATAGAACTCTTCGCCGCCGTTGAATGCGTTCAGAAGCCGTATTTCAGCGTCACCTGTAATATTTACTTTACCTGTTTGATCATCGGGACGAATTCCAACTATACCATTGAAGGTGTTGGCCTTCTTTTTTTCAAGAAAAAGAAAAAGATCGGCTTTGTTTTGGTAAAACCTGATTTCCGGAGCTTGACGAATGGTAACAAAAGGAAGCTCGCGCAATTTTCTTTCTGTTGATTGTAGCTTGTTTTCTTCGTACGGGCTAGCTTGTTTGAATTCGATGTACTGCCGGATGTATCTGTTGGGCAGTTTATTTTGCGATCGTATAATAAGGCTGTCCATTGTTATGCGTGGCCCGGGACTAATTGAATAGACCAGGTCGGCCCGTTTGTCCTGAACGCTGAATGAAGAAATACTTAGAGATGCGAAAGG
Organism: Crocinitomicaceae bacterium; assembly: GCA_040381475.1. Taxonomy (GTDB): domain Bacteria; phylum Bacteroidota; class Bacteroidia; order Flavobacteriales_D; family Sanyastnellaceae; genus JAIBBG01. The sequence goes on along the minus strand of JBEIHH010000146.1, from coordinate 1,572 downwards.
ATATCCTTTGTTTTCGTATTCAGAAAGTGCCTTGTCTGCAGCCGACTGAATATTGCCCCGATTAAATGCCGGTGCTTTTTTCCGGAGATTAAATCCCTGTGAGCTCAGAATATTGCTATCGGGCAAAAATGAGAATGATCCGATCACGTATAATTCTCCTTTTTGAAGATTCGCGAATAGGGTACTATCGATGCTGAAGGTGTCGATTTGTGTTTTCAGATAGCCCTCATCAATGCTGCTGTAGTACTTTTTCATCAAAGCCTCATGTCGGGCCAATGGATTGCTGAAAGACAGCGTAGTCTCTTTTTGATCAGCCCATTTGAGCAAATATTGACCGTGCATCGCAGAGGAGGCCAGCAGTAAGATAAGAACGGCCACTGTATATGTTACCCAAACGGTTTTCACGCAGCCAAATAACAACACAAAGCTCAACATATTTCAGTTGGACCTGTTTTTTCAGGGTAGGCCGATTTTTAGCTCCCGATTCGATTGTCTGTTACATTTGTGAAAATTCGAAACATGTCAGAAGCCAAGGAAACGATATACCGTTTAGTGAGGGAAAAAGCTGTACTGAAGCAGGATGTATACCACAATACAGTGAGAATTTTCGCTGATATGAAGGGTGTTCTTTCAGAAGTGGTCAATGACGTCCGTCAAAACTTTGGCAATGCCGATCCGAGGGTCGATTTTCACTACCGTGATCGCGGTGACTTTCAGGCTGAAATCAAAATAGCAGGCGATGTACTGGTGTTTTATATGCACACCAATGTATTTCAATTCGATAAGTCCCACAGTATCTGGCGTTCGAGTTATCTGAAGGACAATGACGACAATTCTTATGTCGGCATCATCAACGTATACAATTTCCTGGCAGATTCATTCAAATACCAGCGCGTTTCTGATGTGGGCTATCTGATAGCGAGGATTTTCGTCAACAAGGAGAATCATTTTCTGGTTCAGGGCAAAAGGCAGCTAGGCTATTTGTACAATGATTTTCTGAACAACAAGTTGGACAAAGAGGCCATGAAAAGTGTCATCGAAAGCGCTATTCTTTACACCCTGGATTTTGACCTCTATACCCCGCCGTATGAAAATCTGCAACAGGTAACGGTGGAAGAAATACAGAGCGTAACCAACAGCGCTAGTCTGGCAACCGGTAAGCGCATGGGCTTTAGGTTCGGGCTGGACGAGGGACATATGTCGTAGGCAGGACCTGAAACACATAAGGCTTCGGGGCCTTCCATGATCGGTCGTAAGACGTTGCGTCAAACTGACTGTTGTCGGTGGCGGATTCGATAAAGCATTCAAAATTTGATCTTTGAAGAATACCCAGAAAAAATTTCTTCTATCCGGTTTGTGAATCGGCTCGAACCTTCGGCGATGTTTAAGGGTATGCTTGGTGCAGCTCTTTTCAATTGATCCTTCGAAACGCAGTCAATATTATTTCTTGACAGAAAAACGGATATCTCTGGATCAAGTCCAAAACTTGTGGGGAAAATGAGTTGATCCATCTTTGAGCCATCCAATAATTGAGATGGCAGATTTGTATTACGACCTATTAAAAGTGATTCT
>JBEIHH010000145.1:0-4779 GCA_040381475.1 Crocinitomicaceae bacterium | reverse complement strand
GGTTTTCAACACGTGTGAAAAGCCCCATTTTAGGGCGAAATTGGATGGAAAAGGCCTGTTTTATTAACACAGACGGGCATTTTTCAACAAAATATGCAAATAACCCGCGTCAACTCTTGCTTTCAGAAGATATCTTTCTCTACATTTGGTGTCAGACAGGGAAAAGCCCGTCATTTTATAATTAAAAACAAATTAAATTACATGAACAAAGCAGAATTGATCGAAGCAATGGCTTCAAATGCAAAGATGTCAAAGGCTGATGCAAAGAAGGCCCTTGATGGTTTCATTGAAACTACTACTAAGGCTCTTAAGAAGGGCGACCGTGTTGCTCTCGTAGGTTTTGGTTCTTTCAGCGTAACAAAGCGCGCTGCACGTAAAGGACGTAACCCACAGACTGGTAAAGAAATCCAGATCAAAGCTAAGAACGTTGTACGTTTCAAGGCTGGTGCTGAGCTTCAGACAAAAGTGAAGTAATCACTATCTGATTTCAGAAACTGGAAGGCCGGAGTAATTTCCGGCCTTCTTTATTATGTTCATGAATCGAAGGCTTTACGAATTACTGTCAGAGCATCTCACCGATCGGAAGAAAATCTTATTCGATGAGATTGTGCGCAACCGCACACGATACATTACGCTGGTGATGGAGGATTTATACCAGGCGCAGAACACAAGCGCCATTCAGCGAAGCGCAGAATCATGGGGAATACAGGATATTCATGTCATTGAAAACGCACACACATTCGCTCATCACAGGCGCATCGCCCGCGGGGCATATGACTGGCTTACCATGCATCGTTACAACAAAACACAGAACAATACAGAAGACTGTTTTGAAGCACTGCGGGCAAAGGGATATCAAATCGCTGTGACCGCGCTGCATGCAGAAACAATATCATTGTATGATCTGGATTTGTCGCGTAAAACTGCTGTAGTCATGGGAACCGAATTGACGGGTGCATCGCAGGTTGCAATGGAAAAGGCAGATGTTTACATCAAGATTCCTACTTATGGTTTTACGGAGAGCTTGAATGTAAGCGCTGCATCGAGTGTGATCATGTCATATCTTGTTGAGCGCATGAGACGTGAAGACCGGCCATGGAGGCTGACCGAAGAAGAACAACTCGATCTGAAAATTCAATGGGCAAAAAATTCGATTTACTGGAGTAAGTACATTGTAGAAATGTATGAAAGCGGAGAATTGCGTTAAACTACGTATATGGAATCGTCGGACAATTCATTAAAAACAAATACGGCAAGTATCCTTCAGGTTGCGATTCCAATCAGTCTGGGCATATTCGTTCAGTTCATAGTAGCTTTTATTGACAATTACTTTGTTGCCCAGGTCGATAGCAATGCCATGAGTGCTGCGTCGTTCGTGGGTTTGATTTATATCACACTGGTTATGCTTGGAGTTGGTCTTGGCAATGCCACGCAGATTTTAGTCGCCCGCAGAAAAGGTGTATCAGAGTTAAACAAAGCCGGTCAGATTACGGGCAATGCATTCGCGATTTCACTTCTTCTTGCAGGTTTTCAATTTGTACTACTCTATTACGTTGCACCCGGTTTGATTGATCGTTACATCGAATCGACACATGTCAAAAACTATATGCGCGAATTTATTGAGTACCGCGCTTATGGATTTTTCTTTTACACTCCTCTTCTGGTGCTCAATTCATTTTGGTCGGGCATTGCACACACGAGACCGTTGGTGTATACTACGATGATCATGGCATCGGTAACCATTGTACTCGACTATTTATTCGTATTTGGCAATTGGGGATTTCCTGAAATGGGCATGAATGGTGCTGCCCTTGCAACCATTATTGCAGAGGCAATTTCCCTTTTGTTCGCTTTTGTTTATACATGGAAGGTTGCCGGACGATACGATACGAAAGGATCGGTTAATGATATTGAACAATCATATCAATTGCAGAAATGGCTTTTGTCGTTCAATTCGGCATACACAAAAGCCATTGCCAGACTTGGCACTCCCATCGCATTCCAGCTTGTAACCAGTCTTGGTATCTGGGTGGTTTTCTATGTTTTTGTTGAAAGCATGGGAGAGCGGGAATTGCAATCTTCATTCATCGTGCGCAATATGTACACGCTGGCATACGTGAGTGTCGGAGGATTTTCGACCACCGCGAAGACATACATTTCCGGATTGATCGCCGAACGAAGGCAACATGAATTACACAAAGTAATGCTCAGAATGATGTTGCTGAATCTGGGTGGAATACTGTTGTTAAGTCATGGCCTTTGGTTATATCCAAAAGCCATCGCTGATTTATTTACTACCGATCCATTGGTTGTGGAGCAAATCGTGGACAGCATGCACATAGTCTTGCCAGCCATGATGATTTTTTCTTTCACCAGCATTTTACTTGCAACTGTTGAAGGCAGTGGCAATGCAGTTGCCGGATTTGTCGTGGAGATTATCACAGTTACAGTTTACATTGCCGCCGCGTGGTACATGGTCTACGATTGGAAATGGCCAATTCACCTCGTATGGACATCCGACTACATATATTTCATCCTGATCGGCGTTCTTTCAGGCGCTTTTCTCTGGAATGGTAAATGGAAATGGAAGAAACTCTAAGCGACTTCGCGTTAAAAGACAGCACAGTCTTTTATAATGAAATCAAATGTCCGAGTGCATTCTTTTTGGTGGCCAGATAGTGGCGGTTTTCAGGACGTGGTTCTATCATGAGTGAAATGCGCTCGACCACTTGAATGCCTGAATTGGTAAACGCATCGATTTTATCGGGATTGTTGGTCAGCAAATTGACGCTCTTGATTCCGAGATGCTTCAGAATATCGATGGCTACATCGTAGTTGCGCTCATCTGTATGAAATCCCAGCGCGTGATTTGCGCGGATGGTGTCCATTCCCTGATCCTGCAGGTTGTATGCTTTCAATTTATTGACGAGTCCAATTCCGCGGCCTTCCTGGCGAAGGTAGATGATCACACCTCGGTGATCCTCCACGTACTTCATGGAAGCCGCCAGTTGTTCGCCACAATCGCAGCGTGTGGAACTGAATACATCACCGGTAAGGCATTCTGAGTGTATGCGCACATTCACCGGCGTGGCAGTATCGAATTCGGTTCTGAGAACCAGGTGAGGCATTTGATCACTGTCGCCACTGAAAGCTTCAATGACAAAGTCTCCGTAGATGGTCGGTAAACGCGAAGCAACAAGATGTCGGGAACCACTCATATTGTTCAAAATGGGGCCCGCAAAGATACGAAAGTCCGATCAGGCCTTATTCATACGGATATTGTTGTTTTCCTTCACGTATAAAACAGTAACAGCCGCGCAAAGCATGAAGATTCCACCGAGCACGATGGCATAAATGGCCTTTCCCTCGTAGAGATGCTTTACCACCGGACCACCAATGATACCATTGATGATCTGTGGAAGTGTGATGAAGAAGTTGAATATTCCCATGTACACGCCCATTTTTCCGGCAGGAATAGAACCTGCAAGTATGGCGTAGGGCATGGCCAGGATGCTTGCCCAGGCAATACCGATTCCGATCATGGGCAGTATCAACATGTATTGATCATGGATAAAAAAGATAGAAACCAGACCAGCTCCTCCGGCAATCAGAGAAAAGGCATGGGTTCGTTTCCTTCCGATGGCTTTTGCCACATAGGGCAACAGCAAAGCATAAATCGCAGAGACACCATTGTATATACCGAAAAGGATTCCCACCCAATCGCCTACTTCATTGGCTCTTTTGGTTGCTTCCTCACCAATGGGATGACCATCTACATCGACCGGAATGTTGAATACATGATCGACCAATGCCGGTGTAGTAAACACCCACATGCTGAACAAAGCAAACCAGGTGCAGAATTGCACGAGGCCCAATTGACGCATCGTGGCGGGCATTTTGGCAAAGTCGGTGAAAATTTCTTTCAGACCGCCTTCACTGGGTTCCGGTTCGCCATGAATTACCCTGTACTCTTCCGGATTGTATTCTTTGGTCTTCCATATCGTGATGAGTATGGTCACGATAAAAACCACAGCACCGATATAGAAAGAATAAATGACATTGTCGGGAGCGTGTCCGGGCAATGGTTCATTCGAGATACCGCAAAATTTGTTGAGAAACCAGGGCATCCATGAACCTGTCACTGCTCCAACTCCGATCAGAAAAGTCTGAATGGTAAAACCATATGTTCTTTGATTGTCGGGAAGGTTGTCTGCCACGAGCGCACGGAATGGTTCCATGGCCACATTGATACTGGCGTCCATGAGCATGAGCATACCTGCGCCGATCATGAGGGCAGATTTTGCTGTAAACCAACTGCCGGAATTGGGCAATACAATCAGAGCCAGACAGCAGATAATGGTACCTGCCAGAAAATAAGGCTTTCGTCTCCCCAATCTATTCCAGGTGCGGTCGCTGTAATAGCCTATAATTGGCTGCACAATCATACCGGTGAGAGGTGCCACCAGCCAAAACCAGGACAACTCATGCACATCGGCACCAAAATCCTGCAAAATCCGGGAAGCATTTCCATTCTGAAGAGCAAAGCCCATCTGAATTCCAAGAAATCCGAAACTCATGTTCCAGATTTCCCAAAAGCCTAATTGTTTCTTTTCCATAAAATGAAAGTGGTGTGATTGCGCTTGCAATATAACGAAAGTGTGAAAAATACACGAAGGGTTTGATCACCTGAAGGAATGTTCTTGCCTCAACACGGAGGCACAGAGGCACGGGGGAATAAGGAGGTTACTTTTTGTGTCAACACGGAGACACGGAGGCACG
>JBEIHH010000144.1:0-5010 GCA_040381475.1 Crocinitomicaceae bacterium | reverse complement strand
CGTGGTTTTTCTTGAGGAGTATCCTTTTTCTCACCGCAGGAACTCAGGAGCGCTGTTAATGAACAGATGGCAATTGTTAATCTTAGGGATTTCATCGCTGTTTGGTTTTGTTTCCGGATTTTTTCAGGATACAAATGAACATAATTCGTACACTCATCAACTAAAATTGTGATGAGTGGTTCTAATGGGTGAGGAAGTTGAAATTGTGGATCAGTTATCAGGATTGCTTGGGCTTCAGTACGGCAAAAGGAATAAGAATTTCTTCCATGGATATCCCTCCATGTTGAAAGGTGTTCTGGTAAAAATTGACGAACTGGTTGTAATTGTTGGGATAAACAAAAAAGTCAGTATTCATGGCAAAGATGTAGGAGGTACTTACATTGATCTTCGGTAAAAATGCATCGGCTGGATTCCTGATTTCGAATACTTCCTTTGGATTGTAGTTTAGATTTTTCCCTGCTTTATAGCGCAGATTTGAATTGGTATTCCTGTCGCCAATTACTTTCACAGGATTTTCCACCCGAATAGTGCCGTGGTCGGTTGTAATCACCATCGTGCAATTGTTATCTGCGATCTTTTTGATGATATCGAGAAGAGGTGAGTGATCGAACCAGGATGAAGTAATGCTGCGGTAAGCCGGCTCGTCGTCTGCCAGTTCTTTGATCACTTCCATTTCAGTCCTTGCATGACTGAGCATGTCCACGAAGTTGTAGACAATCACGTTCAATTTGTTATTGAGTAAATTAGAAAAGGAGTCGTTGAGTTTTTTTCCTGCATTCAGGTTGGTAATCTTGTTGTAGCTGAATTTGAAGTCAAAACCAAGCCTCTTTAACTGAGCGGCCATCAATTCTTCCTCATGCATGTTTTTGCCGCCTTCATCATCTTCGTTCAGCCACAAATTCGGCAGAGTTCTTTCAATTTCGCTGGGCATGAGTCCGGCAAAAAGCGCATTGCGGGCATAATGTGTCGCAGTGGGCAATATCGCGTAAAAGATTTCTTCATTATCAACCCGGAAAAATTCTTTGAGTTTAGGCTGTATCACTTTCCACTGGTCATAACGCAGGTTGTCGATCACTACCATGAAGACTGGCTCAGTGGAGGTTTTGAGCAAAGGCGCAATCTTGCTTTTCACCAAGGTATGTGACATGACCGGAGCCGTTGCTGCATTTTTCAGCCAGCCGGTATAATTGTTTTTAATGAATCGGGCAAACTGTTCGTTCGCTTCCATGCGCTGGGTGCGGAATATTTCGGCCATGCTTTCATCTTCTGAACCTGAAAGTTCCATGCTCCAGCGAACCAGCTTTTTGTAGAATTCCGACCATTCTTCGGCATCCATGCGATCTCCAAGGCGCATTGCAATCTCCCGAAACTCTTGTCTGTAGTCATTGTTGGTTTTTTCGCTGACCAGTCGTTTTTCGTTGAGATTCTTTTTGAGCGTAAGTAAAATCTGGTTGGGATTCACCGGTTTGATGAGGTAATCCGCTATTTTAGAGCCAATAGCGTCTTCCATGATGTGCTCCTCCTCACTTTTCGTGATCATCACAACGGGAAGTGTCGGATCTATTTCTTTGATTTTCTGAAGTGCTGTCAGACCATTGATTCCCGGCATGTTTTCATCGAGGAATACAATGTCGAAATAGTTGTCACGGGCCTGTTCTATGGCTTCAGCGCCGTTGTTTACTGTTATTACTTCATAGCCCTTTTGCTGGAGAAAAAGAATATGTGGTTTCAGCAGATCAATTTCATCGTCTGCCCAGAGTATGCGTTCACTTGCCATAGATTGTGTTGTGGTTACTAACCGGCCTCAAAACTAAAGCCGACAAGGTCTAACTGCTTAATTCCCTGAATATTTTTGTACACTCAAAATAAAACATGACTGAAACCAAAAAATCGAAACGAAAAATCATCAACGACCCTGTTTACGGGTTTATCACGATTCGTCATGCGTTTATTCTTGAGCTCATAGACCACCCGTGGTTTCAACGTCTGCGAAGAATTGCACAACTTGGACTTTCACATCTTGTGTATCCCGGGGCGCTACACAATCGTTTTCAGCATGCAATAGGTGCGATGCATCTCATGCAGAACGCGGTGGATGAATTGCGCATCAAGGGTCACAAAATCACAGAAGAGGAGGAAGTAAGTCTTCTTGTTGCTGTGTTATTGCACGATATAGGTCACGGGCCGTTCAGCCATGCATTAGAGTATTCAATTGCGAATGAAGTACATCACGAAGAAATTTCTTCTGCGATGATGGAAGAGTTGAACAGGCAGTACGATGGGCGATTGACTATGGCTATTGATATTTTCAATAATCGTTACACCAAACGCTACATGCATCAGTTGGTTTCATCTCAGCTTGACATGGACAGGCTCGATTATCTGGCTCGTGATAGCTTTTTCAGTGGGGTGGTAGAAGGGCAGGTTGGAAGTGAACGCATATTGAAGATGCTCGATGTGGTGGATGATCAATTGGTGGTGGAGGAAAAGGGCATTTACAGCATCGAAAAGTTCATTGTTGCCCGTCGATTTATGTACTGGCAGGTTTATTTGCATAAAACAGTGCTGAGTGCAGAGTTCATGTTGGTGAATGTATTGAGGCGCGCGCGACAGCTTGCAACTTCAGGCGTTGAGTTGTTCGCTTCGCCGGCGTTGCGACATTTTCTTTACTCCAGGATATCCCGCGAAGATTTTTTACGAAGTAAGGAAGCCCTTGACTTATACGCCTCACTGGATGATTTTGACATCACCTGTGCACTCAAAGTATGGCAGAAGCACGACGACCGGGTGTTGGCTATGTTGGCTTCGCAAATTTTGAATCGGCAGTTATTCAAAATTGAGATCAGAAGAGAGGAAATTGACGCTTCAACAGTTGATGCAAAAAGAAAGGAGATAGCCGCAGCATATGAGTTTACAGAAGAGGAAGCATCGTATTTTGTGATTCACAGTAAAGTGGACAACCGCGCTTACAATTCTCAATATGGAGCCATCCGCATTTACATGAAGAATGGAAGTGTTGAAGATGCGGCATACGTCAGTGATCATCTCAACCTCGCAGCGTTGAATCAGGTGGTCGAAAAGCATTTCATGGCTTATATGAGAAAATAGTCAATGCTTTTTTCATTGCGGCAATTATTCTCTATGTGATGTTGCAAGTTACACAGCAGATCAATACTAGTTGTTACGAATTTGAATTCGGTTGCAGACAAGCGAATTGTTTTTTTCTTAGATTTACCATATGACTTCAAACAGCAATTACCTCGAAAGCGTTATCAAACAATTTGATTATTACAAATTGCTTGGAGAGAAAACTTTTTCTCAATTGAAAGATGAAGCTCTCTTTCAACAGCATGGTGCCGAGAGCAACAGTATTGCCACCATTGTAAAGCACCTAAGCGGGAATATGCTCAGCAGGTGGACAGATTTTCTTACCACCGATGGAGAAAAGGAATGGCGCAACCGTGATGGTGAATTTGAAAATGACATTCGATCCCGCACTGAGATGATGGAAGCCTGGAACAAGGGTTGGGATGTATTCATGAAAACCCTGCATTCACTAACGGCTCCGGATCTTGAAAAGATCATTTATATCCGCAATCAGGGTCATACGGTGATGGAAGCCATCAACCGTCAGTTGGCACATTATCCATATCACATTGGACAGATTGTTTTTATCGGAAAAATGCTCGCAGAGGAGTGGACATCGCTGTCGATACCGCGGGGCTCATCTCATATTTACAACGCTGACAAATTTTCCAAACAAAAAGGAAGGGAGCATTTCACAGATGAGCATTTGAAGAAGCCCTGATACTTTGTCAACCGGAATTGATAAAAGCCGTTTATAGATTCACCTCTTCACCGTCCTTATCGAAGATGTGGTATTCAAGAAATGCAGAGTTGGTGGATGCCTCAACAGAAAGCTTTAACTTGTATTTTTTTCGCCAGCTTTTGGAAATGCTGCTGAACCAGCCGCGGTTGAGGTATGCTTCTACCATGGGATGAACCACGAGCTTTATTTCTTTGTGGGTACCCTCTTCCGATAAGTACCGCATACTGCTTTCAATTTCTTCAGTAAATAAAAGTGATGATTGCACCACTCCTTTGCCATCACAACTTGGGCATTTTTCAGTGGTCACCACTTTCGTCACCGGCTTTACCCTTTCTCGAGTGATTTCTACTACGCCAAAACGACTTGGTGGCAATACGTTGTGCTTGGCTTTGTCGTCCTTCATGGCATCACGCAGAACATCGCTCAGTTTTTTCTGATTGTCTTTGTTCTGCATATCGATGAAGTCGATACAGATGATGCCACCCATATCGCGCAATCGCAGGAGACGAGCTATTTCTTTAGCGCATTCTATGTTGGTCTGAAGCGCATTTTCTTCCTGATTGATTACGGATGAATTTTTTCTGTTTCCACTGTTGACGTCGATCACGTGCATCGCTTCAGTATGCTCGACAATAACATATGCACCGCTCTTGAGATTGACCTGTTTACTGAAACTCTGTTTGATCTGGCGATGAATACTGAAGGCATCAAAAAGGTCGGGCACCTGATGCATCTTTACGATTTTCTCTCCATGATTGAAAGACTTCAGGTATGATTTGATTTCTGCGCCAACCTGCTCATCGTTCACATGGATAGCAGTGAAATTGTCGTTGAGTATGTCGCGCAGAATAGAAGACGTTTTATTGATTTCGCCAAGAATGCGCTGAGGAGCACGCGCGGTTTTCATGTTGCGGTACATTTCATCCCAACGCTTCATCAAATCCTGAAGATCAGAATCAAGTTCAGAAACACTTGCGCCTTCTGCCTGTGTGCGAATAATCACACCCATATTGGATGATCTGATGCTGTGCATGAGTTTGCGCAGACGATCACGTTCGTTTTCATCCGTGATGCGACCGGAAAGAGAAACCTTATTCGAAAACGGAACCAGCACCAGGTATCTGCCGGCGAGCGTAATTTCAGAAGTAAGTCTTGGACCTTTTTGTGAGATAGGCTCCTTG
>JBEIHH010000143.1:0-5112 GCA_040381475.1 Crocinitomicaceae bacterium | reverse complement strand
GAGGTAATAGTTTAATCCCACCGACAAACCTTGTGTGATAACCCTGTTGTCGGAATTTGCTGAATAACGGAAGGCATCAACGCCAGTGGGTAATGCCAATGTATCAAATTCTATATCCAAACCAATTCTAAACCCGATAAAATTCGTATAGGCACTCAGATAATAGCCACCATCGATATACAACCGATCGGTTAAACTGGCTCGATAACCGGCTTCAATCGTTCGTACCTGTTCCGGGCGAATTGGATTGATGCTGAAATAGCGCAAGGTATCTCTGTCAAGAGTGCCTCTGAAGTCGCTCCAGGATTCCAGAGTAACCAGACTATCGCGACCGCTGATATTACCGCTGAGAGTTGCCGGCCCAACATTGAGATACAGATATTGATCGGCCAACGTTGGATTGCGCAAAGCCGAAGAAAACGAAACACGGGCGTAATGATTTTTCTTCGGTGAATAAACAACACTTGCAGCCGGCGATAATATGGCGTCGAAATTCTGATTCTTATCAAGGCGCACTGTTGCAGAAAGGATCAGATTGTCTTCAAGCATTTTCTTTTCTATACCGCTATAAACGCCGAATTCGAAATTTGTAATACGAGTATCCGCGGTGTCGCTGAAAATAGTTCCATCACTGTTTGGGGTGTAGAGACGTGCATTGCCACCCACTCTCCATTCATCGAGCTTCAAAAACGAGAATTGCTTTTCAGCATGTAAGTGATAAAGTGATGACTTATCGTAGAACCTGGTTCCACCCTCACCTTCATTGTTCTTCAGAGAAGTAATTCTTGAAAATGCCTCATTGAATTCGGGGCTATCAGGTGCATAAAAACCATTTTGACCGATCCCAACCAAACCTGCATTGCCAGTGTTGGTCCAGTTCTCAACCATTGAATGCCACATGCGCAAAGTGTCGTTGTATTGATCCATCCAGGCTTGTTGACCTGCGTAATCATATGGCAACCACAGATCTTCGATATCGACGCCATTCCAGTCCGGATTCAACACCAGACCGGGATAGCCCGTTCCGTCGATTCGCGGATCTATGCTGTCGTTCCAGTAACGCAAATAGACTTTGGCCCATTCCTCGTCGGTACGCGATTCATCCTGAATTCTCAGAGCAGTAGCATATGGGTCGTAGCTTCTACCTGCGTCCTCGCGGGTAGAATATACACGGATGAAAAAATTGTCTTTCTGACGAATCTCCAATCTGTTTTGAAGGAAAAAAATATTACGCAACCTGAAACGGTTATCACCCTGATATACTGTTGTTCCTGTACCCACATTGTTAGCGAGAATAATTTCCGTCGATTCGTACAACTTGTCCGGATTCAGCCTGTAATGGAAAGAAAGATTTGCTTTGAAATTTTTTGTGTCGTAATCAAGAACGTCTCTCTCTTTGTATCCTGTGCGGTAAAAAGTCTCGATGGCCCGGTAATTCCAGGGATCTGCGTCGCTAAGGTCCATGGCAGGAAAATATTCATCGCCGTAGACATTCACAGCATCAAATCGTCCGGGATTGTTCGCATCACTTGGACTGCCATAAATAGGCTCGTAGTTTTCAGCTTCCCAATCTTGCGCTGATAAGTAGTAAGCGCAAATTTTGTAGCCAAACGCCTCATGACCATCCTTGTTTTTGACAGCCTCTGCAAATCTGATTTGTGGTTCAACCAGGCTTCTTTCACCAAGTCTCAATTGTACAGATGCTCCCTGATAAGTCCAGGGATCTTTTGTTTCCATGTTTACCACCCCATTGAATGCACCAGGACCAAAAAACGCACTGCTCGCGCCTTGCACGATTTCGACCCTTTTGACATCGAGATCGCAGGCGCCAAGAAAATTACCCAGCGAAAAATTGAGTCCGGGACTTTGGTTGTCCACCCCGTCGATAAGCTGCAGTGTGCGAACAGGGGAAGTACTGTTAAAACCTCTTGTATTGATGATGCGAAAACCAAGACTTGCAGAAGTCATATCCACACCTTTGAGTGTGCCCAGGCTTTCGTAAAAACTTCCGGATGCACATTCTTTTACAGCAATGGCATCCATCGTTTCGACCGTCAGCGGATTCTGTTTTTGTTTCTCAAGAATACGATCGCCCGTAACATTTACTTCGCCGATTATCTGTTCGTTTGGGCTCAATTTGATGTTGGTGAGCACCTCAGCATTCACAACCACTTGCTGGCTAACGTATCCCAGTAAAGCCACTTCAAGTGTAACCGGCAATGCATTTACATTGAGTGTAAAAGCACCATCGAAGTCGGTGGTTGTGCCGGTACCGGTAGCTTTTATGCCCACCACAACACCAAAAAGTGCCTCGCCGTTGGATGCATCGGTTACTTTCCCCCGAATTGTAATCTGAGCAAAAATTTCGGCGGATGCGAAAAACAAAAGCAAGACCAGGATACTTCTGGTGAAAGCCATAAGCGGGAACTGTGTTTAATCAAAAGTAACTATTCTGCGACAATTTCCATGACCTTGTCATAGATGTCTTCCACGGAAGGTTTGCTGAAATAATCACCATCGGTGCCATAAGCAGGTAAATGAGGTTGGGCCGACAACGTGGCCGGAGCAGCATCGAGGTATCGATAACCACCCTGACGGTTGAGCACTTCGTCGAGCATATAAGCCGTTGCACCACCGGGCACATCTTCATCGATAAACAAAACACGGTTGGTTTTTTTCAGCGAATGAACAATGGTGTGGTTTATATCGAATGGAAGCAACGTACGCACGTCGATAAGTTCGGCCGAAACTCCTGCTTCAGCAAGCTGAGCAGCAGCCTGCATACACACATTAAAAGTAGAGCCATAAGAAACAATGGTGATGTCGGTTCCCTCTTGCACAACTTCAGGAATACCGAGCGGAATGCGGAATTCACCGATATTGGAAGGCATGGGTTCTTTGCTTCTGTAGCCATTGAGGCATTCCACCACCAGCGCAGGTTCATCGGCTTGCAACAACGTATTGTACATCCCGGCGGCCTGCGTCATGTTGCGAGGCACACACACATACATACCACGCACACTGTGAATGATTGCACCCATTGGACTACCGGCGTGCCACACACCCTCCAGACGGTGACCGCGGGTAGAAATAATTAACGGAGCTTTTTGACCTCCTTTGGTACGGTAACGAACGCTGGCCAAATCATCGCGCATGATTTGCAATGCGTAATACAAATAATCGAGGTATTGAATCTCTGCGATCGGCCTGAGACCGCGCATAGCCATGCCTATTCCCTGACCAATAATGGTTGCCTCGCGAATACCGGTATCACTTACACGGAGTTCGCCATATTTTTCCTGAAGACCTTCACAGGTTTGATTGACACCGCCAATTTTGCCCACGTCCTCACCGAAGATGAGTGTTTCAGGGCGGGTGCGCAAAACGTAATCCCAATTTTCGCGGATGATGATGCGGCCATCGACCTGTTCAGGATCTGCATCGTATAAGACAGGTACCGGGGCAACATGCATAGCAGAGTCGGAAACATTGCTGTACAAAGTAGAGCTGTATCTGCCGGTGCAATCATTGCGAAGCTGCATGAGCCACGCTTCTAATGCTGCCGAAGCGGCAAAATTATTGCCGCAGATTCGCAGCAGCTTTTTACCTGTAATAAAAATGTCTTTTCGAATTGGCTCTTTATTGCTTTTATATTCTGATATCAGTCCTGATATAGCGGAGTTTCCGCTTTCAACTGCCAGTGCCTCGAACAGGCTGACTGCATGCCGCACATCGTTGTCTATGTCTTCGCGAAACGCTACCCAAGCAGCTTTTTGTTCCTGTCGCACGAATCTTTTGGCTTCTTCGCGGATTTCGTCCAGTTCAGCTTCATTGGCAGAACCATCGAGGATAATGAATTTTTTAAGTTGAACAATACAATCATATTCGTCATACCAAGACAGTAGTTCCTTCGATTTATAGCGTTCATGGGATCCGCTGGTGCTATGGCCCTGGGGTTGGGTAATTTCATCCACGTGCACCAGCACCGGAATTTGATTTTCACGACAGTAGGTTACTGCTTTTTCATAGGTCATCAAAAGCTCAGGATAATTCCATCCTTTCACTTTAAAGATCTTGATACCGTTGGTGGTGGTTGTTTTTTCAAATCCCGCAAGGGCTTCGGAAATACTTTGTTTTACGGTCTGGTATTTTTTCGGCACACTGATACCCCAGCCATCATCCCAAACACTCATCACCATGGGTACGCCAAGAACTGCCGCAGCATTCATACTTTCCCAGAAAAGACCTTCACTGGTGGATGCGTCGCCGATTGTTCCGAATGCGATCTCATTCCCGTTGTTTGAGAAATTGGTCCATGAAGCAAGCTCCTTGTTGTTGCGATAAACTTTAGAAGCCTGAGCCAATCCAACCAGACGAGGCATCTGCCCTGCGGTTGGTGAAATATCAGCTGAGGAATTTTTCAGTTTCGATACTTCCTTCCAAGAGCCATCTTCGTTGACAAAACGTGTTGCGTAATGTCCACCCATCTGGCGACCACCGCTGGCAGGTTCATGTGCAATATCTGTATGAGCATAAAGGGCTGCGAAATACTGCGAAACTGTAAGTTCGCCAATTGCGAGCATAAAAGTCTGATCACGATAGTAACCACTTCTCCAGTCGCCGGCTTTAAACTGTCGTGCCATGGCAATCTGGGCCACTTCTTTTCCATCACCAAAAATGCCGAATTTGGCTTTTCCGGTGAGCACCTCTTTTCGGCCAAGCAGAGAAGCTTCGCGTGAGATGCATGCAATGCGGTAATCTTCAAGAAGTCGCTGACGGATTTTTTCTTCCGTCATGATGTATTCGGGTGTATCGAAAGTCTTGGACATGGTGCGAAGATAGGCAGGATAGGGCTAAAAAATTGGATTCCACCGTAAGGAACTTCTGGAAAAAAACAACTCAAATCCGGGCTAGCTGTAACTATAAAACTTTAGTATGACAGTTAAATTTATTTATGATCATGATACCAATCTTCTGAATAGGGATAGGCTATAACGTCATGATAAAACATCGTCTCTATGTAATGTGGTTCATTGTATATGACTGTTCCCGGAGTATAGCTTCTGTTTTTGATTTCTGTTGACCATTCTCTGGTTCGTGACTTGTCTTTTG
>JBEIHH010000142.1:0-5269 GCA_040381475.1 Crocinitomicaceae bacterium | reverse complement strand
CATAAGGAATGTTTCCAGTTCATCATATGCAGGAGTATATTTTTTCAGTATACTTTGCTCCAGCCATGCGAATAACACTTCATTGTTGCCTGTACCACTGATGTTATAAAGTTTATCCAGCTGCTGCATCTTCTTCGATTCAACATTCTCAGAAAAATTCGAAATGAACCGATATCTTTCCTGATAGGTCCATGAATTCCATGGAAGTTCAGAAGCAGACAAAGTACTCTTCTCCCAATTCATTCGGAATTGATCCACTTCGTCGAGTTCTGTGCTTTGTACGGCAGGTATATTGGCTGGTAAACCTTCGCCATAAACCCAAGCCTGGATGTCAATTTTTTTCTCAGTTTCCGGATCTATTAGTCGCTGACGCAAATAGTCTAGGAATTTTTCCGTGTCCATAACCTGAAACTGATTTTCGGTGAAATAGTTTTTCAGGAATGCGTCGAACTTCTCTCTGCCCACATTTTCTTCTATCAAACGCAGGAAAAAATATCCCTTGTTGTAAGCGATATCGGTCATGCCGTCATCCGGGCTTCTGCCTTCCAGTGAAAGTTTGAGTTTCGTATCCTCAGGATGAGCCGAAGCAGCTATTTCAGCAATCGAAGCATCAAGATCCTGGCGACTCAACTGAGCCAGCATTTCAGACCGCGACCTGCCGTAGACTGCCTCCATAATACGCTGTTCAAAGTAGACCGTAAAGCCTTCATTCAACCAGAAATCGTCCCAGGTGGAATTGGTAACCAGATTACCGCTCCAGCTATGAGCAAGTTCATGCGCCACGAGCGACACGAGTGACTTATCGCCTGCAATGATGGTGGGAGTTGCGAAAGTCAATTTAGGATTTTCCATGCCACCAAAAGGAAAAGCAGGAGGCAGAATCAATAAATCATATCGGCCCCATACATAAGGACCATAGAGCTTCTCAGCTTCATCAACCATATTCTGCATATCAGAAAACTCTTCAGCCGCAGCATCAATCAGAGAAGGTATGGCATAAACCCCGGTGCGTGGGCCAACAGGCCTGAATTCTATATCCCCAACCGCAAGCGCCATGAGGTAGCTTGGAATTTTTTGGTCCATTTTAAAACTGTAAAGGCCGTCCGCAGACTTTTGCTGGGGATTTTCAGCGCTCATCAGCGCTAAAAGATCTGATGGCACTCTTACCCTTGCGTTGTAGGTAAGACGCACACCAGGACTGTCCTGACATGGAACCCAGGTGCGGGCCAGAATTGCCTGCGATTGCGTAAACAAGAAAGGTTTTTCACCTTCGACCCACAACAAAGCTTCCGCATCCGGCGAAGTGTTGTATTCAATGCTCACCTTTTTGGATTGTGGTTCTATAGGAACCGAGAGTGGTGCTCCGATATATTCCTTATCTGCGCCAAGATTGAACTTGACTTCCTGACCATCAACCAACGTCTTGGCGATAACCAATCCTTTCGTATCAAAAAGGATTTCATTCGTTTCGGTAATATTGTCGATATCGTATTCAGCAACTGCATGAATTGTTTTGGTTGCAAAATCCACTTCAGCAGTCCATTCCAAATGGGTCACACGCGCTTCATTAGGCTTAGACCAAGTATGAGGATCACGGGCCAATTTCATATTAGCAATCATCATTTTCGATTTTTCAGAACGCGGATTTTCCTCTTGTTTCGCATCATTGCCGCAGGCGGCCAAGAAAAGACAAAGAAGAGGTAAGCAAATATTTTTTATTCTCATTTTTACTGTTTAAGAAATCTTCCAAATACACCAAGAGGAAGCTTTACGCCTGTTTTAGCCTGAAGATATAATTCGCCGATATGTAGTTTGTTTCCTGCGTGATTCTTCAACAGGTTTTCAATTACCAAAGCAGATAACCCCAAACTGTATGCATTCAGGATTAAAAAGTGTTCCGCCGGATCAAGTATACTAAGGACACCACGCATCATTTCCGCGAGATTTTCTTCCAGTTTCCACTTCTCCCCTTTTGGTCCATGGCCGAAAGCCGGCGGATCAAGGATGATCCCCTGATAAAGATTGCCGCGCCTCGCTTCACGTTGAACGAATTTCAATGCGTCTTCAACCATCCAGCGGATATCGGTAAGATTACTTAGCTGCATATTCTCGTTGCTCCATGAAACTACCTGCTTGATGCTGTCGACATGAGTAACTTCTGCTCCTGCGCTGGCAGCAGCCAGAGAAGCTCCTCCTGTGTAAGCAAACAGGTTCAACACTTTCGGTTTTCTCGTTTTGAGTGCACCAATGCTTTCAACTATGTAGTCCCAATTCACGGCCTGTTCAGGAAAAATACCAACGTGCTTAAATGAAGTAAGTCCGAGTCTGAAAACAATGGATTCATTGTTAGGTAACTGGTACTTCATCTGCCACTGATCAGGCATTTTGCGCAATTTGTTCCAGTCACCGCTATTGCTGTTGCGCTGAACAAAGCGAACATGCGCCTTGTTCTTCCATTCGCCATCGGTCAGGACTTTGGGCCACACTGCCTGTGGTTCCGGTCTTATCGTAATAAACTGACCGAAACGTTCCAGCTTTTCAAAATCGCCGCAATCAATTAGCTCATAATCCGCAAAAGATCCGGGTGAAAGAAGTTCCATAGTTGGTAGATGCGTTCTGATACGCTTACGCAAAGATAACCGAAGCGAATTGTAAGCAATAATGATCCATCTTTGCGAAGTGAAATTCAGTCTTGCAGGATCAGGAAATGTGGCTCACCATTTTGCAGAAATGCTCATTAATGGCGGTCATCAGCTTGTCCAGGTATGGTCGAAGAATATCGACCATGCGAAGAAATTGGCTGGCCTGCACAGTGCGGCTGTCGCACAGCATCCTTCGCAGTTTTCTGACATCAACGAATTGATCATTGTGGCCGTTAAAGACGATGCGATAAGGGAAATTGCCGCAGAAATACCATTGAATCTGGCGGTAGTACACACCTCCGGAGCCTGCGCAGCAGACATATTACCTCAATCCTCATCGGGTGTTATCTGGCCTCTTTACTCTCTGACGAAAGGCATCACTGCGGAATACAGTAAAATGCCCATAATCATTGAATCCGGAGATCCTGCATTTCGCAAAATGTTGGAACATGAATTCAGCCGTATCAGTGAAAACGTTCGATTGGTTGAAGGCTCCGACAGGGCCAGGGTTCATCTGGCTGCCGTATTTGCCAACAATTTTTCAAATCAGATGTACGATATCGCCGGATCACTCATGGAAAAATCAGGACTCGCGTTGGACCTTTTGTTGCCGATTATTGAACAAGCCGCAGAGAAAATCCGTCATGTGTCACCAGAAACAGCGCAGACAGGCCCAGCGCGCAGAGCAGACATGGCAACCATTGCTGAACATCTGAGATTACTCAATGACGATCCAGAAGCTGAAAGAATATACAAATCTGTTACCGACAGAATTCTGAAGAAATATCATGACAAAAAATTATAAAGCAAAACTCAAGGCAATCAGCACCTTCTGCTTCGATGTAGATGGTGTTTTTACCAATAATGTCGTACTGCTCATGAATGACGGCGAGCAGCTCAGGACGGCCAACGTACGCGACGGATATGCCGTGCAGCTGGCAGTAAAAAAAGGACTTCGCATAGCCATCATCAGCGGAGGTAAAGGTGAAGCATTAAAAAAGAGATTCGAGGGATTGGGTGTCACTGAAATTTACTTGTCTTCATCAAATAAGATTGAAGTATTCAAGAAATTTCTGGAAAAGCACGGTCTATTGCCGGAGGAGGTTTGTTATATGGGCGACGATATTCCTGATTATGCAGTCATGTCGCACTCCGGACTTTCTTGTTGTCCGGCTGACGCTGTGCCCGAAATTAAATCCATTGCGCAATACATATCACCTTCGAAAGGTGGTGAAGGCTGTGTCCGCGACGTGCTGGAGCAAGCTCTCAAGGTTAAAGGCCTCTGGATGGATGAATCGGCCATGTTGTGGTAACATTCCTATGTCTGTAATTTCAAGAGAACAGGCTCAAAATAGATTGGCATAATTTTACGTTTGTACCAACAGATGAAAAAGGTTTTCTTGATTTTAATTGTGTTCCCTTTTGCTTCCCTTGCCCAAACGCCGGCTGAAGCAGAAGATAAAATTGCCTCTTTGTATGGTCAGCTGGCCAATTCGGATTCCGCGTTGCTTAGTGATAGTCTGAGCAATTCCATGAGAGAATTATTCATCCGCGCATTCCAAAATCCTGAAACTTTTACTTATGAGTTTGAAAAATTGAATTTTTGCAAACTGACTTCGTCAGATAAAAAGATCCGGTTATTTAACTGGAATCAGCCATCAGCCGATGGAACGCACAAATACTATTGTTTTGTACTTGTGAAAGAAAAGAAAACCGAAGATTTCACTTGGTATGAATTGCGAGACCATCAGCAAAGTCAGGAAAAAATTGAGAATAAATTTCTGACTCCAGAAAAATGGCTGGGAGCGCTCTATTATGAAATTATTCCCATGGATAAAAAGGGCCGCGGAGACACATACACACTTCTTGGGTGGGATGGCAAAGACAATCTGACAACAAGAAAAGTCATCGACGCTATCACAATCACCGGAAAAAAAATAAGATTGGGAGCGAATATGTTCTCTTCTGACAACAATGTGAGAAAAAGATATATTCTGGAGTATAGCAATGATGTCAGTGCATCAGTGAAATACTATCCCAAAAAGAATTGTATAGTTATGGACCACCTCTCTCCAAAAAACCCTTTGATGACAGGAGTATTTGCCGATTACGGACCAGACGGCACCTATCATTTGTTTTTGATGAAAAACAACAAATGGGAATACATTGACAATATAAATATTTCCGAGTTCGCAGAAGACAACAACAAACCATTTTACGATCCGCGTCCTTCAAGGCGAAACAAAAAGAAAGAATAAATCGGAATGAACTTCAGACCCTGGATGTGTAAATCCTGACTTCCGTGGCACCATAACCATATTCGTTGTATGGTGCATCCAGGAATTCACAATTGGGATAATAATCATGCAGCATTTTGCGAATCTCGGCACGCAATACCCCTTGACCAACTCCGTGAATGAAAATTACGCGCGAAATCTTTTTATTCTCGGCTATCCTGATCATGCGCTCAAAATGTTCGAGCTGAATGGAAACAATTTCGCTGTTGGCCATATTCTCATGCCTGTCGACCAATTCATGGATATGCAAATCCACCTCCAGGTATTCGCCTTTGCGTTGAAGATTGGTCGAGTCCTTATTTTTATACAGTAGTTTGAACTTGTCATTTG
>JBEIHH010000141.1:0-5305 GCA_040381475.1 Crocinitomicaceae bacterium | reverse complement strand
GAGAATACGAAATATGAGTTTGTCACCTTCATCGCCATACTTGCCGGTCAACGTCTCAAGATTCTCCATACTTGGCGTTTCAAGAGGCTGGTAACCGAATTTTTCGAAAGTGCGGCGTATGACGCTGAAAATATAATTGCGCCTGACCATTACATCAGGTGAAAAATCACGGGTACCCTTTGGAATTGATGGTTGAGACATAGCGCTTGGTGATTTATTATGCGGAGGGCAAAATTAAGCAATGAACTCCGTGTGAAAATTGATCTATGTGGGTTTATTTGCACTATGAATTTTTCTCCGCTACACAAGATCAGATCGCACAATGCCGCTGTTTATGGGCTTTGTGTGGGTGAAGAACCTTGTATTGTCTATTCAGCTTCAGGCGATGGCTATCTGGCAGCCTGGAACATTGTGGAAGGAAAGCAGGAGAAGTTTGCAGTGAATGTTGGTCAACCGGTTTTCAGTGTTGCATATCTCAGTCAGCACGATTTGTTGCTGGCAGGAACACAGGATGGTTCGTTGCACGTGATAGACAGATCAGCCAGAAAAGAACTGAAACACCTCGACAGTCATACAAACGGAATTTACGGATTTTCAACCAATGCACAGCAAGATTTGTTGTTCGTGGCCGGGGGTGATGGTGTGCTCACCATCTGGAATCTTCCGGATTTTTCGCTCCTGAGAAGTATACCGCTGTGTACAGAAAAAATCAGACAAGTTTCAATTGGCGTTGATCATGTGGCCATAGCATGCGGTGACGGAACTGTCAGAATTCTGGAACTCAATTTTTTCAATGAAATAAAGACACTGGAAGTACATCAAGGCGGCGCCACCATGGTTGCCCATCATCCTTCCAAACCAGTTTTGCTCAGCGGTGGTAAAGACGCCCTGCTGAAAGTGCACGACATCAGCAACGACTGGAAACCCCTCCTGACAATAGCTGCACACAATTTTGCCATATACGATCTGCAATTTGACTCCGGAGGCAAAACAGCATTTACCGCCAGTCGGGATAAAAGCATCAAAGTCTGGGATGCCACGACACTGGATCCGCTGCAAAAACTCGACGCCCAGGCAGGAGGACACAGCCATTCGGTCAACAGCATCGTTTATACGTCGGAAATGCTTGTCAGTGGCGGGGATGACCGACAAATCATCGTCTGGAAAAGTCAGCCTTAGAACGTGTACTTCCTACACTTACATTTGACCTGAAAAAAAAGCAATTACTTTAAATGAAAACATTCTTTACCATTTCTGTTGCTCTCATATTGCTCGCATCCTGCGGTGAGGGAAAACACGATCACAATGCCAATGCTGTCATCACAGGCAACAGCGAAACCAAAGTGCTTCAGCATCCCGAATGGTCGAAAAATGCGACCATCTATGAAGTGAATATCCGCCAGCATACACCGGAAGGCACATTTGCAGCGTTTGAAAGAGACATCCCACGACTGAAATCCATGGGAGTTGATATTATTTGGTTGATGCCTGTTCATCCGATTGGTGAAATAAACAGAAAAGGTGGCATGGGAAGTCACTACAGTGTGCGTGATTACAAAGCGGTGAACCCTGACTACGGTACCATGGACGATTTCAAACGCCTGGTACAAACTGCGCATGCCAACGACATGAAAGTGATCATAGACTGGGTAGCCAATCATAGCGCATTCGACAATATCTGGACAAAGGACCATCTTGAATATTACTTGCTGGATACCGCAGGAAAAATTCAGCCACCACTTGGCACTGACTGGACAGATGTGGCGCAGCTTAATTACGAAAACAAGGCGCTGTGGGCAGGAATGATTGATGCGCTGAAATTCTGGGTATCCGAATGCAACATCGACGGCTACCGCTGTGATGTTGCAGAGAAAGTTCCCACACCATTCTGGGACGAAGCCCGCGCTGCACTGGATAGCATCAAACCTGTGTTCATGCTTGCCGAGGCAGAAAGAAAAGAACATCACCTCAAAGCATTCGACATGAGCTATGCATGGGAATTCATGCACATCTGCAATGAATTGGCCAAAGGAACCAAAAAGTTGACTGACATCGATAAATACATGGCCAAGCAAGACACAGCTTTCCCTACCAGCGCTTACAGAATGTATTTCACAACCAACCACGACGAAAACTCATGGAATGGTACCGGTAACGAAAGATTGGGCAATGCACGACAGGTAATGGATGTATTGACATTTACCATTGCCGGTATGCCATTGTTATATTCCGGACAGGAAGGTGGCGAGCAATACCCGGATGGAAAAGCGCACAGAATGCGCTTTTTCGAAAAAGACACTGTGAACTGGAACAACTACATGTACCAGGATTTTTATACCAAACTATTCAAACTTCACAAAGAAAATCCTGCCATGTGGAATGGGCAGTATGGTGGTACATTCAAACGGATCAAGACCAGCAGCGATGACCATCTCTATTGTTTTTCACGAATAAAAGACAACAACCACGTAGTTGTATTGTTGAATTTTTCTGACAAACCACAGAGCGTCGATTTTCTGGAAGTTATGAACGAAGGCGAATTCCTGAGTATTTTTAATACCCAGTCACTCACCTTGTATTCGAAGGGAAATCAGGAATTACCGGCCTACGGCTACCAGGTATTCGTAAAAAAATAAGCGGATCATTGAACGATCTCATTCAAGATAACCGGGTAATGACCATGCGCGAATATTTGCGCAAAGGACTTGCCGGACTATATGACGAGCGGGAAGCATCGAATATTGTCGCCATGTTGTTCGAAACGATCAAAGGCTGGAGTCGCAGTGATCAGATCTTACATCAGCACGAACATATTTCAGAAAGCGAAATGCTTCGTTTTCATTTTGCACTGAAGGAGTTAAAGAAAGGAAGGCCGCTGCAATATTTGCTCGGTAAAGCCTGGTTCAGAGGAAAAGAATATTTAGTGAACCCTGAAGTATTGATACCACGGCCTGAAACCGAAGAACTCGTTGGCCTTATCATAGAAGAGTTCGACTATCAATCTTTCAGTATACTGGATATTGGCACAGGCAGCGGTTGCATTGCCATTTCACTGGCGCTTGAACTACCCAATGCTGATGTAAGCGCGTTGGATGTTTCACCGGAGGCATTGGAGATAGCCATGGCCAACGCCTCGATCCATGAGGTAAACATCGACTTTGCATTGTGTGACATATTGCATGAATTGCCACAGAGAAAATACCATGTGGTAGTATCCAATCCACCTTATATCCCGCTTTCAGAATTCAATAAAATACCGGAAAACGTAACTGCCAACGAACCACATATAGCCTTGTTCGCGCCCGATGCTGATCCTCTGATATTTTACCGCAGAATCACAGAACATCATAAACAGTTGTTGCTTCCTGACGGAAAACTATTTTTCGAGATACATGAAGATTACAAAGCAGAACTCGAAAAGATGCTGGCGACATTCGACGACATTCAATATACTTTCCACCAGGATATGCAGGGCAAATGGCGCATGCTGAGCATTACCTTTTTATAAGACAAAAACGAATAACCAAGTCCAATTCCATTCATCATGAAAAAAAGCATCATCCACATCCTTGCCATTTTTTCATTGCTTCTGGTAGCCTGCAGCGACAAGAAAGAGTCTTCTCAGGCGAACACCGAAGCAGATCACATACAGGGACTCGCCTCACCTATCCGATTGAAATTCGATTCAAGCGGCGTGAATATGGTTGATTATTTCCCGAATGCAAAAGACATAGAAAAAATTGAATGGAACGGGAAGGAATGGTCTGTTGATTCATTGGGTATCGTGCTGCTAACAGGCAGTGCATCCGCTCCTGTAAGCAATATGACAGTGCAATACAAGGGCGCCAAACATGATATTCCTGTATTTGCATCTGAGAAAGTGAAACATATGTTTTCATACAAGGCCAGCAATGAATCAGTTCAACTAGTTGAGCTAGCCGGAAGCTTGAACGGCTGGAATCGCAAAGCAACGCCATTGCGCAAAGAAGGCGACATGTGGGTTACAGAACTCATTGTCAACAACGGACTTTATCAATACAGGATTTGGGAAGATGGCGCAGAAATGCTTGATGCGAACAATCCCGATCAGGTCGACAATGGCATGGGAGGTTTCAACAATACCTTTTATGCAGGTGTAAAAAAGGATGATGCGCCAAGAATGCTCTCTATGGCAGTGAAGGAAGGCTCAGTGGAACTCCGCGACTTAGACGATGCCAAAGAAATATTTGTTTATTACAACAACAAACTCATTCCATCTTCAAGGATTGAGTCGAAAATCACCTTCAGCATTCCTGCAAATGCTGCATCGAAACCCATGTCGCACATCCGCGTATTTGCTCACAACGGCACACAACGCTACAACGACATCCTGCTGCCGCTTTCAGCTGGAAAAGTGATTGAAGATCCTGCCCGGCTCAGTCGCAAGAATATGCATGCGCAGATCATGTATTTCGCTTTGGTGGATAGGTTCGTCAATGGCGACAGCACCAATGACAGGCCAACGAATGATCCGGAAATTCTACCTATTGCCAACAATCTCGGCGGAGATTTGGCAGGTATCACTGCAAAAATCAAAGACGGTTATTTCGCCGATCTGGGAATCAATACCATCTGGATTTCCCCCATTTCCAGAAATGCAGAAGGAGCATGGGGACTATGGGACAAAGGCACCCGCAGTCGTTTTTCGGGATATCATGGATACTGGCCTATTGCACTCAAAGAAATTGACGATCGTCTGGGCAATGAAAAACAATTCAGAGAATTGCTCGACGTGGCTCACCAGAACAACATGAATGTTATACTCGACTATGTGGCGCATCACGTTCATGAAGAACATCCATTGGTCAAAGCCAAACCTGAGTGGACAACTCCACTCTACTTGCCCGACGGAACCATGAATACCGAAAAATGGGATGAGCATAGACTCACCACATGGTTTGATACGTTTTTGCCAACATGGAAATTTGCTGATCACGCAGTTGTGGAAGCACTCTCAGACAGCGCCATGTACTGGGTAGAAAAATATGATCTTGATGGATTCCGTCATGATGCTACCAAACACATCAACGAAGATTTTTGGCGCACACTTACAGGCAAGGTGAAAAACTATACGGCAGCTCATCCGGAACGTCAGCTCTATCAGATTGGAGAAACATATGGTAATCCTGAATTGATATCATCATACATCAGCAGCGGGCAAATGGATGCACAATTCGACTTTAACCTCTACGATGCAGCTGTAGATGCTTTTGCAAAAAACCAGACAGACTTCAAAAATCTGGAGCGTGTGATGGAAGAAAGTATG
>JBEIHH010000140.1:0-5418 GCA_040381475.1 Crocinitomicaceae bacterium | reverse complement strand
CTCCGGCTTGTTTGCTTCATACTTATTCCTGTTCGTGATAATCGGGAGTTTCCCCTTTTTCCCTGGTATATTCGGAAAGTTCCTTTCCTTGTTCATTCTGTGAAGCCAGAGTCCAGTTGTCCGTTGCCGTGGTTTCAAGCCAGATACGGCCGGACTTTCTGAAAACCTGGACGTGCAAACCAAACCTGTCTTCGAACAATTTTTCAAATTCAAAAACGGTCATGCTATCGCGTACATCCACGCTTCCATTTGATCCTGTTTTACTAAGATCGCCAATGGTCTTCTTTGGATTAACCATATACTTTGCAGCGGAAGGCTTGCCTTTTTCATGTGCCTGAGTGAAGAATTCAATTTTCAGAAATGGAAATACCGAATTGAAACTTTGCTGCAATTTTTCCAGGGTATTGTTGCTATTGATATCGATTGTCATCTTAACTAAATTGGTAACTTTTTATCCCCTAAGTTTCTCTAATTCCGGATCAATGTTGTTTCTTCTCAGACAACACGAGGACGGGAACCTTCGAGTGAAAGGCCACTTTCCTTGTAACCCGTTCATTGAACATTCTCCAGAAAATATTGTGCTCTCTGGCCACCATCACTAAAGCAGACGCTTTGTGTCTTCGAACCCAATCCATCATAATTTCAACTGTCATATTGGGTCTGTGCTTCAGGAAGTATGTTTTGGTATCAACTTCTTTGAATATCTTATAGAGTGGTTTTAGTACGGTATCGTCTTCCTGAACAAACGGATTATCCATTACATTGATAAATCTGAGTTTGGCGTCATAATGGGATATCAGTTCTTTGAGAGAACGAACACCCGTGCCCGTAGGGATATTCTTCTGGTCAAACGCGAACGCCACCTGATTCCATGCTTTGTATTTGACACCTTCGGGAATTATCAGCACCGGGCAGCTAACAGTACCGGCAAGCGTTGTAGATGCACTGCCAAAGACCACCTCACTGAATTTATCCGAGTGGGTTATACCCATTACAACAAGACTGATGTCTCCTTTTTGAACAGTGTCCCGAATCACATCACCCGTAAAACCGACCTGCAGTTTTTTGTTTATTTTCAATTCGGGACCAAACTTTTCCTGCAGTTGTTTTACCAGACTATCAAGACTATCCTGATCCTCTTTTTGAAGAGTTTCCATTGTAATGCGCATATCAAAATATGCGTCACTCACCACCGGGATATGGGTGGCATGCATTACCAGCAATTTCGCTCCCAGATCCAAAGACATTGAAGCAGCATAGTGAACGGCTGCCAGTGAAGATTTTGTAAAATCCGTTGTTGCAAGAATGGTTTTCATAATGACGCATATTTTGGCAAATCTGCGCTTTCCGCAAACCGCGTATTATGAGAGGACTCAAGAAGGAGTATGACTTATGTCATAAAAGAATCAGATACTAGCTTCAATTCTTCATATTCTCCAACCTGTCGACATTCGTCAATGTGATATTTGAACCCTGAATTTCCACGAGGCCTTCTGCTCTGAAATCGCTTAATGTTCTGATCAAAGACTCAGTAGCCGTGCCTACCATATTCGCCAGATCCTCGCGGGCTATGGCCATGGTGAAGGGTTTATCGCTTTTCAGATCATGGTAGCGTGCCCTCAACTCGAGCAGTGATTCAGCAGTCCGCTTCCTTACACTGCTGTATGCCAGAGCAATTAGCTTTTCATGTTCACTTTGAATATTCCCGGTTAAAAGCCGTACAAAATCCTGCATAACCGTAGGATGTGTGAGTAATTTGTAAAAGTCCTCGATCGGGAAAATAGTCACTTCGCAGTCTTCAAGAGCCTCTGCACTGATAGAATGAAACTCATCTTCAAGTAAGGCCATGTAGCCAAAGAATTCCCCGTGATGAAGCAATTTGATGATGAGATCTTTGCCCAACTCGTGACTCTTATACAATTTCACTTTTCCCGAGTTGAGCAGGTAAAGACCAAGTGGTGTATCGCCTTCTGTGAAAATAATATCGCGTTTCTTGAAATGTTTTATTTGCTGACGTTCCGAAACCTTAGCGATATCGGAGATGCCATTAATTTTTCCAATCACGTCACTCATATTCTCCCTTGTGGGCTGCAATTCCTTTCGCATCGAATCGGCCTTTCTGAGCCTGCTCTCCACGGCATTCAGCAACTCAATGTCATCAAATGGTTTGGTGATATAATCATCCGCCCCCATTTCCATTCCCTTGCGCATATCCAATCTTTCTGCCTTAGCAGTAAGAAAAATAAAAGGAATTGATGATGTTTGCTCATTCTTATTCAGGAGATGCAATGCACCGTATCCATCCAGAACCGGCATCATTATATCACAAATAATCAGGTCGGGATGCTCCTTTTGGGCCATCTCAACTCCAATTTTTCCATTTTCTGCAGTCTTGACGTCATAGCCAGCGAGACCCAGTATTTCCGCTGTGTTCTCGCGAACATCAGGGTTGTCTTCTATCAATAATATTTTTCTCATATAGCAGAATTCTTAACCGGTAATTTTACATAAAAAGTAGTTCCTTCGTTGATGCGGCTCTCGAAATGTATTGATCCCTGCATCAGTTCAAGGTATCGCAGGACGATGTTAAGACCCAATCCAGTGCCTTGAATATTTAAAGCATTTCTTCCTCTGAAGAAACGTTCGAATAAATTGTTCTGGTCTTCTTCAGAGATTCCAATTCCGTGATCTTTCACAGCGATTTCAATAAATTCACCCAGGTGTTTGCCGGATACTTCAATCTCAGAATTTTCAGGCGAGAACTTTATCGCATTAGACAACAGATTGAACATTACATTTCGAATCATCTGTTTATCCGCAATAGTAAAACACTCATGATGACCCTGGAATTTGATTTCCTGCCCTGACTTGCAAAGAGGACCAACATCTGCAATGACTTCAGCTACAACGGCACAAACATCAAGGGGATCCAATTTAGCCTGAACTTTTCCTTCCTCCAATTTGCCAATGGACAGAAAATCATTTAAAATCTCGGTCAGACCATTGACCGCATTTTTCACCCTGCCAATATGTTTTTCTCTTTTATCCTGATCATCTGATGAATCATATTTACCGATGAGTGAAACGCTTGACAAAATCGTGCTCAGCGGTGTGCGAAACTCATGAGAAGCCATAGATATGAAACGCGACTTCATTTCATTCAACTCCTTCTCCTTCTCCAAAGCTTTGCTCAATTCATCACGGGAATTTTCGAGTTCATGCAAAGCCTCCTGAATTACCAATGTCCTTTCATTCACTTTACGTTCCAGAGATTCAGCAAGGCTCTTCAACTCATCATTCATTTTGCGAATTTTCTCCTGCTGAAGGTATCTTTCGGTGATATCTATCACAAATGCAATCACATATAGACCATCACCGGTTTCATAATAGCTCAGACTTATCTCGAGTGGAAACTGCTCATTGTTCTTTCGCCGGCCCTTCAAAGACATATTCCGGCCCATCGGTCTCCTAACCGGATGCTTCATATATGAATCACGATAATCGACATGCCGATGCGCCGCATCGGGCGGCACAAGAACTTCAAGCGGTTTTCCATGCAACTCTCCCTCTTCATAGCCAAACATCTCATCAAGCCTCGGATTGGTAAGAATGATATTTCCGTCCGCAGCCGCGATAAGAATCCCCTCATTGACATGGTTGAAGATAGTTTCGAATCTGCTTTCAATTTTCCGTTCAGAGCTCATGCAATGTTAGGTATGAAGATGAAGACATCAAATACTGAATCAGCGAAACTACTCCAATAACAAGAATAAACGAAAGCACAATCGTTCTAAATTGTGCTTGGTGCATCTGTTTCAGTAACTTTTTTCCTATCCATGTGCCCAGCAAAGCGGCCACGATAAGATAAGGAATCAGGTATAGGTCATGTTGGTGTATATAACCCTGCCCGGCATAAACCGCAGTTCTGCCAGCATCAGTAAAAAAATCAATCATAGCAGAAGTAGCTACGAAAACTTCCTTTTCCAGATTATAAGCGGCCATAGTCAATCCACGGACCGCACCACCTGTTCCTAGCAAACCTGCAATAAGTCCTGAAATACTTCCTCCAAGAATGGCATTCCCGGTTGTTGGACGCACTTCAGCACTTTTCATAGCAAGAAAAAACAGACTCATGATGATGAGAAACATAGAGAGTAAAAATTGCAGAAATGAAGAATCAAATTTCGAAGTCAGAAAACTTCCGATTAACACAAAAATCAGAGAAGGCAGTCCTATTTTCAACAGCATCTTTTTGTCGATCGCCTTTCTGAACAAGGCAATTTTCGAAACATTACTGATCATGTGCAACATGACGGTGATGCCAAGCACAGAATGGAAATCCACAAAAAACCCTGCAATGGGAACGAAAAAAACAGAAGAACCAAATCCGCCAACCGTTCCAAGAATTTCGGCAATTAAAGTTAGAATCAGAAAAATTATAAGTAGAGATGTATCCATTCAGATTTTGTTGTAAAGATCAATAAAAAAGCCGCCTGATTTGAACAGGCGGCTTAATCTAATCACCACGATCTACGAAATATTGACCTTTTTAGGGCCAATCGCCTTGGCCTCCTCCCGTTTGGGGAGAACCAATTTTAAAATTCCGTTTTCATATTTTCCATCAATCTTGTCCGAAATAATA
Organism: Crocinitomicaceae bacterium; assembly: GCA_040381475.1. GTDB lineage: Bacteria > Bacteroidota > Bacteroidia > Flavobacteriales_D > Sanyastnellaceae > JAIBBG01. Next base: position 776 of record JBEIHH010000140.1, on the reverse strand, counting down.
TTTTGCGGAAGCCTGAATGAACGCACAAATGATGTTTTCTTGAATTCCTTTCGCGTATAACGTTCATTGTTTTCTTCCTTCTCCTCTTCCGTATTACCCTCAATATTGAGCACATCATCATGCACCTCAATCTTAAAATCTTCCTTCTTCATTCCAGGCGCAGATAACTCAACCTTAAATTCTGCCGGAGTTTCTTTGATATTGGCCGCGGGCAACCACTTCGTCACCGGACGCTGAAAAAAATCATCATTGAAAAAATCCGTACTAAAAAAATCGCTGAACAGACTTGGAACACTCGAAGTTTCCTTTGATTTGATAATTGACATTTTCTTTTGTTTTAGGGTTTGACTGAACTTCTTTAACACCACAAAGGTGTGTGACATGGAAACGGCAAATCATGCAAACGGTCAGCGAACAGCATGACTTTCGTCAGACTTTACATGCAACATAAATGGGATGATTGTTTTGGATCCTGGAACAGACGAATTCCGGCTTGCCAACCTAACCAGGAGTTCAGCTGATATCCGTTTCCGAGATGCTTTGTATATACATACTGCTTATCCTCCTACCCGGGTAATAGTCGTGTATCATCCTCAAAGAAATTACCATTGCGAGTCGTTGCCCCATCAAAATCATTAAACCCAATTTATGCAGTCGGAATCGTAATGAAGCGCTGAAAGACAAAAAGGACGAGCGCTCCCACAAGATTTTTATTTGAAAGCGTATCACCGATACGGTGAAAATAAAAAGCGAGGAAGTGCTCGTCATTGAAGGCT
>JBEIHH010000139.1:0-5467 GCA_040381475.1 Crocinitomicaceae bacterium | reverse complement strand
TAGGTAATTGTTCAAAAAAAAGGCTGTCGGAAACAGCCATTTCAACGAGTCACAAATATAAGTCATAACCCACCCTTGATGGCCATTTTTATGGCTAAATAGCTCTCAATTTTTCACAAAGAATAAACATTCCTCCTTTCTAATGTTGACGAGGCTTTCGAGAGGTCAACTACCCCCGTTTTTCCTGCGAAAAAAAATACCTTGTTCAAAACAGCAGAAAAGGGTGTCAAAATCATAAGTTGTGAGCAAAAAATCACGACTCATATTGACTTAACAACCAAAAGACCTGATATATGTCTCTATGCTTTAGAATGACATTCTTCCCCAAAATTCCGTGAGACGCTGCACTTAGATCATAAGTCACCAACGAGCGCTGCCTGATCAAAATGCGTATGTGGCGCCCAACATGGCAAGGAACTGCTGGTTGTTGTAAGCTCCCCAACGCTGGTATTTCAGCGCGAAAGCGTTGTTAAATTGCGTCCAAACGGACAGACGCTTGTTATACCTGTATTCAACCTTGAAATTGGCATCGAGGAAGCCTTTTAGCTTTTTTTCGTTAGCAATAGGCTCACCTGTAAATGTTATGCCTTCTATTGGCACTGTTGATTTAGCCCATCGCGATCCTATGTAGAAAATGTCAGTGCCAATGATGAATTTGTTCTTCATGTTGTACTGGCCATTGGCCAATAGTTTGAGGGCAGGCTGATGCCATGCTCTTTCTTCTCTGCCGGTCTCATATTTGAAATAATCACCGCGGATATTGGCTTTCCATTTCTCTCCGGAATAAATGGCCAATTCACCATGAAAGTTGTATGATGTGAGATTGTCATAAAGAACCGTGAAGACGTTGCCCCACGTGTAATATCCTTCTTCGGCGAAATTGATCGTGTCGTTGATGAAATAGGCGAAGTTGGCGAATTCTCTGTAGTTGAAGCCGACACTGTATGATACAGCATGCGAAATAGCACCACTTACTCCTGCATACGCATCGAGCTTGTTGTTCAAATTTTTGAGTTTGGGGAATGATTGAATAAATGGATTTTGACGATAGAGAGAGAGATATGTCGTAGGCTCTGTGCTACCGCGAAGTCCTGCATAAGGCACAATGAGTCCGTGAAGGATATTGTAGCTTACTTCTGCCAACGGATAAAAATGTCCTTGCTGATCACCCCGCGCTTCAATATAGATACCGGCTCCAACTTTGGCCCTCAGATCACCCCACGTCGTGCTGGCGGAAGGAATGAATTTAATCACAGCGTTGTCCCAAGATCTGTCCCTGAAGATATTGTCATCCGGATCAAAACCCGGATGATCTAGATCCAGATTGCTTCCGTCGAGTTTTGGACCTTCGAATTTGAATTTGTTGTAGTTCACTCCAACATCCATTGCATAGAGATTATTATCTTCAAGGGTGCGACCATGAATCAAAATGTCGAAGTTGGTTTCGTTGTTTTTGTAAATGTCTGTGCTATTTCGCAGTGACATCTCTGCGTTGAAATTGAAATCACCGGTATCTCGCTGGTAGGTGAGGAATTGCAGACCACCACCGATGGTACTCATGCGCTGATCGAATTTGAGACTGTCAAAAACAGGCCCAGCATCCAGTCGAAGCATATCGACTCCGTACCAATGCGTCACATTTCTTTCCCAATTCATTTTACCAATGAGCTGAGTCTTTTTGAAGAACCATTTACCCCATGTTTCTATGCGGTTGTCACTATAGCGGTCCGGTATACTGTCTGCGTCATTGAGTGGCACTCCATCGCCTCTCAGCAACTGATAGTGTATGCCATAAGTTCCTTTTTTGGATCTTCCATCGGTGTAATAAAAATCTACCGGAATGGTGTTGTATGTGCCATAACCGGCTTTGATGTAGCCACGGTATAAATATCCGAGCTTTTCATCCACATTGACTTTCGCTGCTTGTATTGGCAGCGGCTCAATGGTAATGGCTTTTGGCGTTGGCAATGTGGTGTATTGAATTTTGGTCATTTGCACCACACTGTCTTTTGTCTGAGGCCAGATACTGATTTTATTGGCATCGCGAAGGAAAAGCCTTCTGTTGCCTGATACCTCAAAGTTGTAGTTAAGCGTAGTATCGGTTTGAGCCATCAAATTCACCGTAGCGATCATCAGTATGATAGCGGTCGTTATATGCTTGAATGTGTTGTTCATCTTTTGGCGTCAATTAGTTGTTATCCGGAGCAAGGTCAATTTCTATGTCATTGTTACCGCCATTGTTTCCGGCAGGATTTTCCAACGCGTCTAGTTGGGCTTTCTTCTGATTGGCTTCATCTACAACCCAAGTTTCTGTGACATTGGCGAGAATCGCATCGATCGTTGCTCGGGCCTGGAAGTAGTCTTTCATGCCAATGTAGGTATCAGCGAGAAGAAGGAATGCTCTGTATTTCCATTCAGTGAAGGCAGAGTACTTTTCTATCAACTGGAAAATTTCTGTCTCTGCTTTTTTGAATTCGTTCTTTGAATACACGCAGAAACAAATGCCATATTTGGCTTCTGCTGCAGCGTTACCACCTTTCTTCATGACTTCTTTGAAATCGGCAATAGCTGCGTCCCACTGACCATTGTCTTTTTGAATTCTACCACGCCACAGATATGCCGTAGTGCGAATTTCATCCGGTGTTGAAGCGTTCGTAATAACAAGATCTGCATACATTTTCGCATCAGCAAATTCTGAAATGAAATAATTGCATCGCATCAAACCGATTTGTGCTTCAAGAACATTGTTCTTGAGCACTGCTACCTGTTCGAGATCGCGATAGTGCGTGAGCGCCTGCGAGTAGTCTTTCTTGTTGTAAGCTATGGTTGCGGCCATCACAAGGCATTCTTCCAGATAGTTAGATGAACCTTGAGCAATTACGTAATTGCAACTCTCGAGCGATTTGTCGAAGTTTTGTTTTTCGTAATAACAGTTGGCCAGATAATAGTTGGCGTCCAGTCCGTAATAGGCGGGCTGAAACCGCACTAAATAATCGCTGAGCTTAGTGATGGCCGTAGCGCAATCTCCTTCCTGAGCATAACCTACAGCTTTGGCATACACTTCTTCTTCTACCTGATCTTTTGTGGCACCGCAAATGGTCACCGCGTCATTCTGGAATTCAGGGTCATCGATGAGTACTGATTTGCATATGGTGTATGCGTCACAAACTACAGGATCATTTTTATATTTCGTTTTGATTTCAACCCATGCCTCTCTCACCTTGGCATCGTTTCCTTCCTTGACATGGATCAGACACATATCGCGCAAAGAAAATTTGGAGTATTGAGATGCCTGGTGATTTTTAAGAATGTCTGCGTAATAGATCTTGGCATCGGTCAGCCTGTTTTGATTCAAATAAGTTTTGGCCAATTCGTATTTGGCGTCGACTTCGAATTTGGAATCTGGGCTTTCAGTGATCAGACTTTTTAGTACCCACGCTTTTTTGTCGTTCTGTCCGTCATAACCATAACACATAGCCTTCTGAAACATGGCGTATTCTTTTACCACCGGTTCGCCCTGTATGGCTTTGTCATAATAAAGAACTGCCTGTGTGTAGTTTTTGGTTACGTAAAAACAATCTCCGATGCGGGTATAAGAGTCATTGACTTTTTTGGTGTCTTTGCCGTGAGTTCCATCAACGTATTTTCTGAAGGATGTATTCGCGTTGGTGTACCATGTCATGGCTGTTTCATAGTTATCTTCATCGTTGGCCATTTTGAACCAGGCGTACCCTTGGCTGTAATGTCCCAAACCATAGAAATCGCTGTTGTAGGCACCGGGCTCATTGATGAATGCGTTGTATCGTTGAATGGCCTTGTTAAAGTCTTCCTGTCTGAAACTGATTTCGGCCTTCCAGAAGCGAGCGTCTGCATTGAGTGTCGGATTTACCGGATATGTAAATACTTTGTCAAAATTCTTCTCTGCGTTGGCATAGTCTTCCGCCTGGAATAATTCAACACCGCGGTTATAGGCCACTACCTGATACGCCTCTTTTACGCGGTTGTCTTTGTTTTGAATTTTATCTAATGACGCCAGTGCCTTTTCATAGCTCCTGGTTTTCATGTAGACATTGAGCAGGAATTCATAAGCTTCATCACGCCTTTTGCTGTTAGGATATTTCTCGAGATATTCTTCAAATGCGGTGATGGCTTCATGAAAAGGATTGTACGACAATTCAAAAGCGAGTTTGGAATAATTGAACATCGCGTCTTCCTGAATTTCGGTGTTGAACGTCATTTCGGAAGCTGCAGCAAATGCATTGCGTGCGTATTCTTTCTGATCGAGCTTCAGATAGCATTCACCGATGTTGTATGATGCGCGTTGTTTTAGTTCGTTGTTTTCCTTATCACATTCTGCATAATGTTCCACCGCTTTTTGCCACTGTGAGGTGCGGTGATATGCATAGCCGAGTTGATAGCGGTCTTCCTGCGTTATCTCAGATTTATTTGTCGCCTGATGATACTGTTCGAGGAAAGGAATGGCGTCGGCATATTTTTCTTTGATACAATATGCATCGCCAATGATGCGAGCAATTTCAGGCACTCGTTTGGTTTGGTTGGCTTCGGCGTGTTGAAGCGCCAATGGGCCATAGGCCAAAACCTCGTCGTATTTTTTCTGTTTGTAATATATCTGCGTGATGTAATAAGGCATCAATGGCTGAAATGGCGGATCACTTTCCAGTTCTTTGAATCCTTCCAGTGCAGTTTGGTAGTCGTTCTGTTCGTAGGCAATGTGGCTGTAGTAGTAAAGCGCTGCCTTGCGGTATTCGCTTTCAGATTGTTTGGCTTCGAAGAAATCCTGTCGGGCGGAGGTGACGTCACCTCGCTCAAAGCTTGAATGACCCCTCTTGTATCGGAATTCGATGCGCTCGTCAGCACTCAGGTCTTTCTCATCCACGTATTCAAACCACTCAAGTGCCTTTTCATAGGATTTTTTTTGGTAGTTGAAAGTTGCCAGTTCGAAATAAGCTCTTTGTTTCCAGGGTGAGTCGGGGTGTTCCATCACAAATTTTTCGAGTTGGTATTCGGCATCTTTGTGCAAGAGATAAAGTGCACAGATACCCGAATAGTACTCAGAATTGACACGCAAGGCATGTTGCGGGTCTTTTTCCAGCCTTATGTATTCTTCGAATTTTTCCTTGGCGGGAACAAATTTTTCGTGATCAAACAACTCCAGGGCTTCGCGGTAGACGCGGGTGTTGTCGTAAAGCGCGATGGGAGCCTGAGCCCGAAAGGGCAAAGAGGCAATGGTCAACAGCAGGGCTGTAAGTATTGTTTTCATGAGCTGCAAGAGCGGATTTTACCAAGGTTCTAATGTAAAATCGGGCCAAACTGTGAATTTCCTTCCGGGTTAAACTTGCGAACGGTCGAATGTGGAATGGTTGATCCGCGATTTATGGGGTCTTAAAAATGGCCCGCAGATCAATCTGCTCCGGATCAAACGGATTGAGCGCAGGCGCTAACGGCG
>JBEIHH010000138.1:0-5573 GCA_040381475.1 Crocinitomicaceae bacterium | reverse complement strand
GCATACGAAACGAAAAAGAATTTCTGGAACTCAACCGAAAGTTGAAATCCACGGGCGACTATTTAGACATTCTCAAAAGAGCACATCAATACAACCCGGCCGACAGCCGACCGATACCGACGTTTAGCTATCAGCAAAGCGACCATCCCAACTTAACCGCACTGCGCGAAGGATTCAAACTGGACAGCATTGCCGGGCAAGGTTCAGACGTATTGAAAATACTGAATCTGCTGCACTGGGTGCACGATTTAGTGCCGCATGATGGAATGCATGGAAATCCCGAGGTTAAAAATGCCATGAGTATGTTGGAGGTCTGCAAGAAAGAAAACAGAGGATTAAACTGCCGAGGTCTCTCGCTGGTGTTGAATGAGTGCTACTTAGCACTGGGCATTAAATCCAGAATCGTGACATGCTTGCCGAAAGACAGCCTGAAAATTGATCAGGATTGTCACGTCATTAACTCCGTTTATTCGGAGTCGCTCAACAAATGGTTGTGGATTGACCCAACGTTTGAAGCCTATGTCATGAATGAGAAAGGAGAACTATTGAGCATCGAGGAAGTTCGGGAGCGCCTTGTCACCGGCCAGCCGTTGATTCTAAACCCCGACGCAAACTGGAACAATCAGAGTGAGCAGACCAAAGAGGAGTATCTCGAAAGTTACATGGCCAAAAACCTCTACATGCTGGAGTGCCCTGTATCGAGTGAATACAACATGGAATCTGCCGCTGCAGGAAAAACATACACGTATATCCGACTTCTTCCACTGGACTATTTCGCACAAGATCCGCACAAAGAGGAAGAAAAAAGAGACAAGGGCAATACAACATGGGTCACCTACAAGACCAATAATGCTGGCGTGTTTTGGGAGCACAATTTGAAGTAAAGAAAAAGTGCTGAATAGAAAGACGGAAGTGAAAATTCAGCGATTGTTATGAGCAACATTCGACATTCTAGCGTCAATGGCAGTTCATAAGACCTGCTCTGCCTATTGTTCACATCGAATGTCTATTGCGCAGATAATGCTGTTATTTTTGCTCACTGAGGAACTTAGGCCTTGGGTAAATTTGAGTACAATGACCGCTTTAACAGAAAACATGAGTCAACTAGTCGATCTAACCGACGACGAAAAAGTGATCATTGAAAATGCCTTTGCTACACAGTCGATTTCCAAAGGAGAGCTTTGGATAAAAGAAGGAAAAGTATGCGATCAGGTTGCCTATGTTGTATCGGGCAAAATGCGCCACTACTACACCGACGATAACGGGAATGAAGTAACCTGTTATTTTGTACTGCCGGATCATTTTACCTCCTCCTTCACCAGTTTCCTGACCAACACTCCTACCAACGAGAATGCTGCGGCACTTGAAGAAACAGTGCTCAGGGTCATATCCAAAAAAGACCTGGAAAATCTGAGTGAACAAGTTCCTAAGATTCAAATTTTCAGACGGATTATCGCTGAGAACCTGTTCATCATGATGGAAAAAAGGATAAGCATGCTGCAGTCAAAATCAGCCCAAGCCCGCTATGAAAATATGCTGAAAGAAAATCCGGATGTTTTACTGCAAGTACCTCTTATATACACCGCATCGTTTCTAGGCATAACGCCACAGCACCTCAGTCGGTTGAGAAGAGAACTGGTAAAGTAATTTCTTAACATTTGTTCATCCGAATTTCCGAAGGTCGCCTGAAGTTTGAGGCATTCACACCTGCAATAAATGAATAAGACCACTACTCTTCTCGGTGCACTGTATTTCAGCTGCGCATCCATATTCGCACAAACAGAACAGAAGCAGAGCAAGTATGCGCTTGAAACGGATATCCTATGGCCATTCTTAGTTCAAACCACTCGAACGCATTTCGTCATTAAATTGTGGGAGAAAGGGCATTTGCGCGGCGACGTTTATGCCGGATTAAACATTGACTTTCCGCGCGATCGGGAAACCGAGGGACGTTTTGCCGATTACAGTCTTGCAAGCGGATACAGACAATACTTCTGGAAAGGACTTCATCTGGAATTTTCTCAAACCACCGGATTGGGTGTTTTAGAAAACCACGTAACGACCGGAAAGACATACAACAGCTTCGATTGGTTAATGTCGGGCTACATTGGCTACAGGTTCGAATTTGCGCGTAAAAAACTCTATATCATTCCTCAATTTGGAATAGCGCAGGTCGTTTACAAATCGAACCCCTGGCCTATTTATGAAGATGAAACGTTGACGAAAGAGGCGGGTGAGACACCTTTTATGTTGGGGTCTTTGCGCTTCGGAATGAACTTTTAAAGACGTTACAAAGTAAGTTCACTCGCGATCAATATCCACAGCACTTTCCTTACTAAGCAAAAGCTTTAGGCGTTAATTTCAGCATTTCAACTGCAACGTAACTTTATGATTGTTCGCGCGTCACATCAATGCCGCCAACCTTTAATTTGCGATTCGATAACCATACATGTCGAACCGTTGGCGAAAGAAAAATAACCGCCTGCGACTTTAACACTTCATAAAATACATTTACTGAAATATCACCAACAAGAATCAAATCAAAAAAGCAATGAAACAAATACTCTTCTCCAACAAACCCTGGTCAATCGACACCGGAATTCTGATTTTGCGCCTTAGCTGTGGCCTGATGATTTTACATGGCTGGTCGAAGTTCACTGAATTTTCAGAAGGAAGCCTCGACTGGCCCGACCCGCTTCATGTGGGCATGAAGGCATCTTATACACTCACCGTTTTTGCCGAACTCTTTTGTTCCATCCTACTCTTGGTTGGAATCTTCACTCGCCCTGCTATCATCGCACTGATTATCTGCATGCTGGTCATTGTTTTTATTATACACAGCGGTGACCCCTTGGCTGACAGAGAGCACGCCTTGCTCTACCTGTTATCTTATGTTGCGTTACTTTTCACAGGGCCCGGTAAATACTCTCTGGATCGGTTGCTGGTAAAAGCATAAAAACTTCCTCCGTCTGACCTTAAGTTAGTTTTCAATCAGGGATTACAGAGTCTCAAAAAATATAGATAACTCCCATGAGATCTATACATACATTGGCCTGCTGTCTGGTTTTATGGCTCAATTACATTTGCCTCTTTGGCCAAAGTACTGCGAATCATTACACTAAAATAGGTATAGCTCAAGACATGGCGAAAGTCATCGAAAGCTTTGATCGCATTGCGCCCATGCCCTATTTAAGAGTGGATAGCACAACGATTCGGCTAAAACGAGACAGCATTCTTTCTACCCTCTCGGATACGGTTTCCATTGAAGACGGAAGGAAAAAGCTCGCATCCTTCATAGCCTCATACCGACTTGGTCACAGTCAAATGACTTTTTGGTTACCCTATTTAGATTCGGTCGCTCACTTTCCATTTCGAGTAAACATCCGCAATAACCGTTTATTTATCAGCGCTAATCACTCGAACGATGAGACCATAACCGACGGAATGGAAATTACCGCCATCAATGGTGTGAGTGCTGAACGCCTGATTAAGGAGCTTACCGATTGTATGAGTCTAGAACTCAGAGAAACAAGAGAATACTATGTAGGAGTCATGATTGATTACTTGGTTCGCTTTTATTACAATTGGAATAACACCACATTCCGAATGACACTTAAGAATCCGGAAGGGCAGGAGATTACGGGAGATTTCGTCAAAGCCAACAACGAGCATCAAACGAAAATCAATGTCAACGATATGGGACTTTATCTGGATTATCCCAACGACAGCACGGCGAAGTTGCGAATCACAAAATTTCACGACTTCAAGAGAAAAGCCTACCGTCAGTTTATGAAATCTGCCTTTCGGGAAATTAGCGAGAAGGGAAGCCGGTTTCTCGTAATCGATATCAGGGGGAATGGAGGTGGAAATTCCAACCATCTGAGAGAACTCGCTGCTTATGTGGCCAAAGGAAAAATCTCATTCGAAGGCAAGGCGATGCGCAAAACAACCACCGAAAGTAAAAAGCACTTTCGATCGATTTTTTTTAAATGGTATACTTACCCACTCTACCCACTGGTCTATATCATCCCGAGTGCAAGGGAACTCTTCGTCAAAAAGGATGGCTCTCTCACCATTACTGAAGAAAAAACTGAAAAACTGAAACGCGCGAAATACCCATTCAACGGAAACGTATTTTTGCTGGTGGACAGAGGAACATACTCCACATCCTCCATGCTAACGTCGTGTTTTCAGTGCCACGGTATTGCGAAAATTGTGGGGATTGGTCCCGGTGAACCCACAATCGGCGATGGCGACGGCGTTGACGTGGTATTGCCACATACGGGTTGTCATTTTTCGGTTGGTACCGGTTTATGGTTCAACCCCTGCTATGAAAAAGCAGATCAAAACAACATGTTGATACCGGATATTCCCTGTGAACAAGGCAAAGAATACGATGCCTTCTTACAATTTGTCAAACAGAATCATTGATCCCACTTCACACCGCGAACCATGCAACAGCCCCAGTTGTTTAATGAATTCATGAAGCTATGCCGAATTATTATCCTGCTGATCACCACTCTGCATTTCCATGCAGCAGGTCAACTTCAAAACAACCAATGGCGCTTTGGATTTAATTCAGCTATTGACTTTAATACAGACCCTCCGACATTTCCAACGGGTTCAGCTCAGCCATCCATTCTGCCGCCGCTTATCACGGGAACTATGATTGAGGGCACCGCATCGATTGCTGATCCCACCACGGGTGCTCTTCTGTTCTATACCGATGGTGTTACCATTTGGAACGCGCTGGATCAACCCATGCCCAACGGTTCTGAGCTGGGAGGCAGCGATTTGCTTTCATCTTACATGGCCGCAGTGATTGTACCCATGCCGGGTGCGTGCAACACATATTACGTTTTTTGTATTGATGATTATGAGGAAGGAAGCGATGGCATTACCTACTCCGTGGTGGATATGACACTGGAGAATGGATTGGGCGATGTGGTACCGGGGCAGAAGAGCATTCCGCTTTACGATAACGAAACCGAAGTGCTCCTGGCCTGCCCCAACAGCGCCGGAGATGGATACTGGCTTATATCCAATGGTGCCGACTTGAATAACCCTACCGTGGCAGCTTTTGAAATCACGGCAGCCGGCGTTAACCCTCTTCCCGTTTTAAGCCCCGTAATTCTTAACGGTGGAGGAAGGCTCAATTATTCGGCAACCAAGTTTGTTTGCGGTGGCATCTACGACGATATCACCGGTAACCTCATGGGTTTTCACCTCTATGATTTCGATGCCTCAACGGGAGAAATCAGTAACCCCGTGAATATTCCATTTATAACGGACGATTTTCTGGCCTACTTCGAATTCACATTCGACGGCGATTATTTGTATGCCGGCGGCAATTACTCACTCTACCATTTCGATTTAACCTCGGGCGATGCGGCAGCAATTGCCGCCACCGGAACGCTCATTCCAATTGGCAATCAAATAGACGCTCATGCCACAGCTCAGTTGGGGCCGGATGGAAATCTGTATTACGTCATAGGCAGCACCTTATATTGCATCGAAAACCCGGATAATCCCGCAAATTCAATCGGTCCGATAACAGCGTTGCCTTCAACTGT
>JBEIHH010000137.1:0-5656 GCA_040381475.1 Crocinitomicaceae bacterium | reverse complement strand
TTGTTCTTTGCCAAACAGACAGGCACAACAGGTGGAGAAATCAGACACCCGGAAATCAGAACTGAAACCATTTTGTCTCAGCCGGTAAATCAAAATTCTGCGCATGAAGAAGATGATTGATTGATCTGTCATCAGTCTTACTCACTGGTGCTTTTTTTCTTAAACCCGGATCATGCTGACTTCCACGATTGTGGCCTCTCCCATTCGTTTGAATACATCAGTTCCATTTGCCCCTGAAACCAACACCAGGTTCAATTGCTCTCCTTGGCCGTTTGCTTCTATATTTACCATCACTTAACCGCAAGCAAGCGCACAATCAACTCTATAAAATATCTTGCATTGTTTTAGAGCAATATGAAAGTGAACACCATCCTGATTCCCTGTGACTTTGTAGAACGAAGTTTCAACGCTGTTCGATACGGTGCTTCGATTGCCGGCCAAACAGGAGCAGAGATCCTTTTGCTTCACCTTGTGTTTCAGGATGGAAATCAAGAGTCAGCCGAAACCAATATGATCAGTTGGAAGGAAAGACTGGCATCTGAATTCAATGGAAAAATCAGAACCTTAGTTCAGGCTGGAGATATTTTCGAAGACATCGGTAAAATTTCCGCTGAAAAAAAATGCGATCTCGTAATCATGCCAACGCACGGTATGACGGGGACACAGCAAATCACCGGTAGTCTTGCACTCAATGTTGTTACTGCATCCAATACTCCATTTTTAATCGTTCAGGAAAAACCATGGCCTGAAAATGGATTTAAGAAGATTGTCATTCCTGTTGAATACCGTTATCAGTTGTTGGAAGGTGCTGAATTATTTCGCGATATAGCTAAACACTTCAACAGCGAGGTATGGTTGGTATCCAACAGCAGAGCTGAAGACGCAAACAACCGGGATGTACTTTCGAAGTTCAAGGGTATCTTGACAGACTCAGGTGTTGCCGTTCACGTGCATGCTTTGAATAAATTCGATTTTTCATGTGGTGTAGCTGAATTTGCCGCATCGATAGCTGCAGATCTCATATGCTCTGTAAATTTCTCATACGAAAGTCTCTATTCTATCAACCCCCGTACTGATGAAGAAGACCTTGTATACAACAAGGCCCAAATTCCTGTTCTGCTAATTACTCCAAAAGATCAAGACGACGATCTGATGAAGCCGGTGGCAGATATGTGAAAAAGAAGTTGTCCGACGGTATCTATAAACTTGCTTCACCTCTCAATGAAACTTTGAGCCATTCAATTATTTCATTCTGACTGAGTTTTTGCCCGAACAAATACATCAATTTCATCAATGCTGCCTCAGTAGTCATATCCGCTCCTGAGATCACACCAATGCGCTGGAAAGCACTGCTCGTTTCATATCTCCCCTGCTCCACAAAGCCTTTATTGCATTGAGAAACATTCAACACTATGATTCCACTGTCAATGGCTTGCTTGATGCTCTGAATAAACCAATACTCCGTGGGGCCATTGCCAGATCCAAAGGTCTCGATGACCACGGCTTTAATATCAGAGATACTCAAAATACCATTGACCGCAGATGATGTGATTCCGGGAAAAATTCGCAGGACGATTACTGCCGGATCGAATTGCTTCCTCACAGTGAAATTGCCTTTTGGACGAAGCAATAAGTCTTTGTTGTACTTGATATGAATTCCCACCTCTGCAAGCGCATCAAGATTTGCACTTTCAAAAGCATCGAAGTTTTCTGTATTGTACTTGTGTGTGCGGTTGCCGCGAAACAATTGTGACTGGAAATAAATGCAGACTTCCTGTACGACGGCCTGCCCGTCTTCTCTGGCTGCTGCTATTTCTATAGCCGTGATCAGATTCTCTTTGCCATCTGTGCGTATCTGTCCAATCGGTAACTGTGATCCGGTGAATATGACCGGTTTCGACAAATTCTCCAGCATAAAGCTCAATGCTGATGCACTATACGACATGGTATCGGTACCATGTAAAATGACAAATCCATCGTAGTGCTCATAATTCACTTCGATGATCTGTGCCATCCGTTGCCAGTGAGTCAGGTTGACATCCGAAGAATCTATAGGTTCGTCGAATGAAACTACCTCGATCAGGAAATTGAAGCGTTTCAACTCCGGAACATTTTCCTGAAGCTGATCAAAATCAAAAGGTATGAGACTACCGGATTGTGGATCTTCCACCATGCCGATAGTACCTCCTGTATAGATAAGCAGAATTTTGGAACTGGCTGTCATAGCGTTCAAAGTTAGGAAACATGACGCAATGTTTTAAGCCGCAGCCTCTGTGCAACAATCCATAGCTTTGCCTCGTGCAACTAAACGACAATTCAAATCCCCTATACTACGAAATTCACCACTGTGCTGATGCGAATGCGCAGTGGATACTTTTTATTCACGGGGCGGGCGGAAGCACACGCACCTGGCGGAAACAAATAGATACTTTTAAAGAAAAATTCAATTTACTCCTGATTGATTTGCCCGGTCATTCGCAATCGAAAGAGGCAACGCTACAACAACCGTTTTACAATTTCGAATGGATAGCCAACAAAATTTGGCAAGTCGTGGATATTGTGGAAGTCAAAAAAATACACATCGCAGCTGTATCTCTCGGAAGCATCATTGCCATGCAAATGAAACGCAACCGGCCACGTCAGGTAGCAGGTATGGTTTTCGCAGGGCCCATCGTTGCGCTGAATACCAAGCTAAGAATATTGGCGAGAACGGGACTCGCCCTCGCCCGCGTTATAGGCTTTCAGAATTTCTATGCTGTAACTGCAAGACTCACACTTCCGCGAAAGAACCACAAGAAATCAAGAGAAATATTTGTCCGTGAATCGAAACTCATCACTGATGCAGAGTATAAAAAGTGGACTGCCATGTACGGTAAAAGTCTTGATGATACATTGAATCTGCTCTTCAGTCACGCTCCCAATACGCCGGTATATTTTCTGATTGGTACGCAGGATCATTTATTCATGCACCCTGCATTAGATTACGCAAAACAATACGGCGAAGTGACTGTTGAAATGATTGATAGCTGTGGGCATTTGGTTAGTCTCGAAAAGTCCGAGATTTTCAATGAAAAGTCATTGACCTATCTGCTTGCTCAAAACACGTAAGCTTTCACTTATTGCATTCATCGGACAAACAAGACTCTATAACCTGCCTCCTGCAATCTCGTCAACCACCAGCGGATCAAGCAAAGTAGTTGTATCTCCAAGCGACGACAATTCACCTTCTGCTACTTTTCTCAAAATTCTTCGCATGATTTTTCCTGAACGTGTTTTAGGCAATCCACTTACGAACTGAATTTTATCAGGCTTTGCAATTCGGCCAATCTGTTCTACAACCGTTTCAATGATCTCATCGCGCATTTGTTCAGTGGATTCATTCCCTGAAGCAAGTATAACATAAGCGTAAATACCCTGTCCTTTGATATCATGCGGATAACCCACCACGGCGCTTTCGATCACCTTTTTATTCTGGTTGATGGCATTTTCTATTTCCGCCGTTCCAAAACGATGTCCGCTCACATTGATAACATCATCCACCCGGCCGATGATGCGGTACATACCATTCTCTTCCCGGCGGGCTCCATCTCCCGTGAAATACAAGTTCTTATATGTAGAAAAATAATTGACGCGGCAACGCTCGTGGTCACCATAAGTAGTCCTGATAATCGACGGCCACGGAAATTTTATGCAGAGATATCCTTCAACTCCATTGCCTTCAATTTCTTTTCCTTCAGCATCGACCAAAATCGGTTGGATGCCGGGCAAGGGTAATCCTGCGTGTGCAGGTTTCAAATCAGAAATTCCGGCAAGGGCACTTATCATGACCCCTCCTGTTTCCGTTTGCCACCACGTATCAACTATCGGACATCGCCCTTTGCCCACATGGGTATGGTACCAGTGCCAGGCTTCTTCATTGATTGGTTCTCCAACAGTGCCAAGGGTTTTTAAACTATGAAGGTTATAAGCCAGCACATGATCAACTCCACAAGCCATCAGAGACCTGATCGCAGTAGGTGCCGTGTAGAAAATATTGACGTTGTGTTTGTCCACTACCTGCCAGAATCTTCCCGGATCGGGGAAAGTCGGCACGCCCTCGAACATCATCGTGGTAGCACCTCTGAGCAGCGGCCCGTAAAGGATGTAGGTGTGACCTGTGACCCAACCAACATCGGCAGTGCACCAAAAAATATCCTTTTCCTTGTACTGGAAAACGTTGGCAAAGGAATATCCCGCATAAACCATGTAGCCGCCACACGCGTGCACTACGCCTTTTGGTTTACCTGTGCTTCCACTTGTATATAGTATAAATAATTCGTCTTCACTATCCATTTCAGTTGCCACACAATCGACTGATGCGCGCAACAATTCATCATGGTACCATACGTCTCTTCCTTCAATCATGTTGACCGGCCAATTGAGTCGATTCACAACAAGCACGTTTTTTACCGAAGAGCAAGATTCGAGCGCTTCGTCGACAATGGATTTTACCGGAATCTGTTTTGGTCCGCGGTTCATTCCGTCAGAAGTAATAACCATGCTACATTGACTGTCATTGATGCGGTCGGCCACGCTGTTGGCACTGAAACCCGCGAATACCACAGAATGAATGGCACCGATACGCGCACAAGCAAGTACTGCAAATGCCAACTCCGGGATCATCGGTAAATAGATGCACACCCTGTCTCCTTTTTTTACACCCAGGTGCTTCAGAATATTGGACATGCGACATACATGTGCGTGCAACTCCTTATACGTGAAACGCAATGATGGCTCTCCCGGATCATTCGGCTCCCAAATAAGAGCAACCTGATGACTCCTTTCTACAAGGTGTCTATCGAGACAGTTCTCAGTGATATTGAGTCTTCCTCCAACGAACCACTTGACATTTGGCTCAGCAAAATTCCATTCCAGCGTTTTATCCCACTTCCGCCTCCAATTGTAATTGGAAGCAATCTCATCCCAGAATTTTTCAGGTTCTTCTATACTCTTTTTATAGGCAATATCGTAAGTTTCTTTGGATGTAATCTGAAAACTCATATTCATTATTTCTGATCAAACGAAAGTAGGACTTTTCCATGAATGAAAGCCTGACAAACCAAACGAATACATTTGCACTTTTTGAGACTTAGCGAGTTAGACCATGTTATTGGCATTCCATGATAAATATTATTGGAACTGTAAAATGAAATTGAAACATTTCACTCATGCAGTTTGCTTCGTCGCGCTCATCATAAGCATGTGTGAGGCGGATGCTCAATACAGCAGACGCATGACAAGCGGGGATATAGGGTGGTACAATTTGTTTACAACGTTTAGCATTGCACCGAAAACAGGACTTCATTTTGAATACCAGTGGCGGAGGGATGATTATGTCATCAACTGGCAACAGAGTTTGCTGCGCGCCGGTGTCAATTTTGCCCCCAATCCGCGCGTGATGTTCAGATTGGGGTATGCCTGGATTGAAACATTCAACTACGGAGAAATACCCTTGAACAGCTTAGGTCGAGACTTCACCGAACACCGAATTTTTGAGATGGTTCAGCTGTCTCACAGGGAAGGTCGGTTTGATTTTTCACACCGATTTATGGCTGAGCAACGATTCTTAGGACGTTATAACAAAATCGATTCACCACGAGAGGATGAATATCCTTTG
>JBEIHH010000136.1:0-5813 GCA_040381475.1 Crocinitomicaceae bacterium | reverse complement strand
TTTTTTAATGTTGTCGACATTGACGGAGATGCTGATCTGGATATTTCGAATGTCTCATGGATATTTATCAACGATGGCACCGGACTCTTCGGCGATCCGCTGGCCATGATAGCACCATACGGTCTGGCCACCATTTCAAACAACTTCAATTCAGATGAAACATCCGAACTCGTCATTTTACCCGGTGGTATCATCCAATTCGATAACAACGGTGTATTCGCCGATGAGACACCTTTGAGTTTTAATAATGTTTCTTCCGATGGTCTTTGGATGACCCAAACAGAGGATTTTAATCAAGACGGTTTTAAAGATGTTGCCTTCATCAATTATGCAACTATTCAGATCGTGCAGTGTGACAATAATGGTATCATTGAATTGGCTCCAATAGATATTTCATCCGATTTCAATGGAAACTTTTGGGATGTCATCGAGGTAGATAATTCCTTCGACATGAATGGCGATGGGAACAAGGATGTCGTCTTCAGAAGTTTGGATACTCCATACAACCTGGCCATTATCACCATTGGCCCTGATTTCACAGTAGATGTCATCACTGATTTTCCTCTATCCGGGCCTATAGCATCAATGCCTTCCACAGTAGATTATGATATGGATGGGGATATGGATATGATTTTTTTTGAAGACAATATGATGTATCTTAACAACGATGGCTTTGGAAATTTCACTTCGACACCGTTCCTGAACAATGGACTAACTCCCGGTCAGGGGAACGTAGACATCAATGGTGATGGCATTGGAGACTCTTTCGGTGGAAATCTCATCATTGAATCAGATGGTTATGGAAACAATGTGTATCACTATCTCACGGGGCTCAATGCCGATGAATTTTACATAAGTTCATTGCTTGACTTAAATGCCGATGGGCTGCCGGAAATTATATTATTCTCTCCAAATCCTGTGAGCGCGTCGAATCCTGAATTCAATATTTACATCTACAGGAACAACGGCAATTTTCAGTTTGCAGAACTGTATCATGCCGTTGTTGCCAATGGCATGACGCTCGTAGCTCCCGGAGCAATGGATGTCGATGCAGACGGACTGGTGGATCTTGTTTGGGGGATGTACTACCAGGATGCGTACCGAGGCTCTGTGTGGATGAAAAATTCAGGTTTCGACTCTTATGCTATCACAGGTCATGTTTTTGTGGATGAAAATGATGATGGTGAATGGTCAGCCGGTGAAACAGGTGTCGATCAAACTATGGTAACACTTGCGCCGGATGGGAATATTCAATTTGTAAATGATGTTTACTATTTCCCTGTCATGCCCGGTTCTTTTGACGTGACGGTCAATTACGACGCTGACATTTGGTATCCTACAACTTCAACATCTTACAGTGCAGCAATAAGTGATGTTGCTCCAATTGCGGACGATCTTAATTTCGGCCTGAGGCCCATCAATCCTTCCGGTGCAGTAGACGCGACGATAACCGGCAGCAACGCTGTGTGCGAGGGAATGCAGCACTATGTGATCCAATTGCATAATTACTCTGACACTTACAATTCTATTTTGGTCACGGCCACCTTCGATCCGCTCCTCACCTATCTCTATACCAATAACGTGAGCGAGTATTCGATTATCGGAAACGAAGTTCAATGGCTCTTGCCAGGGCAACCATACGGAGTATCTGTGTATCTTGATGTTTACGTGCAATATCCCGGAGTAGAAACAATTGGAAACACATTGATCACTTCTCTCACCGCTTGTCTTGTTGATGAATCCTTTCAATCCATTTCCTGCGACAATGAAACCTGGACGGAAATTCAAAGCTGTGCGTATGATCCAAACGATAAACAGGTGAGTCCCGCAGGCCTCACTTCGGAAGGCTATATTGAAAATGGAACAGAACTGACGTTTACCGTGCGTTTCCAGAATACCGGAAACGCGCCGGCTCAAGATGTTTTCATTGAAGATCAGTTGAGCGAATACCTTGATCTGTCGACGATAGAAATTATTGCTTGGTCTCATGACATGACCGCAGAGATAGATGAGAATAGAAACATGCGATTCTTGTTCCCCGGCATCATGCTACCGGACAGCCTTACCGATCCGGTCGGTAGTCAGGGATTTGTTACATACAGAGTCATGCCTCTTCTAAACTTAGCTCCCGGAACAGTGATTGAAAACACCGGTGAAATATATTTTGATTTGAATCCGGCCATCATCACAAATACAACTTTAAATACCATTTACGAGTGCGGCGAAATCATACAAGGAGGCGAAATCATGCTCGAGTGCGGAACAACGGAAGTGTTTTTAGATCCCGAAATTTCAAACGCAACGGGTTACTCATGGAATGTGAATGGCATTGTAGTTTCCACTGAGCCCACATTGACTATTCCGGCAAACGGTCAATCCAACTTTGATGTCTTATTGGAAGTTCAGACTCTTTTGTGCAATTCTGTTGTCGCCTACACCATAACGATACCATCTACCATTGCGAATACAACAATTGACTTTGACGGCTTCTATACTTTATCCACTTCAGATCAGCCTGGCTATACCTATTCATGGTTCTTGAATGACGTGCTTGTGGAAGGAGAAACAGGGTCATCGATCAACATTACAACCGAAGGAGACTATACCGTGAATGTGACAAATCCGGCGGGATGCACAGGATCCTACACAGCCTACTTTAGTCCAATATCTGTTGATGAGCATGTACCTTCATCGTTCTTGATTTATCCATCACCTGCCCTCGATTTCGTGCGCATCATATCAAAAGAAATCATCAGCAGTGTCAACTTGTATAGTATTACCGGCACACTCATCAGCAGTTTTCAGGTGAATACCTCAACAGCGAACATTCCTCTTGAAAAAATTGCATCCGGTCAATATGTGTTGGAAATTATTGCCCAAACAGGAAAGAAAGAAAGACATCCAATGACCAAGTTGTGAAAATCTGCCGGACATGAATGACGTGAACAATTCATAAAGTATAATTTCGAACACTAAGGTTTATGGGGTGCTTTCAGCCTCACTCCAAAATACCTAAACAATAGCCTCCAGTGATCCGGTAAATGAAGAATCCGATCTTGAAATCCTATATCTTGAAACGCCTTGATGCTATTGATCAAGGGCTTTCCGACTTTGCAAATGAAAATAAGCCTGAGTTTCTTCACAGATTAAGAGTGGACATCAAGAAAATTAAGGCCGTTTATTCTTTTGCGGACAAAGTATATAAGGAAAAATACAACGCATCCAACCTCAAAACCCTGTTTCATGATGCGGGAGAAATTCGCCAAATACAGGTGAGCATAGAGTTGCTGAGAACCAAATCGACTCCGCCAAAAGGACTGATATTTAAACTAAAAAAGAATGA
Organism: Crocinitomicaceae bacterium; assembly: GCA_040381475.1. Classification (GTDB taxonomy): domain Bacteria; phylum Bacteroidota; class Bacteroidia; order Flavobacteriales_D; family Sanyastnellaceae; genus JAIBBG01. The sequence continues at coordinate 2,470 of JBEIHH010000136.1, read as the reverse complement.
GCAAGTTTTAATACATCAATTTATCAAAAAGTACCCTAGATACATCAAGACGTTGAAAAAATTCAGGACAAATGTGCATTTTCCGGAACGATTACCCGACAAAAAAGACATTAGAAAATTCTTGCTCAATGAAAGAGCCAAGGCAAATCAGGAGATCAAGATCATGAGCAGAACGAGATTGCACAGATACCGCATTCGGATGAAGAAAATAATGTACTTATTCAATCTCCTGCCTGAAAGAATGCAAAGATCATTGGATATAGATCATCTAAGCATAGACAGGCTACAAGCGAAGATGGGTAAATGGCACGATTTACATTCCGCCATTGAACTTATTGCACAGGAACAAGCTTTGAAAGTGAATCAGCCATATTTGAACAAGTTGAAACAGGAAGAATTGAAGCAATTCAACGCCATGTTCAAATTCCTGTCTCGCAAGCGAATTGAATGAACAATGTTAATGGTTTGCTTCTTGGCAAAACAGGATGTATTTAACACTCCCCCCATAGCCCCGACTCAGCGAAGCGTAACCTCACGAAAAATCGGGACTGCCTATGTCTTTGGCTTCTTCCATAGCTTAGCGAAGCGTAACCTCCCGCACAATCGCGAGGTAGCGCTTCGCAAAACCCGCGACATTGAGCATACATGTTCAATGCACACATGACCAATAGCATAGGAAATGCTCAAGGAATTCACTAAATTCGATCAATGAAAACCCTCATCATCATCCTCATTGTTATGCTCGTACTCTTCTCTGCTTTTCAAATCTATCTTGCTATGGCTGATACCACTGAAACACAAACCTATCAGGTAATCAAAACGGAAAAGGAATATGAAATCCGTTATTACCCTGAGTCGACCATGGCGATGATTCAATCAACGTCCAATACCTATAAGGACCTCGCATCACCCGGATTCCGCAAACTTGCCGGATACATTTTCGGTGGCAACGAGTCAGGTCAATCTATCGCCATGACCACCCCGGTGCATATGGACATCCAAAGCGATACGTCCACCATGGCCTTTGTGATGCCCTCAGCCTATAGCATGGAGAACCTGCCCCAACCCAACGACTCCACCGTGAAGATCATGAAATCGAAGGCCGAGTATGTCGCCGCCATACGATTTGGCGGATACGCTTCTGACGAAGACATCAAGAAGTACTCCGACAAGCTCAGTAAAGCGCTGGAAGAAGCCGGAATTCAACACGACAATCACTTCCGCTTTCTTGGATACAATGCTCCTTATCAGGTGGCGGGCAGGCGAAATGAGATCATTGTTGGCGTGGTGTGGGAGAAGGAATGAAATTCGAATCGGTCATTCTCCCGGATTATTGCAGTCGGTTAAGTCTCTGATGAATGATTGACTTGTACTCCACTTTTAGATATTCTCCATTGTCATCCTCGGTTAAAATACCGGCTAGTTCATTGTTGTATTTAACCAATCCTTGTCGCATCTTTCTCGTTTGTTGGAACTAATACATGGCCAAACATGCTCAAAACCTGATTTACTTTTGATAAGCTAAGATTATCTTTGCCTTGTTCTATTTTTCTGATTACCGTAAGAGCAACTCCGGCTTTCTCAGCAAACTCTTCCTGGGTTAAGCCCAATTGTTTGCGTTTGTTTTTTACAAATTCGGATAATCGATTCATTTTATATGCATTTGCATACAAAAGTACGAGATAACATTAAGGTATATGCATTTGCGTATAAAAACATGAATAATGTCAATTTTATATGCTTTTAAATACAATTAAGTAAAATTGATTTAAATTTTTCTTCCGCCTTCAGGCTATCGTTCCAAGCTGTTTTCAAATCAGCCAAAGTCACTTCTACCGAAGGCAAATGATCTGCGATCACTTTTTCCCCATGGCGCTGGCTTAGCGAAGTGCAACCTCTCGCACAAGCGGGACATGAGTGCCTTCACCCGTCGTTGGCTTTAAGCCAACAAATACAACATGCAAGCGCAGCTCTTCGAAGCCCGAGGGATTCCTCACTCCGCTGCGCTGCGTGTGGAATGACAATGTCGCGTTGTTGGGGGGGGGCATGGGTCGCTTCGCGACCCATGCATAGATCATTGCAGCAAAAACTTTTCTGGAGCCGGATTCTAACCCTTACCCTATGGCTGTTGCGTTTCGCTAAACACCCCATGAGGAAAATGCCCGTATCCTTTCTGCCAACCCCATGGCGAGCGCATAGAGAAGCGTTAGCTGTGCGAAGGAGGCATTATGAAAGACAAAAAAACTCCTTCTTAAAAAGCTTCAGGGCCGTTGTAAATCGATGCAATCGCGGCCTTTTTCGCACTTTCCATATACGAATACTTAAATTTTGCTTCCGCCTTCAGGCTATCGTTCCAAGCTGTTTAAAAATCAGCACAAGTCACTTCTACCTAAGGCAAATGATCTGCGATCACTTTTTCCCCATGGCGCTGGCTTAGCGAAGTGCAACCTCTCGCACAAGCGGGACATGA
>JBEIHH010000135.1:0-5842 GCA_040381475.1 Crocinitomicaceae bacterium | reverse complement strand
TGAAGCGCTGAAAGACAAAAAGGACGAGCGCTCCCACAAGATTTTTATTTGAAAGCGTATCACCGATACGGTGAAAATAAAAAGCGAGGAAGTGCTCGTCATTGAAGGCTTTCAGCGATGTAATAGATTCCGACTGCATAAATTGGGTTAAATGCACCTGCCGAAACAATATTGTAAAATTTCTGAACTCTGTTCTAAAATCATTTTACCCCTATGCCCATGAATCTTTTTTGTAAAAGTGAATATGACCCATGTCTGTGCGGGAAATGAACGTTGTGGCAACATGTTTGTAAAATACCCAACAAATTGTTCATATAGCCGTTCCGGTTCTAATTTTACAACGAAATTCAAATTTTCCATGAAAAGATTATTCTGCCTGATATTTTTCGCATCCATCTTCACGGTGGGTATTGCGCAGTCATCAACTAAAAACGTAGATTCCAGGATTTCCGATGTAACTGTATTTCAATCGGGAGCTCAGGTCACCCATAACGCTAATGTTCAGCTCAAGGAAGGCGAAAACATGCTGCGTTTGTCAGATCTAACATTACATCTGGATCCGAACTCCATACAAATTGAGGGGAATGCCAATTATGTGATATTATCAGTGAGGCATCAGGTCAATTACCTGCTTGATGGAAATACCAATCCCAAAGTGAAAGTTATTCAGGACAGTCTTGAGGATGCACTCTTTAAGCAGAAAGAACTTACAGGACTGAAAGATGCCATTATTCAGGAAAAAACTATGCTCGAGTATAATCGCACTATGAAAGGTGAGAATACGCTTGTCCTTCCAGAAGACCTTAAGGAAATGGCCGATTTCTTTCGCTCCCGTTTCACCGAGATTTCGTATAAGTGGATTGAGCTCGGTGAGCAAGAGCGCAAAAACAATATTGAGATCAACAGATTGCAGAGCGCTTTGAATGACATGAACGCGAGAAAAGGCAGTAATCCAAGCGAAATTATGATTACAGTAATCGCCTCCAAAGCAGTAACAACATCTTTGAAGGTATCTTATTTCACCCAATCCGCTGGCTGGTATCCCGTATATGATTTACGTGCTGAAGACATCAATTCCCCGATTGAATTCGCATACCGTTCTAAAGTTTTTCAGAGCACCGGAACGGATTGGGAAAAAGTGAATCTGACAATTTCCACAGGAAATCCGACAATAGGAGGCCAGATTCCAACATTGTACCCCTGGTTCATCAACATATACGAACCAATAAGAAAGCAAGTTATGGTGCAGGACAAGGCTGGATATGCACCTTCCATGGCTGAACGTTATGATGACATGGAAGATGCGAAGGGAAACAGTTCCTTCGCCAGCAACTATGTAGCTGTTCAGAACAATACTGTAAATACCGAATTTAAAATCAGCGTTCCTTATACCATACCAAGCGACAACCAACAATATGATGTGGTGATGCAGAAGGAATCACTGAAAGCGGAGTACACATATATCACTATTCCCAAGTTAGACAAAGACGCATTCCTCCTGGCACGCATTACTGACTGGGCGCAATACTCGCTTTTACCAGGTGAAAGCAATATCTATTTCAAAGGCAGTTCAGTTGGCAAAGGGTACATTGATCCCGCACTGGCCAACGACACACTGAACCTCTCACTCGGCAGAGATAAATCAATCAATGTCAAGCGAGACATGATCAAGGATTACTGTAAAACAACTTTCTTCGGAGGCAAACAAAAAACATCCAAAGCATACGAAATCACGGTTCAGAACAATAAGAAACAATCCATACAGATTGAAATTGAAGATCAACTTCCAATTTCACAAAACGGAGAGCTTGAAGTTGAAACAGAGGAAATCAGCGGTGCGAACTACGACGCTACCACAGGTAAACTGACCTGGAAATTAACCCTTGCTCCGGGTGAGATTGTGAAAAAACAGGTTCGTTTCAATGCGAAGTATCCAAAGAAAAAATTTGTGAGTGGACTTTGATGAATCCATAGCTGATATTCAATCGAAAGAAGACATCGTTCTACTCGTAGATACCTTCTACGAAAAGGTGATGAAACAAGGTGATCTCAGCCCATTCTTTGCAGAACTGGATTTCGCACATCACAAAACCAGGATGATTCACTTCTGGAGTTTTGTCCTGCTCGATGAAGCCGGATACACAACGAACGTATTCGACAAGCATGTTCACATGGCTCTTGAGGACAAACATTTCGACACATGGCTCACAATATTTGAGACGACTGTGATGGAACTTTTTGCCGGTGAAAAAGCTGAAACCGCCATTTTTCGGGCAAAAACCATAGGCTGGTCATTCAAAGAGAAGTTCAAGCACTTAAGAAAAAACGAAAAACCCTGAACCGCTCCAAGTCTTCAATGCGAAGGTATTTATTGAATAGGGAAATTGTAATTACCTTCATGACCCAAATCAGCCATGCTTTGCAATCTGAAATATCGCTTCATGTTAATTATTTAAAACCAGTGGAGAATTCATCAAGAACATAAGATGACGGTATTCGTAACAATCTTATTGCCTAATTATGAATCGTAGAAGGTTCATTCGACAAAGTGCATACAGCGCCGCAGCTGCCCTTACATTACCTGCGTGGATTTCCTCCTGCAAAAAGCCTCTGCTTTTTAATGACATAAAAAATCCGGGCAAAGTAATCATCGTAGGTGCCGGAATTTCCGGTCTATATGCTGCACATCTGCTGCAGCTTCAGGGAGTTGATGTTCAAATACTGGAAGCTTCTGATCGTGCGGGCGGGCGGATAAAAACACTTCGTGATTTTGCAGATTTTCATATAGAAGCAGGTGCAGAAGAAGTTCATGGTGAAAGAAGTATATGGCATGACATGGTCGTTTCTTCCGGTGCTTCATTCATCAGCGAGGATCTCACTGATTACTATTTCTTCAATGGCAATCTGAAACCCGAGAGTTTAGCTGAGGAGAATACATTCTTCAACATCATGATTGAGCTATCAGAATCCTTCGGAGAATATGAGGGCGCAGATATTGATGCACTTGCTTATGCAAATAGTCAGGGAATCAGTCAAAATGTTACACATCTCTGGAACGCCATTATAGGCAATGAGCGAGGCACATCGGCCGAAAGAATCGGGATGCATGGATTGCGCAAGGAATGGCAGAAGTGGACAGCGGGTGATCGCAACATGCTCGTCAGGAATAAAGGTTTTGAAGAAATTCTTGAGTCTATGCTCGGTCAGGTCTACAGCAAAATTCACTTGAATACAATTGTCAACAGTATTGATTACAGTGGCCAACGAATACAGATTACAGATCAGGAAGGCAACAACTATGAATGCGACAAAGTAATTGTCACGGTTCCCATTTCGGTTCTTCAACAGCAATCCATTCAATTCTTACCTGCTCTATCCGAAACCAAAACCAATGCATTCTCTAAAATCGGGATGGACCGAGGCATAAAAGTGGTCATTCGATTTTCTGAAGCATTTTGGGCGAGCAATACAGGATCCATTCTCGGCGCCGGGCCTGTTCCTGAATACTGGATAACTTCAGCAGGCGGCCGATCTGCTTCGGATCATGTACTTACAGCGTTTATCATGGGGCCTCACGCAGATGCATTGGCTTCTCAGGGTGACACCATGATCACTACCATATTGGATGACCTCGGTATCATGTTCGGCGATGTTTCACCGTTATATCTGGCACATCACATTGAAGACTGGGGCAATCATCCGCACATTCGTGGTGCATATTCTTACGACAAACCAGGAACGGGCAATGCCAGATCGATACTCGCCGAAAGCATCTCCGGAAAAATCTTTTTCGCAGGAGAAGCAGCACACACGCAAAGTCATCATGCAACCGTACACGGCGCAATTGAAACAGCACTTAAAACGGTGAGCGAAATCCTTGCACCATGAACAAGAGACGTCTGTTGATTCTTCCGATCATGCTTGTCTTTGAATGGATTCATGCGCAACCGGCCATTCAGATGAGCTACAGATACCTCAGAGCAAACAACTGGGACGAGATCATTCAGACTTACAATACTTCAAGGCCATGGAACAACAACAAACTTGAGCCTGTGACACACGGCGTGGGGGCAATGTTTTGTTGGAATTTTCCCCTCATCTCATCGAGGTCCGAATCACTCACCAGCAGGGCGCTTCATCTGAACAGCAAACTTGGTTATCATCAATTCGGATCATCAGCTGAAAACAACAATATACCATTCAAGGCCGGGTTTCATCAATTCGAAGTTTCGATTGATTTGCGCACACATCCCAAATGCTTATTCAAACCAGTGCAAAATACCGGTGCTCTTGGCACAAGATATTACATAGGATTTGGCGCTTCATTCAACGCACTCATGCCATTTGTGCGCAGCAATGGTGATTTAATTTCCAATGGTGATGGTGAAAAATACTTAGAACGAACTTTTCATTTTTCCGGACAGTTCAATACAGGATATCATCTGCTCATGATAGGCAATACAGCCATAACAGTTGAAATTGCGGCAATCTGGTTTGGACATGCTGAACTGGAAGCCTTCGCAGAATCCGTCAACGGACACAATCTTTCAGGTATGAGAAATGAATCAACAAGCACTTTAATGATCCAAGGTGCGTTGCGCCTGACGTTATTGAAAGCCAATAAAAACTGGTGGGACAATCCCAGATCCGGCGATAAAAGTTAGAGTACTAAATTGCGGTGTCAATTTTCTATCGGTCCTGTTTGCTTTCTTCTTTTCACGAACAGAATAAAAAGTATCCGAGAAAAAGTACCAAGAACCATGCTCTATACTTTCCATTTATCGAAACTCTTTGCCGAAGCTTCAATATGTAAATTATTTGAAGTGATTCATCTTAACCACTTGGGCCAAGGCAGTAGGATTTTCACGAAGAAGAGATGTCAACAAACCCAATAATTTCAATCGTATCAATCTGATCATACCGTTGCTTTTACATTTCAACCTCGATTAAATACACCCGTGTTTATTTCTTACATGAGTAAATTCTATCATATTGGAATCTAGGATGTCAGCCTAAAAATTGGGCATAATTCCATCGAACACATCTTTTACTTTTAACAAGCTAATTGTTATCAATTTGTGCATGACATGCCCTTTTCGGAAGATTATTGACCTGCACACGCCTGCTATCTTTGGGGTTGACCGAATTACCCGAATAGAAATCATAAAACGCAGGTTCTGAGGCGATATGGCTCATAACAGTCTGCGTAATCCTGAGAACAGCAACGATTAACAACAACACCATGTATCTGATATTCGATACCGAAACGACCGGACTGCCAAACAACTGGAATGCCCCGCTGACTGATTTTGACAACTGGCCTCGCGCGGTTCAGATTGCCTGGCAACTTCACGATACAAGCGGCGCGCTGATTCGCGCTCACAGTTTTATTATCAAACCAGATGGTTTTAGTATTCCTTTCAATGCTGAAAAAGTGCATGGAATTTCCACGGAAAGAGCCATGCGGGATGGTCATAATCTCGATGAAATCTGTATAAAATTCCTTGAAGATGTAAACGAAGCAACCTACCTCGCAGGTCACAATATTGAATTCGATTTAAACATCATGGGTTGCGAACTTCTGCGACTTGGCATGCCCAACTATCTGGAAGAAAAAAAGCGACTCGACACCAAAGAACTGGCAACAGACTTTTGTGCTATTCCCGGAGGTAAAGGCGGAAAATTCAAATGGCCTACACTGACAGAGCTTCATTTTAAGCTTTTTGGAGTGCCATTCGCTGAAGCCCACGATGCAGCTTATGACGTTGATGCCACTTCAAAATGTTTTTTCGAGCTGCTTCGACTGTCTGTTATAAACATTCCAGAAAACTCGCAACCTTCG
>JBEIHH010000134.1:0-5842 GCA_040381475.1 Crocinitomicaceae bacterium | reverse complement strand
TCATCGCATCTATCCGGCATTTCCGATTTGCATCCGCTTAAAAAAAAGAGGATTATGCACATAAAACAACTGTAAATGCTTGATCGATTAAAATATGTTTTATTGGATTTATTCATTGCTTTCGAATTGTCCATGATGTATGATTTATAAATCTTTAGGGCGAGATGTCTTTCTTGAAAATTTAAAAATCGGCGCTCACGGTTCCGGTATATAAAAATCGATAGTGTCGTGTGGGGCTACATAAAGGCAATACCTCTCCTGTTCGCCTGTAAATTCATGACTTACACTAAAGTGTGTCACCAAAATTTCATTTTCAAAGCCTCCCTTGCCTATCATATTTTGATAGTGTCCATATTCTGTAGAACCGTTGTAGCCATCTGGTTCTATCCCTCCACTACTTATGATGACACTCACATATCCATATTCTTCAGTGCTGGAATGGTAAACCTCTGGTATATGCACGCGTATCATACATTTTGCAGTTAAGTAGAAAAGATTCCTCCGAATATCCGGATGACCATGCCCCCAACCTGATCCACCACATTCCTCCCAATAGGCATCACCCGCACAAATACTCAAATTATCATATTCTAAAGCACAAGGCCATTCGGCATATCCATTCACATCTGTGGTTTCGTCGTGAACATACGCGTAACTATACATATGACCTGTCAAGACCATATATATGCTAGCTCCTTCAATTGGGGTTTCAGTCCCAGACTCCTTAACATAGATGTGACTCATCCAATTTTCATCGCATCTATCCGGCATTTCCGATTTGCATCCGCTCAAACAAAAAAGAGTTGTTGCCAGCAGGAACAGGTAATTACCATATTCCCCAAAAACTATGCTTTTGACATTCTTCATTGCAGCTATGTTTTTTGTTAATTGAATGTTTGATTCTTACTTTATACTCTTCTTCAAATCATCTCCATCAAAAACCTTCACGTACTTCACTTCATCTGCTTCATGACTCTCACTCACTGCAGTCAATAGTGCTGCACAAACCAGAATCATTAAAATGGCCATCAGTGAAGTTCGTCTCGCATTCTTGCGTTTCATACTCTATAATTTTTTTGTTTCTTCTCTTTTCAAAAGGCCGATCCGGTTTTTATTCCGGATCGGCCAGGTGTCGAACCCGCTGAACAATGATCCATTACCTCAAAATCTATCTATTCATTGTTCCCGTCAGGTTAGTTCAGGGCGCTTGATCCATTTGCAGATGAAGGGTGGCGCATCCGCGATAGCTTCTAAAGGGTCCGGCACCTTTTTTAGTTAAAGGTTTAGTACATGAGGCGTTTCGTTCTGCCTGTTTGTTGTCGCAAATTTTGCTAGATCTTCAACTAAGGATCTTCTCTGAATATGCCGTAACATGCCAGACATGCTTCATAAACCAGTGCCAACGCTGCAATCATTTCATATAACTTCTACATAAGCTTCTTCGCCAAGAACTTTCCGGTGCAAATCAGCAGTGATTTTCGACATACCCAACACCGGATTTCTGAAATTCCGTACACACATAAACAAAAGAAAGCAGGACCTTGAATCAGCCGAAATGCACCTATTCATTTGTTTTTCTTTTATTTATCACACACCTACCGAAAAAAAACATATCCAAAATTCCACAATACGTACTTTTAAAATCACCAGATTACATTGCACGAGCTTGCCAGAACTCATCACAGGCAGTGATGGCTATATTACAGCGCGCTGGTAATCAACCACTAAGCTGTAAATTGCCCACCAATATCTTTTATCCCGCTTTTTTCGGCTTTCTTTTGGCGTCAGTACCTTTTTCAAGGTATTTTTGTACCCCCAAACTATTTAGAAATACTCTAAATAATGGCCGTAACCCTGAACAATTAAGGCCTTTGGGAGTTTAAGTTACAAGATATGATTAAAGTTTCTGAAAGCGCTAAGACCCAGGTTACCCACCTGATTCAAACCGAAAATCATCCGGCAGATGCTTTCGTTCGCGTTGGTGTTGAGGGTGGTGGTTGCAGCGGGTTGATGTATCAACTCACATTCGACAACCAAATGAAAGAAGGTGATCAGGTATTCGAAGACAACGGTGTAAAAGTGGTCGTTGACCGCAAAAGTTTTTTATACCTCGTTGGCACCGAACTCGAATATACCGGTGGCCTCAACGGAAAGGGTTTTGTATTCAAAAATCCAAATGCAAGCCGCACATGCGGTTGCGGTGAATCATTTTCAATTTAAACCCAAAAGGCAACTATGGCTTACGAGGGAGACGAACTACTGGACGACATTACATCGAAGGAATATGAATTCGGTTTTGTGACCGATATTGAAACAGATAAAGCGCCGGCCGGACTCAATGAAGACATCATTCGATTGATTTCTGCTAAAAAAGAAGAACCTGAATGGTTGCTGACGTGGAGACTTGAGGCTTTTGCCATCTGGAAGAATATGAGAGAGCCTGAATGGGCCCATGTCACATACAAAAAGCCTGACTTTCAAGCGATCTCCTATTACGCCGCTCCGAAAAAAAAGAAGCAACTCGAATCCCTCGACGAACTCGATCCGGAATTGCGTAAAACAATGGACAAGTTGGGCATTTCACTCGAAGAACAAAAACGCCTGCACAATGTTGCGGTAGATTTTGTAATGGATTCCGTATCCGTTGCTACATCATTCAAAGAAAAACTCGCTGAACTCGGAATCATCTTTTGCTCTATGAGCGAAGCAGTTCGTGAACACAGCGATCTTGTGCGCAAATACCTCGGAACCGTTGTACCGCGCACCGATAACTTTTACGCCGCCCTCAACTCTGCTGTTTTCACTGATGGTTCATTCTGTTATATACCCAAAGGCGTAAAGTGCCCGATGGAACTTTCAACCTATTTCCGAATCAACGAAGGCGGAACTGGTCAGTTTGAAAGAACATTGGTTATAGCAGATGAAGGGAGTGTGGTGAGTTACCTTGAAGGTTGTACTGCACCTCAGCGCGATGAAAACCAATTGCACGCAGCTGTTGTTGAACTCATTGCTCACACCGACGCCGAAATTAAATATAGCACCGTACAGAATTGGTATCCGGGTGACAAAGACGGAATAGGTGGCGTATTCAATTTTGTAACCAAACGCGGACTTTGCGATGGTGACCGATCGAAAATATCCTGGACTCAAGTTGAAACCGGAAGTGCGATTACTTGGAAATATCCATCGTGCATTTTGAAAGGGGATTACAGCATTGGTGAATTTTATTCGGTTGCTGTGACCAACAATATGCAACAGGCCGATACCGGAACGAAGATGGTTCATATCGGGAAAAACACGAAAAGCACGATCATTTCAAAAGGTATCAGTGCAGGAAAAAGCCAAAACAGCTACCGCGGCCTTGTTCAAATTAACAAAGGCGCTGCAAATGCAAGAAACTTTTCGCAGTGTGATTCATTGCTTATGAGCGATCGTTGCGGAGCCCATACTTTCCCTTACATAGAAGTAAAAAACAAAACATCCAAAGTAGAACACGAAGCCACCACTTCAAAAATTGGTGAAGACCAAATATTCTATTGTCTTCAGCGCGGCCTTGATGAAGAGCAGGCGATTTCCATGATTGTAAATGGTTACGCCAAAGAAGTGCTGAACAAACTGCCTATGGAATTTGCCGTGGAAGCGCAAAAACTTTTGGCCATTTCACTTGAAGGCAGTGTCGGATAAACAACCAACGAATAAAAAATGTCAATGCTCTCAATAAAAAATCTACAGGCGAAAATCGAGGATAAAGAAATTCTCAGAGGCCTGAGTCTCGAAGTAAAACCGGGCGAGGTGCACGCTATTATGGGTCCGAATGGATCAGGCAAAAGCACACTTGCTTCTGTGCTCGCCGGTCGTGAGGAATATGAAGTAACCAATGGAACTGTAAGCTTCCAAGGAAAAGACCTGCTCGACATGCCGGCAGAAATTCGCGCACGCGAAGGACTGTTTCTTGCATTTCAATATCCTGTTGAAATTCCAGGTGTAAGCAATATGAACTTTCTGAAAGCAGCGGTCGGTGAAATCAGAAAACACAAAGGACTTGAGCCACTCACCGCAAAAGACTTTTTGAAACTGGTGAAAGAAAAATCTGCGTTGGTTGAACTTGATGGACAACTTGCCAATCGCGCGGTAAACGAAGGATTCAGCGGCGGAGAAAAAAAGCGGAATGAAATTTTTCAGATGGCTATGCTGGAACCGAAACTCGCTGTGCTCGATGAAACTGACAGTGGTCTCGACATCGACGCCCTGCGCATTGTGGCCAACGGGGTTAACGCGCTGCGTTCACCGGATCGTTCATTTGTTGTAATTACACACTACCAGCGATTGCTTGATTACATCGTGCCGGACTTTGTGCATGTATTGTACAAAGGCAGAATCGTGAAGAGTGGAACAAAAGAACTGGCCCTCGAACTCGAAGAGCGCGGATATGACTGGATCAAGGATGAAGTTGAATCTGTGAAAGCATAAGAGGCATGGAGCAAACAATAACCAAATCCTCACCGAAAGAAAAACTAATGTCCGCAGTTGCAATGGCTCGTTACAATGACGCCTACGCACTCGCCGGACAACACGCCATTTCTGAACTTGATATCCCAACCACACGTTCAGAGGAATGGAAATATACCCGTACTACAAGGATCAGCAATGTGGCCTGGATACCTGCTACCGATAAAGCAAGTGTTGATCTAAGCGAGTTTCAGATCAATGGCCTGAATGCATCCAAAGTGATATTCGTTGATGGGATTTTCAGACCTGAATTATCGGATATGCATTCGTTGCCTGAAGGAGTTGATATTACTGAAAATCCTGAGCTTGACGCAGAAGCTGACTTCAGCGATTTTTACGACGCCTACCACGCTGCATTGTGCACTTCACGCATGCGCATAAATATCGCCGCCAAATCAGCTCCTGAAAAAAGTCTGCACATTATACACGTAGCAGCGACATCTGAGTCGCTCAATCAACCGTTGATAGAAATTGTTTGCGATAAAAATGCCGAAATGCATGTTGTGGAATCATTCGTTTCGACCAACAACAAAAGCGCATTTACCAGCAGAAAAATGAAGGTGCATGTTGAAAGCAACGCATCGCTTCACATAGATAAAATTCAGATGGATGGTACCGAGAATTTTACTATGAACAATGAATACGTGGGTATTGAACAAGACGCACGATTCACCATCAACACACTCACCATTGAAAGTAATTGGGTGCGCAATCAGCTGCACATCGCCCTCAATGGACAAAACATTGAAGCCAATCTGCATGGATTTTATTTACCGGTGAAAAAACACTTCGTGGATAATCACACACGCGTAGATCATCTCAGACCACATTGCGTGAGCAATGAATTGTACAAAGGCATGCTCAACGATCAGAGCAATGGCGTATTCAATGGAAAAGTATATGTGCACCTTGATGCACAAAAAACCAATGCGTTTCAAAGCAACGCCAATATTCTGCTGAGCGACGACGCTCAAATGAATACCAAGCCGGAGCTTGAAATTTATGCCGACGATGTAAAATGCAGTCACGGCAGCACCACCGGCCAGCTTGATGAGGAGGCATTGTTTTACCTCAAGTCCAGAGGACTTGGAGAAGACAACGCCAGAAAATTGTTGGCCAATGCTTTTATCAGTGACGTTTTGGATAAGATTAATAATGAAGCTGTGAAGCATTACGTTACGGAACAACTCATTCAACGCGATTTATTATTTGCATGACCGATACTGTTGACATCGCAGCCCTGAGGCAACAATTTCCCATACTGCATCAAAGGGTGAACGGTCAACCTCTTGTCTATTTCGACAATGCAGCCACCACCCAGAAACCTCAATCG
>JBEIHH010000133.1:0-5867 GCA_040381475.1 Crocinitomicaceae bacterium | reverse complement strand
TGATAGCGATCTATTTGAGTATTGATATGCTGATCATCGCTCAGTCTGTCATTCTTCCATTGGTCTTTGCGGTAATTATTGGTATTCTGATGAGTCCTTTCGTGAACTTTCTGAATCATAAAGGCATACACCGCACCCTGGCCATCGGCGTTGTTATGCTGCTCACGATTTGCCTTATCGCAGGACTGATCATCGTGGTTTCAATGCAATCTGATCGAATGTCAGCCGCTTTGCCACAGCTCAATTTGAAGTTTCAGCAACTGGTAAATTCCATCGTTGCTGGTTTGGCCGACAGATTTGATTTCGATGCCCCTCAAATCTATGCATGGCTGGAGAATCTGAAATCTGAAATCATCAATAAGAGCGGAAGTTATATTGGTTCAACGCTCAACACTGTGGGTGGAATTGTCACCACGGCATTGCTAACTCCTGTTTATACATTCATGATTCTGCTCTATCAGCCGCATTTAGTCACGTTTATTCACAAATTATTCGGTTCGGACAATAACAAGAACATCAACGAAATCCTCAATGAAACAAGGGTAATCATCCGCAGTTACCTAGTAGGTCTTTTCATCGAAATTTCCATAGTAGCAGTGCTCAATGCTATCGGACTGATGATCATCGGTATCGAATACGCATTGATGTTGGGTCTCATTGGTGCATTGCTTAATGTAATACCATATCTCGGCTCCATCATGGCTATGGCCATTTTTATGTTGATAGCACTGATTACCAAAACACCCATGCACATGCTCTATGTACTGGTGATGTACGGCATCATACAATTTCTGGACAACAATATTCTTGTACCCAAAATAATAGGTTCGAAAGTGAGGCTGAATGCATTGACATCCATATTGGCGGTGATTGCAGGAGCGGCGATCTGGGGGATTCCCGGCATGTTTTTGTCAATACCCATCACGGCTATCGTCAAACTTATTCTCGATCGTGTTGATTCGCTCAGTGCGTGGGGCTTTTTACTGGGCGATACCACTACCCCATTCATTAGGCTCCGATTGAAAACAAGTCGAGATAGAAAAAAGTAGAATGACCGATATTATAATCATCCGTTTTTTAGAGTCATGCTTAATCTTTTTTTCATGAAACGTTTGAAATCGTGCGTGTTATTTCCATTGCTGATCATCACCTTGCTTGGTTGTTCAGAAAAAAATTCTTCAAAGAACCAAGGCGCTCCTACAGAAGAAAAGACAATGTCCGACACATCCGCTCAAACGGTTGCAAACAAGGAGGAAAAACAAGATACCACCGTTGCATCGCAAGTATCTGATAAGGCGCCCTTAAAACTGACTGTACATAAAGTTTCGTTGGATGCGCCTCGTGTAAAAGTTGCTGTGTACAATTCCAACAAAAACTTCCTGCTGAAAGAAGGCCGGATCAAAGAATTTTTTGTGCAACCAAAAGGCGAAATCGCAGAAGTAGAGATTACAGGGCTTGAATACGGAGTATATGCAATCGTTGTTTTTGAAGACCTCAATAACAGCGGCGACATGGATCGAAATACATTCGGGCTACCCACGGAACGTTACGGTTTATCAAACAACTTTGTGCCAAAAGTCAAAAAACCGTCGTTCAAAAATTGTGCTTTTGAGTATAGCTCTGAAAAAAACAAAGTAAGTATCGATCTGCAATAAACGCTTTGCTGTATGGAATTTTACTTTCACATGCCGGCAGCAATGAGCCAACTTTTCCGACCTATTTCAACCCCCAGCAATAGGCAATAATGACCATCGCCATGGTATCCAGCTTACAATACTCAAGCAACTGTTTGCGAAGCGCTTCACGCTGATCCTCTGTTAGTGATTCGTCAAAGCGGATTCTATGATAGGCCCGCATGGCATCCGTACCTCCGCTGACAGTATCTCCTATCGGTTCTTCATTGTCTTCTGATCTCGGGATCAAACGTGTAAGTTCATCATACGGGTCGACAATGCCGCTCTGAAACTTTTCGGGTGCATAATCCCTGAAATGCGGCACATCGTGCAATTCGGGATGATGCGACCAGATAGCAGGAAGCACCTTTTTGATCGACGTCTTGCCTTTCATGTATGGATGAAAGTAAAAACGTTTGGTCATGTCGTTCATGTCCTGCCACCTGCCCTCTCCTTTATTCTCACCTGCCAGTTCCAGCAGCCATGCAGCAAGTGCAGGATCATCTTCGCCAAAGACCGGCATCTGTGCGCGGATCGTGCGCATGACCGTGCGCTCGTGGGTGGCGTACATCAGTGGTGTTCCGCTGCTCCCGATGTGCTTCATCAAAGAGCGCGCGAATTCAAAATTCGGAAAGCGGCTACCATCCGGATATTCAGGTCCGGTGTGGATCCATGCTGCGTGACGCGGTGTTGCTCCCGGATGATCTATCGTATGACAACTCCACTGAAAAGCGATGAGCTCATACGGCCGCATGTTCCGGTGAAAGGGCAATGCGCCGGTGTATGTCTCAAAATCGATGAAATGCAACGGATATTCGAAGGCCGACAGATGCGCCTGAAGATCGGGCGAAATCCACTCCGTCTGGTTGAGCGTATTTTCAATCTGGATCAGTTGCCTCACACCGCGCAGACCCGGATGCGTCTTCACACCGACAATCTTCTTTTCAGTAACTTCAGAAAGCGATGCCTTGCCCGCCTGAAGCAATTCATCAAGAAGCAGTCGCTTACCTGAAGTTCTGATTGTAGTGCCGAAATACAAATCGAAAATATGCGGTTCAACGCTGACCATTTGACCTAAGCATTCCCCATATCCGTTTTTCTTTTCACCGGGCGTATTGAACTCGCATCCTTTACACTTCACAGAAATTTTATAATCATCCGGTCTGATGCCTCGCTCGAGTATGTTCATCAGGTTCGATGAACGCATCCTAACATCATCTGAGCAGAAGGCAACGGTATTCGTAACATCCACCTTGGTGAGTATGCCTTCATTTTGTAAACGCTCAATATAGTGCTGGCGCTGGTCATCATGCTCGTAAATGAAAAGCACCTCGGGCTTATTGAATCCGGGTTTTTCGCGTGAAGGAATTTCTTCAATCTCCTTGCCTTCGCTATGCTTGTCGGTTTGCACCGTGAACCAACCCGGTAAACCATCAATCAACGTGCGCTTATTCTTATCCGGCATCATGAGAAACGCTTTAATTTGGAATTGAGGATATGCACTTTCCACCACATAATACTGAAAGGCAAGGTCATCAATATACTTTTCAAATTCCCGTGAATGGAGTTCATCAGGTTGTTCGCTATCGAACGACTTCGCTTTGACCTCAATCAGCTTGATCTCCTTGCCGTTCTTTTCCAGTATATCCACACGAACAATTTGTTTGCCTGATTCGATGGCGGCTTCAAACAGCACCACTTTATCCTGTTCAAGCATTTTTTTTGTTGATCGAATAGATTCCTCCGTGTTGCCTGTGATTTCAATTCCATCCGGATATAAAAGTGTCGCCATTTTGCCAACTATATAACCACCTTCTGCAAGCATTTTCATGTACTCGTTGGTGTCATTGGCGGTCGGATAATGTGCCTTTTTATAGACAAGCTTTTTAGCACAGTCTGATGCGAGGATAAAATCAGATTTGGAGAGGGTTGGCATATATAAGTCGTTTCGTTTGGAAATGCAGAGCTACTGATATTAAAAGTTAAATATATGAATTAGATGCTACGACCCTGACCCGAAAAATGATAACAATGGTTGGTCTGACAGGTATGAATACTGTCTTTGTTTTTGAAACTCAAACCATTTTTGCTATCTTAGCATTAACCAGCCTACCCCATAGTGCAGGTTTAGCGAAGCGCAACCTCCCGCACAAGCGGGACAAGATGTGCCTTCGCTTGTCGTTGGCTTCTAGCCAACAAATACAACATGCAAGCGCAGCTCTTCTAAACCTGAGAGATTCCACACTCCGCTGCGCTGCGTGTGGAATGACGGTGTCGCGTTGTTGTGGGGGGTATGGCATTATTCGGATGATCACTAAAGAGCATATTTAATCCGGAGTGAATATCCGACTCTTGAACTATTCAATCCACCCTTTTTGAATTGAATCATTTTTAAGACACCTTCCGTCCCACAAAATCACGAATAAATGAAATACTATCGTTGTGCCCTGTCTTTGCTAGTGCTCATTGCTTTGCCATGTTTCCTATTTCCCGCGCCTCTGCTCAGTTGGAGAACCCAAACTGGATTTGAGATTGAATTCTGAATGCGCTGCGTTAGAGAAGTTGCACTGCAGCGTCGCAACGTCTCACTCTCTCGAAATCAAAATTTAGAATGATCGGGCAATGTGAAATAAAGTATTTACAGCAAAGTTTATCCTTTTAAACACTGAATTTGCGGTTGATTGCGGCTGCAATTCGAAATCCCTTGATTGGCCCATTTTTCATCTATAACTTCAAAATGATCTTTCTTCGATACGAATTCTCATAAAAAACGTCCGCTCACACATTTCCATCTGAATAAAAAGTACGCATTCCCGAATATTGAAGGGCTGCTTTTAAAAAAGCGATTTATGAACTCATGTTCCAGAAATCGTATATGCAGCAGGACAAATCCGGCAGATTAAGTTATCTGCTTATTACATTTCAAATGAAGTCAAAACTGTTATTTTCGGGATCTCAAAAAACATGTGCTATGAAAATCATTATTAGGGCTCTACCATTTGCATTTCTATTAAACCTCATCAGCTTTTCACATTCATCTGCTCAGTTTGGAGAACCAAAACTCCTTCTTGCCGGCAGATTGGCTGAGGCCTGGTATGATGTGGATATGGATGGAGATCCGGACATGGTTGACATTGTCAATGGAATATGGACAGAACAAGGGCCGGATGTAACTTTTTTTAAACAGCACATCATATCCACTGATGCCCTGGAATTGCTACACGACATGGATCAGGATGGCGACATTGACGCTCTGGGACGTGGGCTGGACAATACCGTGAGATGGTACGAAAACAACAACGACGGTGAATTTTGGACTGCCAATGACATGGGCAATTGGGATGGTTATCATCATTTCTTTGATGTGAACATGGATGGTCAGGAAGATCTTCTCAACGCGGGCGGCTCGCAAACCTTCGTTCACTTCTACATCGGTCCCGGTCAATTTGGAGATGCCGAGCCATTTCCTTACCCCAATCCCGAACTCTTTTTTTATGAATTAATGGATGATCTGGATGGCGATGGATTCAAAGACATTATTTCGAACTTTTGCGCTCTCGAAGGTTGCATCGTGGGCACATACAATCGCTTCCAATTCTCTACACAAAACTATATAGAATACAATGACCAATTTTATGCGACGATGTTTCCTGCATCCTCAGGAGATATCGACAACGATGGTGACAATGAACCATTGATGCTCGGTTATAATGGCAATGCCTATGTTCTGAACGATGCAGGCAGTGGCGACATCACTACGGCAACGGCCATTCCTGAACTGGACGGCATTGGCCAACCCATTCGCATTGCCGATTTGAATGGTGACGGCTTCAATGACATTCTATCAACTGAAAGCTCAACCCAAGTTGAACTAGTTTCCTTTGGCACCGGCACCGGTTCCTTTTTGGCACCCGCTACGTTATTTTCATCAGCATACCAGACGGATATGAATGCGTTTTTTAATGTTGTCGACATTGACGGAGATGCTGATCTGGATATTTCGAATGTCTCCTGGATATTTATCAACGATGGCACCGGACTCTTCGGCGATCCGCTGGCCATGATAGCACCGTACGGTCTGGCCACCATTTCAAACAACTTCAATTCAGATGAAACATCCGAACTCGTCATTTTACCCGGTGGTATCATCCAATTCGATAACAACGGTGTATTCGCCGATGAGACACCTTTGAG
>JBEIHH010000132.1:0-5881 GCA_040381475.1 Crocinitomicaceae bacterium | reverse complement strand
CGCGAAAACAGACATTTCAATACCACGAAGGAACTCTTCTATGACAACCTTACTGCTGGCTTCTCCAAACTGACCGCCTAGCAATTCGTTAAGCGCTTTCTCAGCTTCAGGCAATGTTTCCGGTATAATCACACCTTTGCCTGCTGCCAGTCCATCTGCCTTCAGCACGTATGGCGCCTGCATCGAACGAAGAAATGATATACCTGATTCGAGTTGTGATGAATTGAAAGTCTGATATCTCGCTGTTGGAATTTTGTGTCTTTGCATGAATTGTTTGGCAAAGTCTTTCGATCCTTCAAGCTGAGCTCCAAATTTGTCGGGACCAACAATACCCACATGTTTCAACGATTCTTCGTTTCTGAAATAATCTACTATACCACCTACTAGTGGAACTTCAGGACCGACAACAACCAATGTGATTTCATGTTCGAGAACAGCATCCTGAATGGCTTTGAAGTCAAGTACGTTGAGGGAGACATTGTTGCCAAACTCCACCGTACCTGCGTTGCCGGGTGCAATGAATAACTGCGTAAGCAAAGGACTTTGCGCAATTTTCCACGCTATAGCATGCTCCCTTCCTCCTGAACCAAGTATTAGTACATTCATAAAACTCACTGAATTTGCTGCGAAATTAATACTGCATGACCACGGATATGATCGAAATCAGCATCGAATGAAGTGCTTGTGTATTTAATATCTCAATAACACTACTTTTCCAAAGTGAAAAAAATCAAATCGAAATACAACGGCACTTTAGAGGTAGATTTTGAAGATGGCCTGAAAGTGCTCAATAGCGAGAACTCCTGTTATTCTGGCAAAACCCTGCACGACATATTCGTCAAGGTCTTTCGCAGCATTGATATGAAGCAAAGAAAAAGTGTTTTGCTTCTTGGATTAGGTGGAGGAACAGTCGTTAGTATCCTCCAGGACGAATTGAACTTCGAAGGAAAAATTGTTGCAGTAGAACTTGACCCGGTGATCGCGGACATTGCGGTTAAAGATTTTGGTATCATACCCGGAAAAAAAATGGAAATTGTTTGCGCTGACGCAACGGAATTTGTGAAATCTGACAAACGGAAATTTGATATGATTATTTGCGACATATTCGTGGATAACACATTACCGGAGGTCATCGTCAAACCTGAATTCTGGAACAATATCGCAAAGCGATTATCACATAATGGTCTGATAGTGTTTAATGTATTCCATGAACTGAAAAAGATGGTTGAAGTGGCCAATCATCTTTCTGCCAGGGGATATGAGGTCAATGTGCTGCCTAAGGTGAATAAGAGCAATACTTTTTTATTTGCCTGTAAGATGAAAAGCTGACTATCTCGAAAGCACAATGCGTTGAACTGATGTGTTGTTTTCTGTTCGAATCAATACGAGATAGCTTCCGTCCGGTAAGTAACTCTCAAACAGAGGATGGCATGTATGCTCTCCCTTCTTTTGATGCTGTAATTTTTTCTGATGAATCAGTTTTCCTGCGGCATCGCGTATCTCGAACTCAACAAATCCTGAGTTTGGTAAGTTATAGCCGATGTTGAATTCACCTCCTGTTGGATTCGGATACAATATCATTTGCATGGCGTTGTAACTACTTGGATTTATCACCGGAATTCCGGACGACAAAGCGCGCACCAGATATACCTTGTATATGGTGCTGCTCGCAGCGCTTTGAGTGCCTTCGTTGGCGAAGAAAATATTGGCCGCGCTGCTGCTGATTCCTCCAATGATATAGCCCATGTGAGTTGTATCTTCCGGGAGTAAGTCCAAATTGATGACTCCGTTTTCGTATTGAGCAATATCGTGTAGCGGAATGAATTCCGAACCTGCGCCCAGAAATCCTGGCATTTCTGTCTGCAGTTTATACTCGGTCATTTGACCGGATGCATTTCTGCTTACCATGCCAATGGTGTTGACGAATGGCACGTTGTCATCTTGCGTGAGTACACCGTTGTCATCAAAATACTGTGCAATGCCTCCAAAGAAGATGGTTTGCATTTCATTCGACAATGCGCTATAAATAGGCATAGCAGCGCAGTGATAATGATTGTAGTATTGAGCGAAATCATTGTTCACTTCATAACCCGACTCTCCTACATTCACACAATTGAGGAATGGCAGATCGGCGTCCGTTCTGAATACGCCAGAGAATGCAGTAAATCCGGAACTACCGTCGGGCATGATTTGCGAAACAACATTGTAATCGCGGCGGTGAAGATTTTCTTCGTCTGTCCATGTTTCAAGGTGTGCAACTGAAAGGCTTACTCCGTCATCGCTGATGTTGAAGCGACGAATAGAGTTGGTGTACTCCTGAAAAAAACCAGGACCATGATCTGGTCCAATGGGATTGTAACGCCCCTCGAAATTCTGACCTCCGGATAAGTAATAGACGTCATCAATCACGTTCAAATGGCCACCTGTGACACGGAATTCCTCGTCTGTTATTTGTCTGAAAAAGGGAGAAATGTCTTGTGCTGCGATGACAGCGCTTACAAGATTTTCCACGTCTACTGCTGTGAGATTGGGGTAAGTGATATGATCACCTGCTGTGGAACTGAAACCATATCCACCAACCAGATACAATGTGTTGCCAGTTTGTGTGAATTGCATGTTGGTTGAACTCAACTGTTCACTCACCGATGTGGGCAATGCATCCATAGAACTGCTCCAGGTTTGCTGGCTGGAAGGATCAATGACCACAATCACGGTATTATGACCGGCTTCGTCAAATGCAGCGAAGGGTTGACGACGGTGTAATCCATCAAGACGCCCGCCGATGATCAATATTTTGCTGTCGGACTGACCCCAGGCGTATGACTGAATTCCCCCGAATTCTTCAAGATTAATCGGTTCAAGAATGACATCGATGTTTTCGTTTTGCGCATATGTGTTTAAATACTGCGAGAACAACAATAGACCAACGAGATAGATCCGCATAATCTTTTTTTTGCGAAATTACTTTCTGTCATTCTTAGGCTTTGTAACCTATGTTACTGAACCTGGAACTATTCAGGATAAAAATTCTACACCGTCGTATTTGACCGTGATGGCTTCAAGCCTTGACAATACCTCTGAAGGATCGTTGGTTGTTACAAGGTGCATTCTGTCTTCTTTGAAATGAGGCAGGCCTTTGAAATAATTGCTGTAGTGTCTGCGCATTTCAAGTACACCAAGAACATTTCCTTTCCACTTCAGCGAAAACTCAAAGTGCTTTCTGCACGCTTCTGCGCGTTGTTTGATAGTTGGCGGCGGCAATTTTTCGCCTGTGGCGAAATAGTGTTTGATTTCATTGAATATCCATGGATATCCGATGCTTGCGCGGCCTATCATGATACCGTCAATTCCATATCGGTTGCGGTATTCCAAGGCTTTTTCAGGGGTGTCGATATCACCATTGCCAAAAACCGGAATATGCATGCGCGGGTTTTCCTTGATTTTCGCAATGAGGGTCCAATCCGCTTCCCCTTTATACATCTGAACGCGTGTTCTGCCATGTATGGTGAGAGCCTGAATGCCTATGTCCTGCAATCGCTCTGCAACCTCTACCACGTTTTTGCTCTGCTCATCCCAGCCGAGGCGTGTTTTCACTGTAACGGGTAGTTTGGTGGCTTTCACAATGGCCTCCGTCATGCTCACCATCTTCGGTATATCCTTGAGAATGCCCGCTCCGGCACCTTTGCAGGTTACTTTCATTACCGGACATCCGTAGTTGATGTCCAAAAGATCTGGGTTAGTGGCCTCAATGATTTGCGCACATTTCACCATGGTTTCCGTGTCGCTGCCGAATATCTGAACACCAATGGGACGCTCATACTCATAAATATCGAGTTTCATGCGGCTTTTCGCTGCATCGCGGATCAATCCTTCGCTGCTGATGAACTCAGTATACATCAGATCTGCACCGTTTTCCTTGCAAACCATGCGAAACGGCGGATCACTGACATCCTCCATCGGAGCCAGTAACAAAGGAAAGTCGGGCAATATGATATCTCCTATCCGGATCATTTTCTCATTGACTGAAGCGGCGGCAAAGATACTTTGCTTTGTGATGTTTATTGGCTTTTACTCTAATCTTGAGATTTGACGATATTGAAGTGCTCTTTAGCAAAAAATGCCTTGTAACCACTGCAATTGCCTAAACATCAGTCGCTATCATAAAATCTTAAATAGGCTCTAATATCAATACCGAATTCATAATTGGAGGTTAATCCGAAGTCGTTTTGTTACCTTTGATATGGCATATGCAATTATTATTTCACTATACCGATATCAAAAGTCCAAACAAATCAATATCCATACAATGTTCAAAAACATTCTGACAATTATCCTAATCGCTATTTCTCAGATTGCAACTCACGGCCAAAACCTGATCAATCAATATGAAGATTTAACCGGTGAACAACTACCCAATTACAACCCAGGAACAAGCTATTATTTTGGTGAATTTCAAGTATTCCTCGATGAGTTAAATGCAGAATTTAGCTCAACCGAGGGGAATTCTGACTATGTGATTTGGCATGAAGTGGAGTGTGTTTCTTTTCCTTTCCAAACACCCGTGTGGAATGAAATGTCTGCCTTAAACAGGTGGATGGTGATGCCTGCTGCAAATACCTATTCGCTCCAAACAAGTGACTTCAATAACCTTGTGGACCTTGTCAGTTACAATCATTCTGGTAGCGCTGATGAATTTCCGGTTTACAGTTATTACCTCAATAATTTAATCACGAATGAAAACTATAGCGGCAGTTCAACGCAAAAATCGAGTCGTGGGTGCAAGATGGCAAACAATTTATTTTTTGGTTACAATCAGGCCAGGCCTATGGCAATTATGATCCAACAACGATTGCAGTGCTAAAAAGCAGGTTGTTACCCGACCCCAACAACGACTCTTACACAACCAATAAATATTTTTGGGGACCCACCGGAGAATTCCCGATGTACTACCCAACTGAACCACCTGAGGAAAGAAGCGCTCGTGCTACTGCAATGTTCAGTGAAAACACGCCAAACCTGGTCTATCCCAACCCTGCCAACTCATACGTCCGAATTAATCATGATCAATTCTCTGATGCAAAAGCCATTTTCCAATTGTTCGATCTAACAGGGCGGTTGGTTTTTGAACAGACATTTGGTTCAAGCTACGAGGATCCTATGGTCCAACTTTTGGCAATTACTGCAGGACATTATACGTGGAAGATCTCGGGCAAGTCGACAAGTCTTACAGGTAAATTGGATGTACGATGAAAAATGTCTTCATTATTTCAATGCTCATTTCAGCGAATTTGGGATATGCTCAAGTTTGGTCTACATTAAATGATTTAACCCTTTCAAATCATCATGTAAATCGGTTACAAGTGATTAATGACACGCTATTTGCGGCTGGTTACTTTCAAGACGTGAATGAATTGCCTTCAGCGGGAATCTTCAAGTGGGATAGTTCACAAGTAACTCTTGTTTCAGGCATTCAGGAAATAGGCATCAATGATTTTATAATAGATGATAATGAAGTTTTTGTTGTGGGTGTCTTTAATCAAATTGAAGATATACCCGGAACAGCGGGCATAGCAAGTTTCTCAAATGGTGTTTGGCAATCTGTGGGGGGAGGCGGTGGTTCTATTGTTGACACTCCAGAGAGTTGCATAAAATGGAACAACAAAACATATGTTGGCTATGGGTTCAATGAAATCGGCGATATTTCAGTTCCTTATGGTTTTGCCTCCTGGGATGGCAACTCATGGTTTGCCGAAGAGTCTGTTTTTGGTTTTGGAGAAGGCCCATCAAACATGGTCATCTACAATGGCGAAATTGTGGGAGGTGGCGACTTTAACCAAACCACAACCGGCGAACTGGCGCACAAAGTAGCACGCTTCGACGG
>JBEIHH010000131.1:0-6000 GCA_040381475.1 Crocinitomicaceae bacterium | reverse complement strand
TGTAACTACACCCCATCCGGCAAGGTGCAAAAACTGCTTGATCAAAGTTTTGACAGCAAAAAATACGATACACAGCAGCGGACTGAGTTCCTCGAGAAAGCCCTGGAAGAAGAACCAAAGTGCCTCCCTTGTCTTATGCGTCTTGCAGAAATTGAATTTAAGGTCGCCAAACGCGGAGGATCATTCGCCTCATCCAAAATGCACTATGAAAAAATCATAGAGATTTGTCCCGAATATCACAGCGATCCATACTACCAGCTAGGAGCCATTTGTTATGCTGACAGTGAATACGAAAAAGCAGAATCATATTTTGAAAAGTTCCTTCGCTTTCCGGACAGTGATCCGTCGAAATTTGAAAAAGATTATCAGAAGAAGTATGAAGAAGTTGAAGAAGCGCTGATTAGCGTTCGGGCCTACGCCGAGATATATAAAGACAAAATAGATTATCAACCTCTGAAGGTTTCAGGTGTATCGTCTTCAACAGATGACTATCTGCCGTTGATCTCTCCTGATGGAGAAATTATGTTCTTCACTCGCACTGTCATGAAACAGGCCAAAGGAGACTATGTGCAGAAAATGATGGAGGAGTTTTCCTGGTCAAAAAGGCCGGATATCAATACGCAATTCGACAACGGATCTTCCTTGCCATCTCCGTTCAATCAGGGTGCCAACTGCGGCGGTGCGACCATCACTCCAGATAACAGAGAGCTCATTGTGGCCATGAAAAATCCTAATGCCAAAAACCCAAACAATATTGACCTTTTCTCCACTCGTTATGAAATGGCAACTGATGACAAAGGCAAAAAAATATATTACTGGGGAGAGCTCGTTAGTCTGGGAGATCAGATAAATACACCGGACGGATTCGAGGGACAGCCATCGCTCAGCGGCGACGGAAAAACACTTTTTTTTGTTGGAGTGCGGCCGGAATGCATAACAGACAAGAGTAGTAATTTTTCACATGACTTGTTCTTCAGCACGCGTCAATCGGATGGTGCATGGAGTGCATGTAAACCAATACCAGGCAAAATCAATACACATGGCCAGGAAAAAGCACCTTTTATGCACAGCGATAGTAAAACACTGTATTTCGCCAGCGACGGACATATCGGAGTGGGTGGTATGGATATTTATTATAGCAAAATGAATGATGACGGATCGTTCAGTGAAATACACAACATCGGATTTCCTATTAATAGCGAATTGGATGAGTTGGGCATAATCGTGTCGAGTGATGGTGAAATTGCTTACTTCGGCGCCCGAAATTTTCAAAATAACAAAGGCTGGGATGTTTACCAATTCAACATGCCCGAACGAGCCAAACCCGAGAAAGTTATGCTCGTGAAAGGACAGGTGAAAGGGCAAGATGGCGAGCCGGTTCAGGATGCTAAAGTGGAGATAAGCTACAATGAGTCGAAGACGAAGGAAGAAGTGAAAGTGAACAACGATGACGGAAGCTATGCTGCCATCGTCAAAATTGAACGCAACCAAAACGTAACACTCAGTGTGGAAGGGAATGGTATTGCCTTCAATTCAAGACTTGTTGCTAAAAAAGATCAACCCGCTCCTGTCGTTTCTAAACTTGACATGGAAACCAGAGAAACCAAACAAGGGACGCCATTTGTGATCAACGACATTTACTACAGCACCAACAGCGCTGATATAGCAACAGATTCAAAAATTATTCTTGATGCATTCGCTGAATATCTGATCGAAAATCCTGCCATGGAAGTAGAAATTGGTGGGCATACAGACGATGTGGGCGACGACAAAGCCAATCTTGCGCTTTCTTCCGAAAGGGCATTCGAAGTCATGAATTATTTGGCAGGCAAAGGTGTTACAGCGAAGCGCATGAGTTATCACGGTTATGGTGAAACCAAACCTGTTGGCTCCAATACAACAGAGGAAGGACGTTCCAGAAACCGCAGAACCGAATTCATCATCAGAAAGATGTGAACTTGCCACAGCCATGATGATCTCTGGCTGAATAATCTATATGTCCCTTTTCGAAACGTTAAAATGATTATTTCGTATGATTTTCTATACATTATGATGTATATTTGTGGTTAATGAATGATTTTTCATACAAATTATGGTCAAGCTACAGTGATAAAGCACTCGCCCAGCAAATAGGTGCATTCGTCCGACATCAGCGCCTTCAACAAAACAAATCACAAGAGCAACTTTGCAGGGAAGCGGGCATTAGCCGGTCTACGCTCAGTTTGCTCGAGCGAGGCGATTCGGTCACGCTATCTACTTTGCTGCAGGTGTTGAGGATACTCGATAAACTCGACTTCATGAACGCTTTTAGCACCGAACAGCCCATCAGCCCAATGCTTCTCTTGAAAGAAGAGAAAATGCGCATTCAACGTGCGAGTAAAAAGAGAAAACCGAATTCCAAACAAACGGATTGGTAATGGTCAGGATCGCCGAAGTGAAAATATGGAACCAACTGGTTGGCGCTCTTGCCTGGGATGATGCAAACGCTTTGGGGGCTTTCGAATTTGATTCCGGATTCAAATCAAAGGGCATCGATTTAGCACCATTGATGATGCCAGTCGCTTCATCCCAAAAAATATTCAGTTTTCCGGAGTTACGAAATCAGAGCGATCCATCACTTGATACTTTCAGAGGACTACCCGGTTTGCTCGCCGATGCTTTGCCCGACAGGTATGGTAATGATCTGATCAATGCGTGGCTTTCAAGTCAGGGTCGACCAGCCAACAGCATGAATCCTGTAGAACTTCTTTGTTTTATTGGTACACGTGGTATGGGAGCTTTGGAGTTTGAACCGCAAGTGTTCAACAGCCAGAAGAATACTTTCTCAATAGAAATTGATTCCCTGGTTGGCATGGCGCAGACGGTTTTAAGTAAAAGAAAAAAATTCAATCAAAATCTCAGCAACGACCAGGAACATTCCATGCGCGAAATACTGCGCATCGGCACCAGTGCCGGTGGAGCAAGACCTAAAGCAGTGATTGCTTACAACGAAAAAACAGGCGAAGTACGTTCAGGACAAACAAATGCCCCGAAAGGATTCGAACACTGGCTGATTAAACTGGATGGTGTAAGCGATACACAGTTTGGTAAAAGCAAAGGATACGGCAAGGTTGAAATGGCCTACTATCTCATGGCGAAGGACTGCGGTATTGACATGATGCCCTCTATGTTGTTCGAGGAAAACGGAAGGGCGCATTTCATGACCAAACGATTTGATCGAGAAGGATCTGATACAAAGCATCATATTCAAACTTTTTGCGCCATCAAACATTACGATTACAATCAGGTAACCAGTTATAGCTATGAGCAATTGCTGCAAACCATGCGGGAACTCAAACTCCCTTATGACCAAGCCGTGCAGATGTTCAGACGAATGGTATTCAACGTGGCAGCGAAGAATTGCGATGACCACACGAAAAATTTTGCATTTATGATGAAACAAGGCGAAGCCTGGAGCCTTGCACCTGCATATGATATATGCCATGCTTACAAGCCGGATCATCGGTGGGTAAGTCAACATGCCTTGAGCATCAATGGAAACAGAAAAGCAATAACCAAGGCCGATTTACTTCAGGTTGCGGCCAATATTAAAACGGGACGTGAAGACTGGAACGGCATAATTGACAAGATCACTTCAGTGGTGAGAAACTGGAAGAATTATGCCGATCAGGTGCGGGTGAACCCCGCTTTGCGCGACGAAATCGACAACACGCTTAAGACTCAACTCCGCCTTCTTCGCGCTTAAATGAAACTTTCTGAGCTGAATCAGCAGATAACGCTACTCAGAAAGAAATACAAACTCTATTATTGGTTCTTCCTTTAGTGCCGGTTGAAAAAGTTCGTTCATAATATTTATTCGGTAACCAAGTTATTGACTTCGTATCCTTCCATTTTTACCTCATGAGATGTAAACTTTTACTTGCCATCTTGTTGTTTTCGTCCGGACTGCGCGCGCAATATGTCGAGGATAGCGACAACAAAAACAGCCAAAAACCATATAAGAATCATTTAGGCATCGGTTTGAATCCACTGATTGTAGTTGGACTGGGAGGAGATGCAGAACATGTTCATTATGGATTGCAATACAAAAGAATGCTGGGCGAAAGCCGTATGCTCAGGATCAGTGCGTTTGTTCAGGGAAATAAAAATGTTCCAGATCTGGGTGCACCTATAGGAATTACCGACAGTTCACTTTTTGTTCGATCAGAATATGACATGTATAATGTCACAGAGTTTCGCGTTGGTATGGAGTGGAGCAATTATAAAGAACGATTCGATGGCTTCTACGGATTCGATCTGATCACGGGCATTGACAGACAGACAGAGTTTGAATCAATTCATGAATATTTGATCAATACAGAGACTACACCAACGTTATATGGACAAAGACTCGGAAGCGACACGATCACATACTTCACAGATAATTACCTTATGATAGGTCTTGCGCCATTCTTTGGCTATCGTGTTGGAATTGGCCAAAGATTTAATATAACAGCATGGTTGTCCCCTGAATTCGTTTACATGTCACCGCTGAGATCGGACACACACGGCGTTCAGCAGTTACACAGACAGAATGCTTATATCAATTTCAGATTACGGCTGATAGACGTAATGTTGAGTTTCAAGTTCTAAGGACCAAAGATTGCATGAAGGATCAACCAGAAAATCCAATTCAGATTTTGTTGCTTCGGTTCAACAACAATGCATCCGCTACCACAAGCGCTGCCATTGACTCCACAATTACCACTGCCCTCGGAAGAACGCAAGGATCGTGACGGCCGGTAGCTGCGAATTCTACATTTTCACCTGAAATATTTCTTGCAGTCTGTTTCAGTGCGATCGTCGAAACCGGCTTAAAAGCCACCCGGAATACAATGTCTTCGCCAGACGATATTCCTCCATAAACACCTTCTCTTATGAGATTGTTTTCGCTTCCAAATCGTTGTGTCGTGGCAAATCCATCACCCATTTCGAACCCTTTCACTGCATTGATTGAAAGCATTGCATGACCGAGCACAGCGTGTATTTTATCGAACACAGGCTCGCCAAGACCGGCGGGAACACCTTTGAGAACGCAGGTGATTGTTCCTCCGACACTATCGCCAGCATCACGCGCAGACTCTATAACCGATTTCATGCGTTCAGCTGTTTCCTGATCGGGACAACGAACTGCATTTGATTCGGTGAGTTCCAGATTGAGATCTGTGTACGACTGGTCAAGCACAACATCCTTAACGCTGCTTACATAGGCCTGAACAGACACTCCATGATGACTCAATAATAAACGGGCGATCGTTCCTCCAACAACTCTCGACAATGTTTCCCGCGCGGAACTTCTTCCACCACCCCTGTAATCCCGTAGGCCATATTTCAGCTGCCAAGTTTCATCAGCATGTCCGGGACGAAAAACATCCTTCTGTGATTCGTAATCTTCCGAACGATGATCCTTGTTGCGAACTAAAAATCCTATTGGGCTTCCCGTAGTTTTCCCCTGAAAAATTCCTGAAAGAAATTCAACTTCGTCTTCTTCGTTTCTTGTTGTTGTAAGAGCACTCTGACCAGGTCTGCGACGACTCATGTGGTAACGCACCAAGTCTTGATCCACGGCTAATCCGGCAGGACACCCTTCCAGGATTCCGCCCACTCCCCTTCCATGCGACTCCCCGAAGGTTGTCAGTCTGAATAATCTTCCAAAAGTGTTGCCGGACATGAGGCAAAGTTAAGCCCGAATTAATTGATAGGTATCTCAGAAAGAGCCGAACCATTGATTTAGTTAGGGTAATCCCGATTTAGCCTTCTGTTTTCAATGCTTGCAAAGCAATAAAATACAGTTGCTTAATCTTAGAGGCATTTCCAACGCCGAAATTGGGTTCAGTCGTGAAGAGGCGCTGGCTATCATCAAACGACTTGTTGAGTACCTCAATGATACCGAAGAGAACTTGCTAGGGCAATACAGCGCCAAAGAATGGACCATTCTGCAAAACGAAAATGAAACGGCGC
>JBEIHH010000130.1:0-6158 GCA_040381475.1 Crocinitomicaceae bacterium | reverse complement strand
TGGTTTTCGCTACCGAAAATTTATCGCAAGGATGGACCGGCGAAGATTCACCATCAGCAACGTATTATTGGGTGTTGGAACCACGTGATGGGCAGCAGGGGGAAAGCAGGGCGGGGTATGTGACGGTGTTGAGGGACTGAGTGACGAGTGGCGAATGGCGAGTGGCGAGCAGCAATCCGCATGGTTTGCGCAAATAGACCTTCGATAGAAGCGAGAGTAGCAACGCACTGCAGTGCGTTGTTCCAACATAACGTTGCGTTGATGAGGATAACAGCGTGAAGATTTATAAAATTCAAAAAATCATGATAAGAGCGACAAGCATCAGTGGTATTATTTGGCTCATGTTGACGGCTTGCGTCAGTTTCGCCCAAAACCAAAACAACTTCTGGGTATACGGTTATCAGGCCGGAATTAACTTCAACACCACACCTCCGTCCTATCAAGGAGGCTTTGCTATGCAAGCGCCTGAAGGAGCTTCAAGTGTTGCTGATCCTATAACCGGCGAGCTACTCTTTTACTCCAACGGTGCTACAGTATGGGACGCATCCAACAACCCTATGCCCAATGGAACGGGACTCCTCGGAAGCTCCAGTGGAGAGCTCTCCTCCACCACCGCAGCCGTTATCTGTGAAAAGCCCGGGAGTGCAAATCAATATTATCTCTTTACGATTGACGAGCAATATTCAACCGGCGGCGTGCGATACAACATCATCGACATGTCACTCAATGGCGGGCTGGGCGATATCGTAGCCGGTCAGAAAAATATACCCGTATTCACCACCACCTCTGAGAAAATGTGCATCATTCCCAATGCAGAAGGCAGTGGCTACTGGCTGGTCACACATGATCTTCCGGGCGAATCGTTCTTTGCCTTTTCAATAACACAAGCAGGCATCAGTGCCACTCCCGTCGTTTCGACTTTAGGCGGTACACACGGCAATGGAGCGGGCTTCATGAAAGGTAGCCCGCAATTCGACCGTATCGCAGTTGCCAACATATTCTTCCAAGACGCCGAGGTTTTCGACTTCAATAACAACACGGGGCAACTCAGTAACCCCGTCATCCTTGACTATCCATTCTTTGGTGCTGCCGGAGGCACCTACGGCATCGAATTCTCATGCAGCGGCGAATTACTTTATGTAAGCGATGGCAGTTCACTGATACAATTCGACCTCACAGCGGGTGATGCTACCGACATTCTCGCTACAGCATATCCCGTAATATCGAACTCCTTCTCTTGCTATGGACTGCAACTGGGGCCTGATCAGAAAATCTATATCAGTAATGGAGGGCTCGACGTCATCAACAATCCAAATGAAGTCGGCGCAGCCTGCGACTATCAGCAAGGCGCTATTGCCAACCAAACCGGTGGCGGTGGCTGGGGCCTTCCGCAGTGGGTGTATCGCGTCGGAGACGAACCTATTTCATGCGGTTTGTGTGAACCCTCCGAGCAGTTTGTAAACATCCTTTCTTGTGAGCCCTATGCACTTCCGGACGGGACTGTGATAACAACATCCGGTCAATTTCAATTCACACTGCAGAGCGTGAACGGTTGCGACAGTATCATCAACCTCGACATTGCAATCGCCTCCCCACCGATTATAAGCCTGAGTGAATCCCTATCCGGATGCGGCAGTGTAACAAACTATATCGCTACAGCAGAGGGAAATGGTCCGTTTCAATTCACGGTTACACCCACAGCTATTAGCAATACAAGTGGTGTATTTGCACTTTCAGCGGGTGTATACCAGTTAGAAGTTCTTGATGCTTT
The DNA here is from genome assembly GCA_040381475.1 of Crocinitomicaceae bacterium. Lineage (GTDB taxonomy): Bacteria > Bacteroidota > Bacteroidia > Flavobacteriales_D > Sanyastnellaceae > JAIBBG01. The sequence continues at coordinate 4,387 of JBEIHH010000130.1, read as the reverse complement.
TGGATGTAGCTCCTCCATATCAATCGACAATAGCAGCGCCGTTCCATGTCCAACCGACTTCGATCAAGACAACATCACAGGCGTAACCGATTTGATCGAATTTGTTGCGGCCTACGGATGCACCGCGAATTGTTGCCCTTATGACCTCAATAGCGACGGAGCGGTTACGGTCGCAGATTTGCTATCATTCATTGCTGCATTTGGGAATTTGTGCGAATGAGCATTGGTGGATCGACAAGCTTTTTGCAATCTATCGCGTGCAGCCACTGATTTAGCAAACTTAATTCCCCCGAAGCATCCGTTTTTCAGGGTCAATTTTTGCATACCTGATTAACTTAGCCCCGTGCACTTTGCACTATAGTAGGGCATTTCATTGAAATGAATCTAACCGTTTATAAAGATGAGACCAACAATGAGATTCGATTTTCGAAGATTTCGAAGATTGAAGCTGAAGTGCCTTTTGGAGGTCTGGGCGTGAAGTATGTGGCCTCGGGCCGAGAAATCTATTACGCTAACGGAAAGAAATACACGGTCAAAGAAGGCGAATATATCATTGGCAACGACTTCACACATTCGGTTGTGCATATCGACCACAGCGTTCCCGTGCAAGGGCTTTGCATCGACATCTCACCACAGATCATTTCCGAAGTGGCTCAATACCATGATGTCAACGGTTCCGACCTGAAGGAGTTTTTGCTCTCCGACCAATTCTTCGTGAATCGATACAACGTCAAGAACACAAGTCTCGGCTACACGTTAAACGATATCAATTCAAAAATAAAGACCGGTATTTTCCGCAACGACCTGCAGCAAAACGAACTCTTCTACAGCCTTGCCGAATCGATTATTACCGACCAACGCTTTGTTTTTGATCACCTGAGCAAAATGAGCTTCAAGAAAGAAGTGACCAACGAGGAGGTATTCAGGGCCATGCTCGAAGCAAAAGCACATCTCGATGCAAACATCATGGACAACCCTTCGCTCGAAGAGCTTTCGCTTCAAATCGGGATTTCGAAATACCACTTCCTGCGCGTATTCAAAAATACTTTCGGAATTTCTCCATATCAGTATCAGAAAAGAATGCGATTGGAACAGGCCCGACTAGAGCTGATGCAAGGCCGTGACATTCTTGAAACTGCCATTCGTTTCGGTTACTTCAATGTTCAGTCGTTTACCAAGGCCTTCAAAAGCACATTTGGTCAAACACCCGGCGCAATCAAAAAAAGCAATTTGTGACAATTGCAGTCGACCACGTGGTCTTTCCTTCGCCGGAAAATCCACGATGATGCGGAACATACTCTTTATGGCGGCTTTACTAGCCGCTTTCGTTGCGAACGGACAACTTGCGCGCAAGGTGCGTTTTGGAGCGCAGCTCGAATATGCGACAGAGCGCGGAATATCGGGTTGTAAAGTCCTGCAAGTAGTTACAGCCACGAGCACAGCACTGAAGCTCCAGGAAAACGACCTTATCCTAAGCATCGATAACCGACCTGTGGAGTCGGTCGAGAAGTTCATGGAGTATTTCATGGAGTACAAGCCGGGCGAAGAAGTTACCGTTGAAGTACAGCGCGGCAAGAAGAAGATTAAACTCAAGGCAGCAGCCGTGGCCCGCGCATACGAAACCGACGACAATGCCGAAATGATCTATGATCAGGCCGATTTTCGTGGAGGCCAACTGCGGGTCATCATCAACAAGCCCTTCAAAAAAGAGAAAATGCCGGCCATGTTATTCATTCCGGGCTACACATGCAGCAGCATTGATGACCTCCCCAATGACCATCCCTACAAACGGATTGTGGATGCGTACGTTGATGCCGGTTATGTGACGTTGCGGATTGAGAAAAGTGGATTGGGCGATAGTCAGAATACCCCACCTTGCGAGTCGTGCGATTTGATGGACGAGATAGAAAACTTCGAAGTCGGTCTGAAAAAACTGAAAACGCTTTCCTACGTCGATACCAATCAAATCATCATCGTGGGTCACTCCATGGGGGGCATTGTTGCGCCGGCCATCAGCGCTCGACACAAGGTAGCCGGCGTAGTAGTATACGGCACCACGGCCAAATCATGGTTTGAGTATCAGATTGAAATGTACCGCGTTCAAAATGCACTCGCCGGTATGGATCCTATTGCCGTTGAGAAATCGGTCGTAGCTCAATACGATTTGAATTACCGCTATTTCGTGAAGAAAGAAAAGCTCGAGGACATGGCCAAGGATCCAAAAGCAGATAGTTTGCTCCGATCGGATTGGGCCTATGATGGCAACGGCAAAATATATGACCGTAACGCCGAGTACTGGCGACAGATACAAGACTATCCGCATCTGGAAAATTGGAAAAACACCACGGCCAAAGTATTGGTGCAATTCGGAGAATCCGATTTTCAGGCCTTCTCCAAAGCCGACCATCAGCAAATTGTCAACACGGTGAATCACTTTCATCCCGGCCATGCAACGCTCAAGACCTATCCCCTCACCGATCATTTCTTCGCCAAGTCAGGCACCATGCAAGAGGCCTACGGTAAGTTTGCGAATGGACAAATTCAGCAGCTGTTCGATGAATATAACTTTGATGTAGGACTTTCGGCCGTGCAATGGAGCAACGAAATCCTATCTGTTCCCGCACAACCCGCTCAGGCCGTAAAAGGCTGGCAAAAACTTCCCACAGATTCTTATCCGGGCAAGCAAGACGACATCACCTTCATCAATGAGCAAGAGGGTTGGTATGTCAATGGCTACGGCTCTATTTACCATACGCGGGACGGAGGTTCCACATGGGAAAAGCAGCTCGAAAAGAAAGGGACTTTCTTTCGCTGCATCGCTTTTGTAGACAGTTTGCGCGGGTTTGCAGGAACGGTTGGTACGGATTATTTCCCGAACGTGACCGATACCATTCCACTCTACCGCACAACCGATGGCGGAAAAACATGGAATCCTGTCCCCTATCAAGGTCCTTATGTGAAGGGACTTTGCGCAATAGACATTGTGAGAGAGCAATACATCAACCACGGCAAAACCGACTATAAGATTCACATCTATGCGGTTGGGCGTGTGGGCTCGCCGGCTAACATGATGGAATCGCACGATGGCGGCATCACCTGGACCTCTCACAGCATGCAAAGCGATTGCAAGATGTTGTTCGATATTACCATGTTTGACACCAGCAACGGCATCGTATGCGCGGCCTCCAACGAAGACATTACCCAATCGAACGCCCTCATTCTTAAAACCTCCGACGGCGGTAAATCCTGGAAGAAAGTCTATCAATCTGATCGTCCATTTGAGACGACCTGGAAAGCTTCTTTCCCTGATAAGCAGACAGGCTATATAACCATACAATCCTACAATCAAGACCCCAACGTGAAGCAGCAGCGCGTGGCTAAAACAACCGATGGCGGCAACACCTGGCAAGAAATCAATTTGGTAGAGGATGCGACCGCACGTGAGTTTGGAATTGGCTTCATCGATGCACAACACGGCTTCGTGGGCACCATGAACACCGGCTACGAAACGCGCGATGGCGGCAAAAGCTGGTCGCCTATCAACCTGGGCAGAGCTTGCAATAAAATAAGGATCTACAAAACTGCCGACGGAAAAGCCTACGGCTATGCCATAGGTGTAGACGTATTGAAAGGAATATTCTAATCTAATGATCAACAAACCATGAAAGCACTTGTATCGGATGCACAAGCATTGATTACCAACCATTGGAAAAGCCTACTTGCTATCGCATTGACTCTATACCTTTTCAATGCCTATCCCGATATCAAACAAGGTGTCATCGACGGGTGGCTGGGGCAGTAAAATTGGCGTGTACTCATTTAAATGGCGTAAACAACTTCTCTAATTTCGCCGCAGTCCATGAAGTTACAATGAGCTGCTGAATGCTCGGAGTTACCACTACAAGAAAACAATCTGCGCATGTACTTTCAAACCGCGAAAGAAAACAACAATATTTTACTCGTGACAATTCCAGCATATTTATTCCTTCTAATTTTTTGTTTATCCTTCATTCATGAAGCGAAGGGATTTGGCTCCCCGTCTGTAGAGAATTATCATTACAATCATGCATCACCGTTAAAACAAGCCGGCTCTGATCAGCCTAAAGAAAAAACAATCTTACATGATGTCTTTAAGAATCATGTTAAATCTCCTTCGGTAAAATTCACAGAAAACAAAGGTCAAATTGTTGATGTAAACCTGCGACCGGTGCCTTTCGTTTTGTTCAAGGCAGAAGCTCCTGGACTGAACCTGTATATCACAGAAAAAGGACTGACCTACGTTTTTGTGAAGCACCTAAAGAAGGAAGGCCACAAGCAAGAAAACAATACCGCCAAATCATTTCAAGAACCTCCGAAAACAGAAATGGCCTGGTTCAATGTTCACCTC
>JBEIHH010000129.1:0-6243 GCA_040381475.1 Crocinitomicaceae bacterium | reverse complement strand
CACAAAGGAACTGCGCACAAAGGGCGCTAAGAAGTTTTCTTTTGAATGCTGCGTTGTGTTTAAATCAGAATCTTAGAAAGCACTATCGGGCAGGAACAAAGACGTATAGATTATGATCAAATAATGGCAAATCTGAGAAATGTAATTTGCTCAGCTCAGCAGTTTGCTCCGGCATATTCTTAGTATCAAAAGCTTAAAACGCGTGGAATGCTCCCACCGTGCGCTTTGTGCGAAGTTCCTTTGTGCTTCTTTGTGGTTAAATCACACCCCCGAGATAGAAATCCTACTTTCACTCACAGAAATCGAATTTCCAGAAACCCTGTAAATTTCAAATAAAAAATCCTCCTATCTGACTTAGCACTTTATGAACTAGTTGACCTGGCAATTGCATCACTTTGCAAGTCTGCTGATCCGGGATGAATGCTGTTTTGGCTATCAATTGCGATGAGAAACCACAAAGAAGCACAAAGGAACTTCGCACAAAGTGCACAAATGAGTTCTTGTATTGGATGCTGCCTCATGTCTGATACAGAATTTTGGAAAGCTCAAGGGGCAAGGGAATCGATGAATAAATTATGATCAAGTTATGGCTTTGACCGGATTGAATTATGCCCAAAGAGGAATATTTTATTGAGAGCGGGAATAGTCTTCGTTACCCAATTTTGGAAAAAAATGAACGAAAATAAAATCGCGAGCGTTGTAATTGGTGTAGCCATTGAAGTGCATCGCCAACTTGGTCCGGGATTATTGGAAAATGTTTATAAGGAATGTCTCGCACATGCACTAATTGAAGCCGGTTTATCGGTTGAAAAAGAGGTGCCGGTTCCTGTGATATTTCATGACATCAAACTTCCATGCGGGTACCGAATTGATCTTTTGGTGGAGGGGATACTCCTGATTGAGATAAAAAGTGTCGAACGACTCAATGACATACACATTGCTCAGGTATTGACTTACCTTAAGTTGGGCGACTACCGATTGGGACTATTGATGAACTTCAATGTGCTGAAACTTAAAGACGGTTTTCGCCGACTCATCAATGGTCAAATCAGAGAAGCGTAACATGCTCCGCCAGGTGGTTTGCACTATGATAATCATATTCTAACTAGCCAAATTCCATATGGAATCCAGTCTTTGTGGCCTTTGTGCGAAGTTCCTTTGTGCTTCTTTGTGGTTAAATCAAACTCCCGAGATAGAAATCCAACTTTCACTCACAGAAATCGAATTTCCTGTAACCCTGTAAATACTGTAAAATACACACCCCTATAATCTGCAATAGTTCCATACGAACAAGTTAGTTTCGCTATTCTATTGCCCTGAAATTCTGCGAATCTTGGTTGAGTGCTGTTTTGGCTATCAAATGCGATGAGAAACCACAAAGAAGCACAAAGGAACTGCGCACAAAGGGCGCTAAGAAGTTTTCTTTTGAATGCTGCGTTGTGTTTAAATCAGAATCTTAGAAAGCACTATCGGGCAGGAACACAGACGTATAGATTATGATCAAATAAAGGCAAATCTGAGAAATGTAATTTGCTCAGCTTAGCAGTTTGCTCCGGCATATTCTTAGTATCAAAAGCTTAAAACGCGTGGAATGCACCCTCCGTGCGCTTTGTGCGAAGTTCCTTTGTGCTTCTTTGTGGTTAAATCCAACTCCCGAGATAGAAATCCCAGCTGAATTGTAAAGCCTGATTTGCTCTTAACGATATTTTCAGGTGATTACCGCCATTCATTTTTTACCTTTGTAGCTATGAAAATTCTGATTACCGGAGGAGCAGGCTTTATAGGCTCCCACGTTGTTCGACTCTTTGTAAACAAGTACCCATCCTATCAGATTTACAATCTCGACAAACTCACCTATGCCGGCAATCTAGCCAATTTGCGTGATATCGAAAACCAGCCGAACTATCATTTCGTGAAAGGAGATATCTGCGACAAAGAATTTCTGTCGGTGCTTTTTACCAAAGAAAAATTCGACGGCGTAATACATCTGGCTGCAGAAAGTCATGTGGACAGAAGTATATCAGGACCTGACGCCTTTATCCAGACCAATATTGTAGGAACTGCGAATCTGCTGAATGCGAGTTGGCAAAGCTGGCAGGGCAATATGGAAGGCAAAAGATTTTACCATGTGAGCACAGATGAAGTTTTTGGTTCGCTGGGAGCTGAAGGTAAATTTCATGAAGCAACAGCTTACGATCCAAGAAGTCCATACAGTGCGAGTAAAGCGTCGAGCGACCATCTGGTAAGGGCTTATGGACACACGTATAAATTGCCGGTGGTGATTTCGAACTGCAGCAACAATTATGGTAGTCATCATTTTCCGGAAAAGTTGATACCGCTTGTGATCAACAATATCAAGCACAAGAAACCATTGCCTGTTTATGGCAAAGGTGAAAATATAAGAGACTGGCTGTGGGTGGAAGATCATGCGCGGGCGATTGATCTCATTTTCCATCGCGGAAAAGCAGATGAAACTTATTGTATTGGCGGCAACAACGAATGGAAGAATATTGACGTGGTGAAGTTGCTTTGCAGGTTGATGGATGAAAAGCTAGGCCGCTCACCAGGCGAAAGCGAACAGCTGATCACTTACGTAACGGATCGTCCGGGTCATGATGCACGGTATGCTATTGACGCCACGAAGCTCAAAAATGAGCTTGGGTGGGAACCAACGCAGCCATTCGAAAAATTGATTTCAGCCACCATAGACTGGTATCTTCAAAATGAAGAATGGCTGAACAACGTTACATCGGGCGCTTATCTCAAGTATTACGAAAAGCAATACTCCCACTGATATAATGATGGGAATATTTAAAAAATGGCGGCCGACGAAGCAGGAGAAAAAAATCGATCCTGTTGATCTTTCCTTGATTGGCACCGACATGCACAGCCATTTGCTTCCGGGTATTGATGACGGCGCAGTTGATCTGGAAGATTCCATTCAGCTCATCCTGCATTTGAAGGAACTCGGCTATAAAAAACTCATCACTACGCCCCATATTTTTTGGGATATGTACCGGAATAACAATGCGATTATTCTGGAGAAACTAAAGCTGCTGCGCGAAGAGCTGGTGAACAGACAGATTGATGTAGAATTAGAAGCCGCAGCTGAATATTATTGTGACGAACATTTTGAAAAGCTGATTGAAAAGCAAGACTTGCTCACCTTCGGCAAAAAAAAATACGTCTTGTTTGAAATTTCATTTGCGGCGGAGAATGTGAATCTATCGCACGCGATATTCAACATGCGTTTGGCAGGTTACACTCCTGTTCTGGCGCATCCTGAGCGTTACGACTTCTGGCACCGCGATTTTTCGAGGTATGAAAGCATGCTCGACAAAGACGTGCATCTGCAACTGAACATCAACAGTCTGACCGGACAGTATGGTCCTGATACCAGACGCATTTCGGAGCGACTCATAGACAAGGGCATGGTGAGTTTTATCGGCACCGATTGTCATCATCTTGGACATGTGCAGCTCACCAACACGGCGCGTACGCATCCGCATTTGCTGAAGCTGATAGAGTCGGGGAATTTGCTGAACGGGGAGCTTTGAGGCAGATCATTTCGAAACATGAATTTGGGTCAACCGGGCATTTATTCTTTTCTCTAGCAGCTTTGGAATTTCCGCAATTTCGAAGATCACTCCAAAAAGCCTTTCGTTCTATCATAGTTCGAAGCATGCAGTATCTGCTAGTGATAACCATAGAAGGCAATTTATAAGTGCTATTCTATCACCACAATTCTTAGAATCTATTTAGTAAAAGAAATCGAGTTGGTATCGCTTGGTTAAAATGTTTCTAACATAAAACGCCCACTATATGCCATAAAACAGCTATAACAATAGCTGCATATGCCAAGCAGTATTTCAAAGAAATTCCGTGGTTTGTCAAAAATATTTCATAATGAAAGGATTGAACAGAGTATCGTTGATCGGGCATTTGGGGCAAGATCCTGAAATAGTCAAGATCAGTGAAAGCAATTGTGTAGCCAAGGTATCGATAGCTACAACAGAAAGCTACAGAAACAAATTGGGAGAATTGACGACTCAAACGGACTGGCATTCACTGGTGATTTGGGGTAAACTGGCTGAAGTTGCTGGAAAGCATCTGAAGAAAGGCTCCAAGTTATTTGTTGAGGGCAAGTTGAAGAGCAGAAAGTACAAGGATAAACAAGGAGTGACGAAGCATGTAACAGAAATAATTGTGGATAACATAGTCATGCTATGAATCAAGGAAAAAGCTGGAGTGCAGAAATAGTAAGGAGACGAGGTGTTTTATATATTGCAGTTAAGATACCTAAGAATCCGGAAATCATTGAGCGAATTCGTCAATTGGATGGGATACGCTGGGATCCAAAAGAAAGAGTTTGGCTGCTTCCAGATTTACCATGGAATAGGGAGCGATTTGGATTACCGCAAGAAGTAATGTTGAGTGAATGGCATCAGCAAGGACTCAAAAAATTCGAGCAGTATATAACAGCACTGCGTTACAGTGAGAACACACTTAAAAGTTATAGCGACGCGTTGCGGGTTTTTCTGCGTTTTCACAACGACAAAAGAGTATCAGAGCTCACGGAACAGGATATTGTCGACTTCAACTACAATTACATTATCAAGCATAAACTCTCCTCGGCCTGGCAAAATCAGGCTGTAAATGCTATCAAACATTACCTACGAATCAATGATGACAGAAGAGTTAATCCAGAATTAATTCCGCGACCCAAACGCGAAAAAAAACTCCCACACGTGCTTAGTAAGGAGGAAGTAAAGAAGATATTAGAATCGCTTCATAATGTTAAGCATCGGTTAATGCTTATACTCATATATGCTTGCGGATTAAGGAGGAGTGAATTGTTAAATCTACAGTTGATTGATCTCGATAGTGATCGGGGAGTTATGTTTATACGTCAATCCAAGGGTAAGAAAGACAGGATCGTACCCTTGTCGGCCAAATTGTTTGAACTATCGAGGGCATATTACAAGCAATACCGACCGCAGAAATGGCTTTTTGAGGGATTGAACAAAGGCGAACGGTATGATGAGCGGAGTTTGGCCAGCGTGTTCAAAAAGGCATTGGAGGTTTCGGAGATACACAAGCCTGCCACCTTACATTGGCTTCGGCATTCATACGCTACCCATTTATTGGAATCAGGCACTGACTTGCGATATATCCAGGAATTATTGGGACATAGTAGTAGTCGCACGACAGAGATCTATACCCACGTCAGCATACGCAATATAAAACAAATCCGGAGTCCTTTTGACGATTTATGAAGACATATTGTACATTTGGATATGGATGATAAACATGCACATACCCAACAGACGGATATATAGTAGATGCATATTTATCATCCATATAAGTAAGTTAGCTGCAAGCAATGCAGACAGTAACAAACACAGACAGATATGAATTTAGACTTTACAGAAAAATATATTTTAGAGAACGACATTGTTTTATTACGACCGTTAGAACATTCTGACTTTGACTATTTATTGGAATATTCTGAAAACGAACCTGAAATTTGGGAATACAATTCAGGTGGAGCAAACGGAAAAGAAAACCTTGAAAAATATATAAAGAATGCTATCATTCAACGAGAAAATGAAAAAGAGTATCCATTTATAGTGTTTGACAAGACAACTAAAAAACATGTTGGAAGTACAAGATTTTATGCAATTTTTTCGGACAACAAAACGATTGAAATTGGATATACTTGGTATGGACAAAAATATCAACGAACAGGGATTAATAAAAACTGTAAATTTTTATTATTAGAATTTGCGTTTGACAAATTGCAAATGGAAAGAGTTGCATTTGCAGCAAATAATAAAAACCTCAAAAGTTTGAATGCGATGAAAAGTATTGGTTGTATTGTTGAGGGAGTTTTGAGAAACTGTAGCACTGATGCTAAAGGAGAAAGAATTGATGTAGCGAGACTGAGTATTCTGAAATCGGAATGGAACGAAAGCGTAAAAGTGAATTTGAAAAAACAAAAAGAAAAATTTGCCAGCAGCTAACAGCACATTGGCAATAGGCGGGGTTTCGTCTCCGCTTGACAGTTTTGTGGTAGCGGAAAGTTCAGTTCTCCGAACTAACTTTTGTGCTGAAAATCCCGCCCATCGCCAATCTGAAAAACGTTACCAGCAATTATGAAAATACTGTTTAACAAAATATTTAGCCACAAACTGACAGACAGAAACTGGTATCACGTTATTGGATGGTGGGAAATCAGACGTT
>JBEIHH010000128.1:0-6265 GCA_040381475.1 Crocinitomicaceae bacterium | reverse complement strand
GGTTCTTGAAACAACATTTTTTGATCGTAACTTTACGAGATGAAGGTACATCGTTCTTTCTGGTTTGTGACCTTGCTTCCTATTGCAATGTTTATCGTTGGATGTTCTCCCACTGCTTTGGTGAAGCCGCTCAACAAAGGGCAGTGGTCGGCAGGTGGTAGTTTTGGCGGACCCCTGATCGGCTTTGGAGATCTTACTATTCCTGTGCCGTTTACCGCTGTAGGGGCCGGTTATGGTCTTGATTCCAATGCTACGATCACTGCACGATTTTACCCAACTGCAGCCCTTTTTGGTGTGGCACAGGTGGATGCAGGTTTTCTTTATCAATGGCGAAAATCTGAACGATGGAAGCCCGGCATTTCAACTTTGCCTCAGGCGATGTTTGCGATCGACCGGTGGGAGGGAAGAGCCAGTTTTTATCCAAGTCTGGATATCAACGCATGGTGGGATGTGAATTCGCGTGGAGATTTTCTTTACATCGGTTCCGCCAACTGGTTTGAACTGCGCGGAACCGGCGCACTGGATCGTGAACAGACTCAGAGGTGGATTCCGGCATTTCACGCGGGTTATACCATTTCAAAAACGAAATGGAATACTTCATTTGAATTGAAATACCTCGCACCGGGTAGTTCCAATGAAAACCTCGTGGTCGATTACAAGGCCCCTACACAGAATGGGGCAATTGCACTTTTTGTTTCTCTAACCCGCAAGTTCTGATGAGAAAATATTATTGTATAATACTTCCTCTGACCTTGATCATGTTTGGTCAGTCTTCCTGCCTTCGGCTGGATGATCAGTTTTACAACACACAAAAAATTGATCGCTATGCCCTGGATACTTATGAAGGAGAAAGGGAACTCAAGGACATGCCTGCACAATACAGCGTCGATCAGGATAAGATTGCGCTCTTCAAACTTTCTTCCGACGATGATGGAGATGTTCAGGACATTTACGCCATCTATCTCGGTGAAATAGACAGTATCGCTTCTGATACCGTGATTCTCTATTGTCATGGTAACAAACACCACATGGACCTTTACTGGAACAGAGCCAAGCTGTTGGTGCAGGTGAATGGCCGACACAACTATGGTGTGCTGATGATGGATTACCGCGGTTTCGGAATGTCAACCGGAGAGACAACCGAAAGTGGTTTGTATGCGGACGTAAATACGTGTATGACCTGGTTGAAATCTCAAGGACTTACCAATGAAAGATTGATTATTTATGGATACAGTCTCGGAAGTGCTCCGGCGACGAAGTTGACAGCAGAGCCTTTATCCATGACACCTTCCAAGATCATTCTCGAAGCTCCGTTTTCGGCGGCAGAAACGATGATCAACGATGCGGCATTGGCTGCATTGCCAGTTTCCTATTTTACAGATGTGCGACTGGATGTTGGAGAAAAAATTAAATCAGTAAGCCAGCCATTCTGCTGGTTGCACGGCGTGAACGATGACTTTCTGGATATCGATACCCATGGCGAAGTTGTTTTTGCCAATCATCCCGGTCCTGAAAAAATTGCATACAGAATTCCCGATGCTGTCCACAACAATCTGCCTGAAGTGATGGGCTACGAGGCCTATCTCGCAGCGGTGGGTCATTTCATCCGTGAATAATGCTATAGCGACGAATAACCCAACCACATTTCGTCTGATGCAGATCAAACCTTCATAGTGATCAACATCAATTCAGAATCAATTTTTTGGTGGCAGATGCTCCTGAGTTTTGTTCAACGACACGCACCATATAGGTGCCGGTGGCCAGTTCAGAAACATCCAAACGATGAGTTCCCTTTGGTAAAAATGTCGATCGCACCAGTTGGCCTGCGGCATCGTAGATCAACAGGTTACAAGCATCAGGCAGATTTACAAAGAAGTTTCCATCAGCAGGATTGGGATAAATGCCTGCGGAGAAATCTGAACCCAATTCTTCGATGCCAATGCAGTCGTCGACCACAATCCCGATTTTTGTAGAGTTGGTGCAACCAAACTCATTGGTGAATTCATAGGTGTAAAGTAAATTGCCTATACCCGCATCTTCTGCAATGATGGTGGCACCATCCAGTCCGGGACCTGAATAATTGCCGCCGGCAGGCTGACCATCGAGTGTCATGCTTATATCCTGAACGCACAAGGTGTCTTCCGGTGCGGTTAACGTGACAACGGGCTGGGGATTCGCAGTGATAGTGAACAGACAGGTCTGTATATTACCATTGTCATCTGCAGCAGCAAAGCCATTTGTAATACTGCCGGCAGGAAAAACACTACCGGTGGGCAATCCGGCCGTCTGGTAAAACAATGCACCGCAATTGTCCTGCACTTCAGGCAATGCATAGTTGATGGGGATACCCTCACACACAGTCATATTGGCCGGGCAAATGATTGTCGGAGCTTCTGTATCGATGATGTTGACGATCAGTTGCGAAAAGGAGATATTGCCCGCCAGATCCATGGCATAGGTACTTACGGTATCATATCCGATACTGAAAAAATCGCCGGGATAGTGTGTAGACCAAATACTGTCGATCCCTCCACAATTGTCGCTGATGTTTGGTTCTGTCCAGTATACCATGCCACCACATTGGCCCGGGTCATTTGCCTGGTTGATGACATATTCGTAAAAACTAACAACAGGAGGAGTGACATCTTCCAGGATGACATCAAAAGAAATTTCAGTCGAATTGCCGGCCTGATCACTGATCGTGTAAACAACAGTAGCACCGGGATAAGAAAAGTAGGCGCCGGGTGAAGCGGAACTGGTCATGGTCACATCACTGCAATTGTCATAAAAAAACGGTTCATCCCAGGTAGCCACACCACCGCAAAAAATATCGGCCTCAATCGTTATTTGCGATGGAACACCGATGGCATAAGGTACAGTAGAATCATCTTCGCCGCAGTTGCAACTTCCTGAATAAGAAACCTGCAAGTCGAGTCCGGAACTCTCTTCCACACCATCGGAAAAGAAATAGAGAATAATGTCCATACCGGGCAAACTGTTATAGAGCAGTTCACCACTACCGGAATATGAAGCGATGGCCTCCATGGCGGTCAGGTTGCCGTGGTAAATGACCAGCGAGTCGCCATTGCCAAGATTGAAAGAGCCTGAGATATCAATGACACCCGAGCCACTGTTGTTGAGAGCGAGGTAAGAAATATTATCGGGCGAATAATTGCCTTCAACACCGCCGTTGTCATAGAGATCGAAGGCATTGCCGCATTGTAGCGAATAACCAGAAGCAGGAGGTAAGTTTACCACGCCGCATTCGCCGGTGTAGAAGAGGTTCCATTCGATACCTGCCCCTGACAAGCTGCCATCGCCGTAAATGCTGATGGAGATTGTCTGACCTGGTTGACTTTCGAACGACATGGTACCTCCGCAGGTATAGGAAACGATGCCGTTGCCTGGCACACTTCCATCCCAGATGGTGACATTGTCGAAGCCGCATTCAAAGGAGTATGTGCCTTCGAGGTGGATGACACTGGCGCCGGAATTTTCGAGTACCAGCCATCCCGAAGGAGAAACGCTATATGCACCCGATGGCCCGCCATCATCATAGATTGTCAGCGCAGAGCCGCAGGGCAGTGAAGCCGATCCGGTAGTGGGGAGATTAAAAGTGCCATCGCCGGGCAAAGCCGAACCATAAACTTTGGAATGCATAGAAACGCACGCCACAGCAAACGATAAAAGCAACAAATGAAATGATCTTGTAAAATTGAACATGGATAGTAGTTTTCTACCAAGTTCTGATGATTCCTGTGGCTCGCGCATGACAAATGATCGGAAGGCATTTGATCTTGGTCAGGGGGGGAAATAACATCAAGTCAAAAAAATCGAATGTCCAGGCCTTGTTCAAAGAATGAATTAATGCCATGTCAAGAAAACATCACCACTAAATCGGGTAAGTTCAAAATGATTGTTGACGGATAGTTTTCGTCATTATTTTGACCAATTGTTGCTTTTTTGGTTAGAATATTTACCAATCGTATGAGTCTGAAACCGGTGAATTAGACAAATTATTCCTAGTGAAAAGAAGAAATTGGCCATTTTAAGCTATTGTTTTTGTTGTAATTAGCAAAATAAGCTAATTTTGGCATAGCGTAATAAGCTAATTTTGGATTGACACAATAAGCTAATTTTGGCATAACAGAATAAGCTAATTCGAAAAGGTTAGATAATATGGCAACAGTTTCAGAAAAACTCGCACAATCACTTGAGATCTTACATGACCTCCAAGCGAAGGGACATGTTGCCATTCATGCCTCTGCTTTAAGTCGCCTTCATAAAGAGCGTCTATTGAGAAACGGATTTCTTGAGGAGGTTATGAAGGGATGGTATATACCAACAAGACCAGATGAAGTAACTGGAGAAAGTACGGCTTGGTATACTTCCTTTTGGCATTTTTGTGCTGAATATCTCACTCATCGCTTCGACAATGCGTGGAATCTTTCTCCAGAGGATTCACTCAAGCTACATGCTGGAAATAAAACTGTACCAGTTCAACTTCTGGTAAGATCACCAAATGCGCGCAATCAAGTAACTCATTTACCTCACAATACATCTCTTATGGAAGTAAGAGCGGGCCTTGCCAAGAATGAAAACGTGTTCATCAACGAAGATGGACTTCGATTGTTTTCATTACCAATCGCGCTCACTCAATGCTCTCCGAATTTTTTTCGACAACATCCGACAGATGCCCGCACTGCACTCGCTATGATCCAAGATTCATCAGAAGTCTTAACGCCTCTCTTGGAAAGGGGCCAAAGCACCGTGGCTAGTCGACTCGTTGGGGCCTTTCGTAATATCGGCAGAACACGCACCGCCGATGAAATCCTGGAAACAATGCGCGCGGCAGGATACAATATTCAAGAAATTGATCCCTTCAATACTCCAAGCCCGGTCATTATTTCGTCAAGAGAACGATCACCATATATAAATCGCATCAGGCTCATGTGGGAAGTTATGCGTCAACCCATCATTGATGTGTTTCCTGCATCACCAGGCCTACCCCCGGATGTCGATGCTTATATGAACAAGGTTTCTGAGACGTATGTATTGGATGCTTATAATTCTCTCTCAATTGAAGGATATCGCGTAAGTCCGGAACTTATTGAACGCGTTCGCAGCGGAAAATGGAATCCTAATGAAGATGAAGAAGATCGCAATCATCGGAATGCTTTGGCTGCGAGGGGTTATTGGCAAGCATTCCAAGTAGTGCAGGAAAGCATTGAAGAAATTCTGCGAGGAAATAATGCAGGTAAAGTCACTGATCATGATCATGGCACTTGGTACAGGGAATTATTCGCACCAAGTATTACTGCGGGTATCCTGCAAGCAAAGGATCTCGCTGGCTATCGCAATGGCCCTGTTTATATCAGACGATCAATGCACGTGCCTCTTAATCCAGAGGCTGTGCGCGACTTAATGCCATTCCTTTTTGAACTTATTTCAAAGGAAGAGCATGCAGGGGTAAGAGTTGTTCTTGGTCATTTCATTTTTGTATACATACACCCATATATTGATGGCAATGGAAGAATTGCACGATTTCTTATGAATGCAATGCTTGCGTCAGGAGGATTTCCATGGACAATTGTGCCCCTTGCGGAACGTGCAACCTACATGGCCGCTCTTGAGGAGGCAAGCACACGACAAAACATTAAACCATTCGCTGAATTTCTTGCTCGTCTTGTGCAAGATAGCTTGAACGGCAATGGGCCAGAATTACTGAAAAAATAGGTTGAAGTTGTGATGTGGAAATTGCGCCACAGTTGACCACTGAATTCCTTCTCAAATTGATCACCCCAAATATCAGTTAGGTGAGTTGAATATTTGGGACAATCAACAGCAATGAAATCCACATCAGTTGTGGATCGTTAACACGCAAGGGCCTTCAAAATTTTTCCAAATTAACTCTTATTTATATCTGGTCAAATAGAACCGGAATTCAGTGCTCAACTGTGGCGGAATTTCCAATATGGTGAGGGGGAAGGATGTTAAGGGTGACCACCTGTTTTAACTCGTTGAAGTTATGAATCCAATATTCAATTCCTTGACTACCTCTTCAGTAGTTTGTGATGTATTGCGTTAATTCGCTACTTTCGTGTCCGATACCTGAAAGCAATGAAATACCTTCTAACTTTTTTTTCCATTTTCTTAACTGGGCAACTGTTCGCTCAATCTACTTTATCATCGGCCATAAATAAGAGTTTACCCGCTGTTTTCCTTATTCGTACGTATGATGTTAATGACAATGAAACCAATTAAT
>JBEIHH010000127.1:0-6278 GCA_040381475.1 Crocinitomicaceae bacterium | reverse complement strand
ATTCTCTTGAGTTGTTTTTCGCGCAGATTTGCGCAGATTAAAACGCGGAAATGCACGAATCAAGGAGAAAATAAAAACCACTCAGATTTCCGCATACTCCAACGACTATCCATCTTCAAAAAGGAAAAGCGAAGTTCTATCTGCGCAAATCCGCGTTTAAATCTGCGCAAATCTGCGTGAAAATCAACAAATCCCCTTGAGCATCAACAAATCCCAGTGAACATCCTCGAATCCAATGAATAATATAACTCTTCTATCCTGATCCTAGAATCTGAATCGCAGGAAACCAAAGGCCATCGAAATGGTTGGGTCATTATCACGAAAGAAAGTGATCAAATCTCTTGATGCAACCCCAACTTCATATGTGCCTTTGCCAAGGGTGAAATAAACCCCAACAGGAATTTTTGTTCCATAATTTCCACCCTGGGTAAATCCTGCCTGAAGATGAATCCATGGAAGTGGTCGGATTTCTCCACCTACGGCAATGGCAACTGATTGCATATTGGCGAGATCTTTAGATAACGGTGCTACCACGTCGATTCCAACTTTAAAGAACGACTTGCTGTCATATCCGAATCCCGCTCGCATGGTTGTTGGCAGTTTTGTTGTTCGTGATTCACTGCCCTGCCAGTTTAATATGCCGTCGCTTCCATTCAACTGTTCCAACTGCTCAAGTATATCGGCACTTTCCAATCCGCTGTTTTCAGTATCGAGCAACTCAATGTCTTTGAGTTTGTAAACATTTCCGTCCCAAGTAACAGATCCAATATCAGTGACAGAAGTGCTTAGAATGAATTTTTCTTCATAAATGACAACTCCTCCGAAATCAAATCCAAATCCAAGTCCAACCGGTGTCAGCGGTAGAGCGTCTTCGTCAAGAGCAGAAGGGTTTGTATTTGCGGCTTCCTCGTAGTCGATTCTAAAAAGCGGCGACATGGCGCTGAATGCATTGGCCTGGCCTTCACTACCAACAATATCGAGCATTCCCTGACCTATCAGTAATTTCAATCCGAGCCCACCGTGAACCTCGAAATTGTCTGATTTGAAAAGTCGCTTTCCGTAGCCGAGATTAAATTCACGCATCCAGGTAAAACCAAATTTTGTTCCGCTCAGCAATTCTGCTAAAGACTGCGCATTTGCCAGGTTGGTAAATCCTTGAACGATGTTGAGTTTATCGGGATCAATACTCGGGTCGTTCGGTATGGTGTCAAATTGGTTAAGCCCATTGCTCACAACCAGTGAATCAAAATATGAAGCATTGTATCCAAGCCAAAGGATTTCTGAAATCTGCGAACCGAGTTTGGCATAGTAGTCGAGCCTTTCTCTTGTTGAAAATGCGAATGTGCCCGCTTTCTCTGTGTGAATTGACAACCCGAAGGGCATGATGTCAATATCAAAAGCGTTTTCACCTTTGGCAAATTCAATCGCCAGATCACGCTGCTGACTTTGGGAGAAGTCCGTGATTTCCTCACTGAAAATATTCTGACGAAGTTCCGGTTTGGTGAATACCTGCGAATAAATGGAAAGTCCGCCTTCAGCCATGCCGATGGTTCCATACCGATCGTAATCGGGGGTGATATCGAGATTACCCGGATTGATTCCTAAGGTTTGATAGTCGCGCGCAAAGGGTGTGGCTACACCCATTCCGGTGAGAGTAAATGCTGAACCTTCAGTTTGTGATTGAATGTGCGGGGCAGTAAAAATTACAAGCAACAGGCCAAGGTAATTGTGCAGTTTCATTTTGTTTAGTTTCCACGAAAGTATGTCAAACCAATGCAAGTGCAAAGCTGATTTCGATCACGAAAATTTGCGATGGCGGTCAGGTGATTTCCTATTTCACGATCCATTCACTATAAAGGTATCTGTTCTGTGAGCTTTCAAATGGACGATAGATGTAGTACACTTTTTCGTTGTGAACACACACTTTTTCGATGTAGTTGTAGTAAAGTTGTATGCGCTCACCGAGTTGTCCGCTGGTTTTGTCAATTTCTGCAATGAAGGTGCGACCATTTCTTAGACTGGTGGTGAAGAATTTTTTCGATTTGTGGTCGTGCAGTACTTGGCCGCTCCACCTTTCCGGTTTTTTGGTGAGATGATAAGCAATACGAACACTGTCGGTTGGCGATCCATCCCAATCGTGCTGATACAGCATACCATGGACATGGTCAAAAATGTAAAGTTGATTGCCATCGTCAATCAGTGGTGCATTGATGGGTTCATAGTAGATGGAATTGGCATAGCCTGTCATGTATCCGGCTACTATTTCTTTGTCGATGCCTGTATTGATTTCAAAACGGAATGCCTCCAGTTTATCACGTGGCGCCATGTATTTGTATTCACTCCTGAACATTTCCATCTGATGTTCGTGCACGATGGTTCGGACCGGTGTGTATTCTGTTCTTTCTTTTTGAAGTAATGAATATCCAAATTCCGGAAAATCTTCTTCGTAGTTACTCACGCAAAGGTCTTGTTCTTTCAACGCTACAATGGGTTTGACGCCTTGGTTAAAATCCTCCTCGCTAACGCTGAGCAATTCAATCCCGGAATCATCAATATCCACATAAAATTTTTTGTACCTG
Source organism: Crocinitomicaceae bacterium (assembly GCA_040381475.1). Taxonomy (GTDB): domain Bacteria; phylum Bacteroidota; class Bacteroidia; order Flavobacteriales_D; family Sanyastnellaceae; genus JAIBBG01. The sequence continues at coordinate 3,699 of JBEIHH010000127.1, read as the reverse complement.
CCTATGAGAAAAATTTCTTCCGGGTATTTCGAATAAAATCCTACAGCGACCTCGGGCACTGTTTTGCGTCCAATTTCTTTTTCATGTTCGTCGAGCAGTACCAGCTGACAATCGCGGTACAGGGTGGTTTTGCTTTCCTCTTGTCGTTTCCATCTTTCTTCCGATCCATATGCAAGAAGGAGAATATTGTTGCCGTGGAATGCAATGTCTCCAACATTTAGTAATTCGTCCTTCCACACAATTGACGGCTTTCCGTCGATGTTTATTCCGGGAAGTAGCACCGATTCAAATTCCAATTTGATCGATAAAAAGATTTCTGTACCGGAATCACCTTGCTTGACTTTTATACTTCTGGGACGATAATTGAAACCTTCCACCAACAATTCACATTCTTCCAACTCAATATTGCAATTGATTTCAAATCGTCCTTCACGGTCACTTAAATCTGCGCATGTAGTCGATGATAACTGCACGAATCCTCCTTCTATACCCTTTCCTGTCAGGGAGTCCGCCAAAACGCCTTTAATGCGTATTTGTGCAAAGCAGCTTTGCGACAAAAAAAGAATGGCGATTATGACAGCAATGCGGGTCATATCGTAAAGATGAATAAAAATGCACGAATCCACAAAGCCTATTTCACAAAATAATGGTCATTTGTTACTGGTCAGAATGGCCATTCATCATAAAGTGGAGTTTGGCATTCTAAAGTCTATTGAACCCTACACTGTGAACAAAAGGTAATTGGGTGATTGAAGCATTTTCGAACGATTTCCAGGATGGTTTTTTGCTCATTGATCATTCTTTGCCATCTTCGCCGCCGAATGGCACTTATTGAAGAATTCGACAAATCCGGAAACTGGTTGTTTCGATGGAGAAGTTACTTACCGCTCGCCTTGTATGTATTGGCAGCATTGGTGATATTGTTTGGACTCGATAATGATCTGCCTTACGATACCTGGCAATGCGCTGCCTCATGTCTGGCCGTTTCTTTGTTCGGACAGATTATCAGAGCTTTTACCATTGGCTATACCCCCAAAGGTACCAGTGGCAGAAATACCAAGGAAGGTCAGGTAGCCGAAGTACTCAATACCAAGGGCATCTACTCAGTGGTCCGCCATCCGCTTTACCTCGGTAATTTTTTTATGTGGCTGGGCATCATCATTTTCGTTGGTAACTGGTGGTTCACCATTACCTGTTCTTTGCTTTTCTGGCTTTATTACGAGCGCATCATGTTTGCTGAAGAATTTTTTCTCAGAGGAAAATTCGGACAGACTTACTTGAGTTGGGCGGCGGGTGTTCCGGCTTTTTGGCCACGACTTGGGCAATGGAAAAGTTCAGGCGTGGAATTTTCGATGCGCAACGTACTCAAACGTGAATACAATGGATTTTTTGCCATTTTTATTTCGTTTGCTTTGCTTGATGTCATGAAGAATTATTTCCATTTCGGCATTGCTTCGCGGAAGGATGCCTTAAATCCATTCTGGATTTATGCATTGGCCATTTCATTCGTAATCTTCATCACCTTGAGATCATTGAAAAAGTACACCAAGGTACTGGATGTGAAGGGCAGAGAGTTTGTGGAATAGAAAATTCTCAATTTTTACATCGGTTGTTTGCAAAAAGAAACCGCCCAATCTTTCGAATGAACGGTTTCTATTTTCTGATAGTATGACCTTTAGTTAGTCAAAATTATTTACGCATCAATTTTCGCATACTTGGCATTGGCCTCAATGAATGCACGACGTGGAGGCACTTCATCACCCATCAACATGGAGAAGATATGATCACACTCAGCAGCGTTATCTATCGTTACCCGACGCAATGTGCGTTTTTGTGGATTCATGGTTGTTTCCCACAACTGCTCCGCATTCATCTCTCCAAGCCCCTTGTATCGTTGAACGTTTACATTGGCGTCTGATGAACCTTTCATTTCAGCAATCAGGGCGTCACGCTGTTCTTCGTTCCATGCATATTCCTGTTTGTTACCTCTTTTTACAAGGTAGAGTGGAGGAGTGGCAATGTAGATATGACCTTTCTCTATCAACTCCTTCATGTGGCGGAAATAGAAGGTGAGAATGAGCGTTTCGATGTGACTTCCGTCGACGTCGGCATCGCACATGATTACGATCTTGTGATAGCGAAGTTTATTCAGGTTCAAAGCTTTCGAATCATCCTCAGTTCCAATGCTCACACCAAGGGCAGTGTACATATTGCGGATTTCCTCATTCTCGAAAATCTTATGCTGCATGGCTTTCTCAACGTTGAGAATTTTTCCGCGAAGCGGGAGAATAGCCTGGAAATTTCTGTCACGGCCTTGCTTGGCTGTTCCACCTGCAGAGTCACCCTCAACCAGGAATAGTTCTGATTTCGCAGGATCTTTTTCAGCACAGTCGGCAAGCTTACCAGGCAGACCACCACCGCCACCCACGCCTTTGCGTTGCACAAGTTCACGCGCTTTTTTCGCAGCGTGACGAGCCTGCGCTGCAAGTACTACTTTGTTGACGATCTGTTTGGCGTCTTGTGGATTCTCTTCGAGATATGCCTCGAGCATCTCACGCACCACTTGTGATACCGGAGCATCAGCTTCCCTGTTACCAAGTTTGGTCTTTGTTTGACCTTCAAATTGTGGCTCTGCAACTTTCACCGAAACAACTGCTGTGAGTCCTTCACGGAAGTCGTCGGCAGAAATTTCGATTTTCAGTTTTTCCAGCAAACCACTTTTTTCTGCGAAAGTCTTCAGTGTTGCTGTTAAGCCGCGTCGGAATCCACTTAGGTGTGTTCCACCTTCGTGTGTATTGATATTGTTCACATAGGAGTATATGTTCTCATTGAAAGAGTCATTGTACACCATAGCAACTTCCACCGGAATTTCGCCATCTGTGCGTTCCATGTGGATGATTTTCTGAATGATTGGAGGACGTGTCTCGTCAAGATATTTTACGAATTCAACGAGACCTTCTTTGGAGAAGAACGTTTCCATTTTGGGAGCTCCGTTCTCATCAAGTGTCCTTTTGTCTGTGAGCGTAAGGTTGATTCCTTTGTTCAAGAATGAAAGCTCACGCAGACGCCCGGCCAATGTAACAAAGTTGTATTCGTGTACATCGAAGATGCTTGTATCTGGCTTGAATGTAACAGTGGTTCCGCGTTTGTCGGTTGTGCCGACTTCGCGTGCAGGAAACAATGGTTTACCGATGCTATATTCCTGTTCCCAGATTTTACCATCACGATGAACCTCCGCGCGCAAATGCGTGGAAAGTGCGTTCACGCAGCTTACGCCAACACCGTGGAGTCCGCCGGATACTTTATAAGATCCTTTGTCGAACTTTCCTCCGGCTCCGATTTTGGTCATCACCACCTGAAGGGCTGATACGCCTTCTTTTTTGTGCATATCCACAGGAATGCCGCGACCGTTATCGGATACGGTAACCGAATTGTCTTCGTTGATCGATACACGGATGGTGTCGCAATAGCCTGCAAGGGCTTCGTCAATCGAATTGTCTACCACTTCATACACCAGGTGGTGCAGACCGCGGATTCCGGTATCGCCGATGTACATGGAGGGGCGCATGCGCACGTGTTCCATGCCCTCAAGGCTTTGGATATTGTCAGCGGTATAATTGGATGCTGCTTTCACTTTGGTTTCTTCACTCATAACAAGACTTTCTGCCACAGTTTATGGAATATTAATATTTAGGTAAT
>JBEIHH010000126.1:0-6323 GCA_040381475.1 Crocinitomicaceae bacterium | reverse complement strand
AGAGGTACTGCAATATACATCCGGTCCGATATCATTCGCTCCATAGGTTTTCTCAGCTCCTTTTGTGGAAAATTCCGCCATAGTTATTACAACAGAAGCTGCAGCATGAAACGAATTTGCAATGCTTACGATGTTGGCAATAGTGCCTCCAATCGGTCCAAGAAGTTCCAATGCCACACCTGCCAATCCAGGTGATGCACCAACGGCGCATTCTAATAAGTCGCCAACGAAAGAGTCATTAAAATCCTGCAAAAACGGAATACCTGCTCTTCCATCAGGGTCAATAAAATTCGCCGGGTCGCCAAGCATAGCAAGGTAGGGTGAGTGGCATTGTTCTAATGGGTCCGGTGCATGCCATCGACCTATTATTGGATCATAGTATCTAGCAGCGAAGTAGTTCAGGTCGAGTCCTTCAAGGCCCCATTCACCGGTTTGGAACTCGGTACCGGACATGGTTTCGTCGTAGGGCGAACCTACACGATCCCATGGCAAACCATATGGATAATAATCATACTCAGCTCGCAATACGCCCTGCTTGTGGCGGATGGTGAGGTTATCAAAAGTGACAAGTTGGTCGGAGTAGTTGGTGAGGTAGGTGTAGAAATAACCGTCGGAGGGCATGGTGAGCTGCACGGTTTGCAGGGTCTGCAATACGCCGGGGTCGTTCACCTGCAATATGCCGCTGTGCGTCTCCTGCACAATGAGGTCTTCGTCGAAGAAGACATAAATCAGATAACCTTGTGGATGGGAGAGGTCTGTGGGCAAGTCATCATTCAAAAAATCGGTCAGCGCAGTGAGCTGCGCATTGGGCGTGGCAGACTGAAATACTTCGAGGGCTTCGGGGCCGCCGGCCACTATGCCTGTTCCCTGAACCAGCAGGTTGTTGATCAATCCGCTGAGGATAGCCTGCGCGGATTGTTGCGTGGTCGAAGATTGTGGCAAATCAAACCACGACTGAACTGATACCTGAATGGCGTCGCTGTGTTTCACCGCGGAGATGTTGGCAGGACCCTGCACGGTGTTTTGTTGTCCGAGCGTACTCACGTTATAGCCGGTATTGTCGGTACTGGGGTAGCCAAGACTTACCGCTGATCGGCTATACTCAATGTATTCAAAATTCTGTTCCTCAGGATTGGTGTTTTCTAATTCCATGGTAGCTACAAAAACTTCTTCGGTAGCATTTTCTTCTGTGATTACTGCCCGCACATTGCCCAGATGATCGGTGAGGTAATAATCGTAGACGAACTCTGTAGGATATCCCTGTGTGTCGGGATATCTGACTACTCCGGCTGCAGTTGTGGCATGCACAAAACTTAAACTTGTGCCATTGAAGGTATACTCAACACCATTGAAGTAATAGGTTGTAATTCCGCCAACACTTTTGGCAAGTCTTCTTCCGCTTGCATCGTAGGTTACGGTGTACGGGTCGTTAGGGTAATTGGCATTTGTCGCCTGCGACATCAGGCCAATCGCATTGTATTGATATTCCTGATTTTTATTTTGATCTGCAATACAATTCCCGATTTTGTCATATTGGTATTCTTCAAACGTGGTCGACTGTTCTGTGAAATGCGAATACAATGGTTCTTGTATGTTATGGCCGAGCTCCTGTACAGACTTCAATCGATGACTCCATTGAGAATATCCATATACCAGATTGTCGATTGTACCTACCTCCATTTTATTCCACGGTCCTTTTCCACGATTTCTAATGAGTCGGGTAATATTTCCGGATAGATCATAGTTGGTCTTTTCCAGGAAAGTATTCTTCGCCTCAGTGAACATACCGTAGTCGGCCAGTTGGTGTGACTCTGCGGCAAAAGCACCGCAGGTAAGCCTGTACAGATCGTCGTACCGATAAACGTATGCTTTTTCATGCAATGTGGTACCATCAACTTCCGGCGCTTTGGTATTGTATTGAATAGCACTGATCTGCCCGCCAAAATGCTCCTGAGGTGAAATGCCGGTTGGTGAAAACTTGTTTCCACTTGCTATTTGATCCCATTTGTGGTAGATGATATCCATGCCGAATACATCGTTATCTTCAAGATTATCGCCATCATCAACAAGTCCGCTGTTGTTGATTTTGCGCAGCCAACCGCGTTCATTGTACCTGTAGTCAATTACCTGCATGCCTGTGTTTAGGCCAAGGGGTATGTGAAGGTGTTTTCTGAAGAGTTGCCCCAATTCGTTGTATTGAAGTCCAAAGATTTCAACTTTAGGGTCGTTCCCTGTTTTCTGGTAATGATGCAACAATCGTCCGGTTCGATCATATTCATATTCATTGATGGTTTCAAACGTTGGCATGTCGTCAATACCAAACAACTTCCGGTCAGTTCTTATCACTTGTCCATTCCACGAGTAATACATCGTGCTTTTGTCGTGTCCGCCTCTGAGCGTTTCCTCCCAAATCTGAACAGGCCTTCGCAGCGAATCGTAGTAGACAACAGAAGTTAAAAACGTTTCCGTCGGTTGATCAAGTACTCTGACCAAGCTGCCGGTTGGTATTCCTTTCGACCTTGAAACAAGAGTTTCAGTGTGGTCATAGATCATAGTTCCATGCTCAAAAGAGTAGTCGTCATAATAGTTCACCTTGAGTATTTCTTCATAGATCGCTAATTCCGAAGGGCCATGATGCAGAGAATATCCATGCACGGAAGGCATTGTGGGGTCAGTAATTCGAATTTCGTAACAAACGTAATTATCAGTAGGAGCGCTGAGGCCATACGAATCGAGATAATACATATCCTGAATGGATTCTCTGTCGCCTTCGTATACCAAAATCCCTGAGTAGGCTGGTCTGCCTTGCATATCGTATCGTACAAAATTCCATTTGGAATCAATCCGTTCCTGTTCATTCTGGGCAAGCACAATTTGCCCGATATCATCGTAAACGTAGTAAGAGTTGCGTGTTTCAGGGCTGTGTTTTTCAACAAGATTTCCTCTTTTGTCATATACATAACCATAGCCCAGATTGTAGAAAATCTGAGAACCGGGTTCACCACCCACTTCACTTATGCAATAGCTTCCTATTGAGTCCAGATAACGCATCAATTCAGGTGACAATTCAAATTTTAACTCACCTTTCAGATTGTATATATAGTAAGTGTCAACTTTTTGCACGATTGGATTGCCCTCGGCAGTTACCTGGTCGTTAGAATGTCCTAATGAAAGATCGCTTGTGAAAACTTGCTGCCCATTTTGAAAAGCATCAACAAAAGATCTTTTCAAGATAAGTCTGCCGAACGGATCAATAAATTGCCAAAATTCTTTGCCGTTTTCATCGGTGGTTTTGATTTTTACCAATGAATTTGCAGGCCAATACTCCACGTTTACACCATCCATGGCACAGGCAGAATAATAGGCAGTAACCCCATTCACGTAGTTCACACTGGCAAATTCCTCGTCGAATTCGGTGGTGGCTACAAAGAGCAACACTTCATTCGCTTCATTGTACGTGATATCCTGCTTCATAGAATGTTGGCCCGTTTGCCAGTATTGTCCTACACTACCTGCCTCCAGCACTCTTGCTCTTGGTGCTTTTTCATAAGTTCTTTTTGCAAAAGCAAAGTCTGTATGGGCAATGTCGGGCTGCGCATTATAAAACTCGGCCTGTTCAATTTCAAAATTGCTAATAAAATTTTCGGAGTTGTAATTTCTGGTATAGGGTAGATAATTTCTTTCAACTCTACCGAATTGATCGAATTTTCTGCCTGAAATGACGTCTTTACCACCCGGACTTTGTTTGTAGGCTTGCGTTTGCACATTGCGCTTCAGACCATCGAGAAATACCTGAGAAGTAAGCAAGTCATAGTCATTCAATTCTGCACCAAAGGCTTCATCGTATTGCGTATTTGGATTTAACATTATCCGGAATATTTGCCGCTCCATCGGTGTTGAAGAATGCGTATCCGGAATAATCTCTTTGGTAGCTCTTAAATTGTATTCGTTGTCCATGACCCACATCGGACGCATAGCATTGTCGTAACCGGTGTAGCTGCAATAATTGTTTTCATCGCATACAGAATGAATTTTCCCATTCGGATAAAAACTGGCAGTGACCATGACTGCATCAGATGGGTATAATCTTAACTCATCGAGCCACACATTGCCACTTCCGGTTTCTTCAATAATTCTACAAGTTATTGGTGTGAAAGAAGAACTTTCAATTGCAAATTCCTTGTAATACCATCCCAATGCATCTGGCAATTCTTCTGAATTTATTGAAGTTGAAACTTGAGCATTGTTCACAGCCACATCCAAAACAACATCTCCGTTTCTCAACCAAAGTGAAAGAATAGACTTTCCTTGAGGTATATCGAATTCGACAACTCCAGTTGAAGAAAGAGTGTATTTTCTAAGTCCAGTCTTTGCCTGAGGCAATTCCATGCCATTGAGCAACTCGGTTGTTGAGGATATTGCGTTGGCATCAAATTCAAAGCCATTGGGAGAATCAGTTTCAAAACTGGTAAAGGCTATTTCATTGGGGTTTGCATTTGAAACATTGGCTATCGCGCGACCGTCGGAGTAATCGAGGATCACGGAATTCATAAGGTCATTGGTGATGTGGGCGCTGGTGATTTTTCCTGTTCCATCATATGAATCATAGGTTGCTACCAGCCTGTAACGGCGATCGAATGTGAAAGAAGTTCCGCAAGTGCTCGAAACCAAAAAACTTGAAAACGGAGTAGGAGCCACAAGTTCCAATACCCATTCCTGATGCGGCACAATTTTGTTGTTTACAACTCTATATTTATGAATGGCACCTCCGATGATCATTTCGGTGCCATTGGCATCAACGGCAATTGTCAATTCTTCAATCGGCACTGATTTCATCATTCTTATGCGCATCAGTTGCAGAGCAGGATCCATAGGTTCATTGCTCGTCATGCTGGATGGACAATATTCCCCACTGTATTTTACATAAGACTTGATGGTTCGGTACGGATTTACAACTCCGCGTTTTTCCGCAGTTACTTTGGGTAAGTTATAAGCGTAGATTTCTTCAATTTCATCACGTGTTATGATGAAATTGCCTTGATCGTCATATTCCTTCGTGAGAATATAGGAAACTCTAAAGTCTTGATTCACATACTTGTACTTTGTCACCAGGTATTGAACGTTGGAATAATCGTCAATCAGATTGATCGATTGCTCCTCATTGTTGTTTTGCAGAATCTCCAGATACAACCATGTACCAAGCCCCAATGCTATTGAGGCTAAAGCTGTGTAAGTTGAAAGCGGGCCATTTGACAATATTAATGATACCGAAGAGCGCAGCGCATCCTTTAAAGCTTGCTTCTTAGTGTCTTCGAAAACACCGGGGTCGATGCCGATGGCAGTAAAATTTTCGTAACCGGTTTCATCCACTTGTTTCACTTGTTGACCATAAATGGACACTGACGGATCTTCGTGATAAAAATATTCCACCGAGTTGATCAGTGTAAACGAACCATCTTCATTTGACCGATAAGTATTTACCCGATTCAGCGCAGTATTCTTCCATGATGTTGTGAGGTTTAATCCTGAAACGAGATGATTTGTATTCGGTAAATCATCAACATCGTATAGATATTCCGTGTAACCCTGGGTGCACCCATCGCTTTCGTTGTATACCTTAATATTCGAATAAAGAACAAAAGCACCTTGTTCATTTAGCAATGGAGTGACAGAACCAGATGTCAAAACATGGTAAATGCAGTCATAACCTACAGAGGTATATGCGTTTTGATTTGAATTATTGAATAGATTATCACTTGTATACGATGTATTGATTGTAACATGGTACCCGGACTGAGCGTGATAATCAGGTGCTGAAAGAAGCACACCATAAGATTTGGCAACGCCGTTAATGTCATAGCCGTATTCGTATCGGGTAACAACATTATTAGAATTGTCAGTGTCGCCATCACTGGTGATTATCTTTTTTACGCGCAAACCACCGGCCGTTAATTTAACAATTAAAGGTTGAGTTGCAGGATTGAGATTTTCCCAGGCAACTTCGCCGTAGACATTGTTGGTAAAATTGACAGTTCCAAACCCGACTATGGAAACACTAAGTACCCAATTGCCATCCGGTAAATCGATTACTTCAATATTAGACCATGCAGCCTCCTCTTCACTTGGTATGAATCTTTCCCAGATTGGGTTGCCCGGATTGCCGGGAGCATGTATGGAAACAAATTTGAAACAATAGCTGGTGGAGGTGCCCTCGCTGCAGTTAATCGTACCTTGCGGATAATATGGAAATGGTGTTGCTTCATAGCCGTACCGGACAACGGCTTTACAATCAAAGCCCACAGTAAATGGATAAGATGTAGTTT
>JBEIHH010000125.1:0-6335 GCA_040381475.1 Crocinitomicaceae bacterium | reverse complement strand
CGATTCAATCTCACACTGACTGAACAATGGGTGTATAATTACAATGGCGCTGGAAATACCGATGACGAAGCGATGGCAATTGCACTCTTGGGCTCATCTCATGTGTATATCACGGGCTATGCGTCGTCTACAGCCAATGGCAAAGATCTTTTTGCCGCGAAACTTGTAACCACCAGTGGAGTTGTTGTTTGGGATCATGAGATTGATCTGGCCACAGGCGACGACCGCGGAGCGGCCATTTCGCTGGATGTAGCGGGTAACGCATTTATTGCCACTACGTCCTATAAAGATGGCAATGATGACATGGTGGAGAGGATGATGCCACTATCACACGACTGCACATAACACAAATCGTAAATGTCGCGGAAGGAAGAAACGCCGATCAAACAGGCTTGACATTATTCCCTGTTCCTTCAGATGGATTATTACAAATCAAACTACCGACAAATTTCAATTGTCAAGGTGTTATTCAATTGATAGATGACAGAGGACGCATAGTCAAAGAGTCAGTGATAACAAGTCAAAACATTCAGATTGACTTGAGAGCTATTGCCAATGGATGCTATTTTATAAAAGCTGTAAATGACTCATCAACACTCACCAAGGCATTTATTAAAAATTGAATTCATCAATCAGGTAGCCTTTTTTAAGGCCACCTGATTTTATATATTTACAAATGCGAAAAGCATCATTAATAGTCCTGATGGCATTTGCCTCATTAGATATAAAGGCTCAGTGGGAACTAATTGAGAGCGATACGGACTATCAATTTTATTCTGTCTTTTTTATCAATGACAGTACAGGATTTATTACTGGATACATCAATCCCTATAATGTAATTCGGAAAACCACAGATTATGGAAACTCATGGTCTACAGTTTACCAGGAAGAGGCAACCCAATTTTATGATGTCTTTTTTCCCTCTGACTCTATTGGGTACGTGAGCGCATATGGTAATATGCTCAAAACAATTGATAGTGGAACCACTTGGTTTTACGTTAACAATCTAGATGATTGGACACAATTTAGAAGCATTGTTTTTCAGGACAACGATGTGGGGTTCGGTTGCTTTGCCGACGGTGGAGCTGAATTTGCAAAAACAACTGATGGAGGTGTTTCTTGGTCGCATGACTACACCTATGGTGGTCGCGAATTGTTGAAGCTTGGTGATTGTGAAATAAGGATGATAAGCGGAAATTATCGAAAAAGTGAGAATTGTTGGGAAAGCTTTGAATCCAATTTTGCCGATATAGGTCAGCGTACAATTTCAAATTTTTCTTTGCTTAATGAGAGCTCAATTTTAGCTTGCGGTCAAGGAATAACTGACGACACTTGGCAAAATTTTGGGTTCATTGTTAAGTCGGTTGATGATGGACAAAGCTGGACTATACGGGATTTCGACAATATTTATGCATTTCGCTCTATTGTAAATGTGAATGAGACAACGGCTTTTTGCGTGGGTCAAGCATACAGTCCCAATCCATATTCTTTCCTAAAAACAATAGACGCTGGTGAATCGTGGTATTATCAAGCCTATGATTTGATGTGCGACATATGCGCATCACCGGAAATCCGAGACATCTACTGTCCCTCTGAATATGTTTGTTATGCCGTAAGAGGATTTGGTGGAATTTGGAGAACATTAAATGGCGGCGGTGAAATGTATCCGCTGCCTGTGAGTGTGAAAGAGCAAGATTCAGAATCTGAATTGTTTCTTTATCCCGTGCCCACAGATGGTTTGTTGCAGTTAAATCTACCACCTGCATTTGGCGGCACAGCGAATATCAAAGTGTTTGACTCCGTCGGACAGTTGGTGTTTACGACAAAAGTTTTCGAAACCAATGTGGAAATGGATATGAGTCATCTTGCGAGTGGTTGTTATACTTTGCAGTCGATCAATAATTATGAGGTGCTAACAAAATCATTTATCAAAAGATAATTTAAATTCATAAAAAGTGAGCATAATCCGCCCGTCCGCTAGAATTGATGAGAAGAGCAGAACCACAGTGAAGAGGTATTTGGTCGGAAAGGGAATGGTCATGCGGGACGTCGAATCCAGGTTTTGCCGTTGTGTTCAAATATTTTCAAGATCCTTTTATCAGAAATGAAATAAACTGAGTCAATATCGCTAGCGGCATCTGCGCTATCAGTATAAAGTACCGCAGTGGAAGGATAAACTATGCCATCAATGGTTTCTTCGCGTATCACAGCATTGGTGTCAGCGGATTGAAATATCAAAGATGCTTTGAGTTCAAAACTGGAGTTCTGAAAGATGAGTTTAATGTTCTGTATTCGATTGTCTGATTGAGCACGAACGATATAACTGAAAGGTTCAGGTCCATCGTTTTCCGGACGACAAGTTTGTCCGCATACTTCACCATAAACATCATGATAGTAATGAACACCTCTTTTTAATTCGGTTGGACCTGTTGTGGTGCATGTGATATCACTCATCTCCATTGTTACAATTTCAGAAGAAGATTCCTCAGTATAGCGGACTGTTCCAGGCGCAGTGAATCCACTTTGGGTCGCTTGATTATAGATGGGTACGTGCTCTTCGCAACTCAACAAGAGCACACATGCTGCAGCATGCAAAAGGAAGGAACTCAGTTTTTTCCAGTTTTGTACTTGTTTAGTCATATATCTGCTGAATTGCTGATGGGATGTCGGAATTCAAATATAGCCGAATTGTTTCTATGTAGTTCAGGTCAACGGGATCATTGTGCCGGAAATGCATCAACCGATGAGCATACATTTAATAATCATCAATGTCATATCAGTCTGGAAGTGCGACCCACCGCTTATCGGGCTGAGTTCAATACCGCCTTGATTGTTCTGTTGTTACCCGGCATCACTCTTTTATTACGTTCTGAAAAAACAAAGGGGCGATATTTTCATATCACCCCTCGTTGTTTATGAAATGCGCATCGCTGCGACACAAGCTTCATTCCATCGGAAATATTGACTGGCAGAAACGCATTGCAATTGATTTCCTACAAATTCCCCGTCATCTTCGCCGGCACAACCCATTCGTCGTATTGCTCAGACGTTACATAGCCCAGACGAATTGCTTCTTCTTTTAGCGTCGTACCGTTTTTATGCGCAGTCTTTGCAATCTCTGCTGCTTTGTAGTATCCGATTTTTGTGTTCAAAGCAGTTACGAGCATCAACGACTTGTCCACCAATTCCTGAATGCGGCTATGGTTCGGCTCAATGCCTGAGGCGCAGTGCTCATCAAACGAAACGCACGCATCACCAAGTAATTCTGCACTTTGTAAAAAGTTATAGGCCATCATCGGTTTGAATACATTCAATTCATAATGTCCTTGCGTGCCACCAACCGTGATGGCCACATCATTGCCCATCACCTGTGCACAAACCATGGTGAGTGCTTCGCATTGTGTCGGATTTACTTTACCTGGCATGATGCTGCTGCCCGGCTCGTTTTCCGGAATATGAATTTCACCGATACCGCTGCGTGGACCACTGGCCATCATGCGGATGTCGTTGGCTATTTTGTTGAGTGAAACTGCAAGTTGCTTCAGAGCCCCATGCGACTCTACGATACCATCATGCGCAGCAAGTGCTTCGAATTTGTTTGGTGCACTGGTGAATGGCAGTCCGCTGAACTCTGCAATTTTTTTAGCTACCAATTCTGAATATCCCTTCGGTGCATTGAGTCCTGTGCCCACTGCTGTGCCGCCGAGTGCAAGTTCTCCGAGATGCGACAGCGTATTGTTCAGTGCGCGCATTCCATGATTGAGTTGTGCAACGTAGCCGCTTAATTCTTGTCCGAGCGTAACCGGTGTTGCATCCATCAAATGGGTGCGTCCGATTTTCACCACGTTCATGAATGCATCGCTTTTTGCTTTTAGTGTATCTCGCAATTGCTCAACACCCGGCAACGTTTTGCGCACGACGGAATCGTAAGCAGCAATGTGCATTGCAGTCGGGTAGGTGTCGTTGGATGATTGCGATTTGTTTACATCATCATTCGGATTGAGCAACATGGTTCCTTCGCCAAGTTTGCCGCCGGCAAGTACATGTGCTCTGTTGGCAATTACTTCGTTGAGGTTCATATTGCTTTGTGTACCTGAACCTGTTTGCCAGATGACCAGTGGAAACTGATCATCCAATTTGCCTTCAAATATTTCGTCGCACACCGCGCTGATGGCGTTGCGTTTGTCTTCCGCTAAAACTCCAAGTTCGCAGTTCGCATGCGCTGCTGCCTTTTTCAGAATGGCAAATGCGCGGATGATTTCTTTCGGCATCGATGCTTCCGGTCCGATGCGAAAATTGTTACGCGATCTTTCTGTTTGCGCTCCCCAATAAACATGAGCAGGAACTTTTACATCGCCCATGGTATCTTTTTCAATTCTGTATTCCATTTTTATGGTAATAAAATTTATTGTTCGGTTGTTGCTGCACTACCTTTTTGCATGAGATATCCTTTGAGGAATTCATCTATCTGGCCATTCATAACTCCGTCTACATCCGAAGTTTCAACTCCTGTGCGTACGTCTTTCACAAGTTTGTATGGTTGCATCACGTAGTTTCGAATCTGTGATCCCCATTCGATTTTTTTCTTGCCGGCTTCAATTTCACTTCGCGCTGCGTTTCTTTTTTCAAGCTCCATTTCATAGAGCTGTGATTTCAGAAGTTGAAGTGCTTTTTCTTTGTTCTGAAGCTGCGACCTTGTTTCAGTATTGTCGATGATAATTCCTGTTGGAGCATGTCGAAGTCGGACACCGGTTTCCACCTTGTTTACGTTTTGTCCTCCTGCACCTCCACTTCGGAAAGTATCCCAGGTAATGTCGGAAGGGTTGATGGCGATTTCAATCGAATCATCAACGAGTGGATAAACATAAACACTTACAAAAGAAGTATGTCGGCGTGCATTCGAATCAAAAGGGGAAATGCGCACCAATCGATGCACGCCATTTTCCCCTTTGAGCATACCAAAAGCGAATTCACCGGCGAATTCAATGGTGCACTGTTTTACACCTGCAACGTCGCCTTCCTGTAAGTCTAGTTCTTTTACATTGTAGCCGTTTTTCTGACCCCACATTACATACATGCGCATGAGCATACCTGCCCAATCGCAACTTTCTGTTCCACCGGCGCCTGCAGTGATTTGCATGACAGCGCTTAATCCGTCTTCTTCGGAACTGAGCATGTTTTTGAATTCGAGATCTTCGATTTTGCTTTCGGCAACTTTATACTGTTGCTCGAGTTCTTCTTCCGTAGCTGCATCTTCCTTGAAGAAATCGTATAGCACCAGAAGATCATCTACCGCTGTAGAGCATTCTTTGTGTGCATCGGTCCAGATTTTTTTGTTGCGTATCTGACGCATGACTTGTTCGGCCTTTTTGGCATCGTTCCAAAAATCCGGGTCTTGAGTGAGCTTTTCGTCCTCTTTGATCTGAAGTAGTTTTACCTCAACGTCAAAGGTACCTCCCGAGCGCGTCGGCGCGCTCCTTCAGCTCACTGATAGCATCGCTTGTTATGGCCATTGTGATTGTAGTTGACTGAATAAATTGTTTTGCGGCCGCGAATTTACGGCAGGAATTATTCGTCAGCACCAATATCAGCTTGTTGGAGCAGACTTTGGTTTATTTCATCGGAAGTGAAACCTTTAGACAGCAGGAATCGGATCAGTTTTGCCCTTCGCTCGAACGGCCGTAATCCCTGAAGTGTCAAGGATTTTCTTTCGATCAACTTCCGGATAATGGCACTTTGTTCATCCGGATCAATGACTGAAAGGGCATCGTGGATATTTCGGTCAGAAATGCCCTTTCCTTTGAGATGTTGTTTGATTTTCAGGCTGCCCCAGTTGTAAAACCGTGATTTATCGGTGGCGAATGCCTGAGCATACCTGTTTTCATCAATTAAACCCGAACTGATCAGGATGGCGATCAGGTTTTCCCGATCGGCCAAAGATACTCCCCATTCAATCAGCTTGTTGCGAACGTCCCATTGGCAGCGTTCGGCCTTGTTGCACCACGCTACAATGCGCACACGGGTTATTTCCGGAGAAAATTTGCTCACGATTCAAAATTACGTGAGTTTGGGTTGATTTCGCTCTGGCGGCGGCCCCAGGACAACCGTGAACCGCGCGACGTTCAGCTTTCCCTTCTCGTCTCAACCACTGGTTGTAGTTGCTCGTAACCATTCCGCCTCGAAATGCGTTCAGAAGTCATTTTTTTCATGGCGCGCTTTGACTATTTTTGCGCTCCTTACAAAAAAAAGGACCTGCCCGGGGGCAGGAGTATTACCTATTCAATTTTTGATGAAGACCCAACTGATTGAAAAACTACGTGAGCTGTTAAATACGG
>JBEIHH010000124.1:0-6689 GCA_040381475.1 Crocinitomicaceae bacterium | reverse complement strand
GAAAAATACAAAGGCTGGAGCGATGCTGACAAGGCAAAAGACATTCTGCTATACAGTTCAATGCCCGGAACAAGCCGTCATCACTGGGGTACAGATGTTGACTTCAACAGTGTGGAATTAAATTACTTTGAACAGCCTGAAGGCAAAAAGCTTTATGAATGGCTTGTAGGTCATGCCTCGCAATATGGTTATGTTCAAACCTACACATCCAAAAAAGACGGTAGAACAGGCTACCAGGAAGAGAAATGGCACTGGAGTTATTTTCCTATAGCAGGCAAAATGCTAGAGGAATTCAATGCCACAGTCACATATGAAGACGTTACTGGTTTTTCCGGATGTAAGGCGGCAAAAGAAATAAGGGTTATTGAAGACTTCGTGAATGGTGTGCACGTGAATCATTAGAGCATTGGAATGTAGATGAAATAAAAAACCCGTCAGTAATTGACGGGTTTGGAGGGTGATCGATGGGGATCGAACCCACGACAACCAGAACCACAATCTGGGGCTCTACCAACTGAGCTACGACCACCGTAAAAAAGCGGATGCAAATTAACGAAGAAAATCATCTTCGGTCAAATAGAAAAATGACAACTTTATATTCGCCGTCAAAACAGCATAATTCTGAAAGAAAACCTGCATATCCTCTTTTTAAGCAGCTGGTACCCCAACCGGGTAATACCAACGCTGGGCAATTTTGTGCAGAAGCACGCCGAGGCCATAGCCAGTAAGCATCAGGTGACCACTTTGTATATCTGTGCGGATCCGAATTTGAAGACTGGTTTCGAAATTGAACAAAGCGTCATTGCAAAGGTTGCAACCACCGTAGTTTACTATCCTGCTAACAACAGAAGCTTTCTTACGAAACTGTCGGCATTCAAAAAAGGATTGGATGCTCTCAAAAAGCAAGGTTCAGCAGACTTTGACCTAACACACTTCAATATCACCTGGAATGCCGGCTGGCAAGCCTTGTGGATGAAATGGCGATTTGGCTTGCCCTATCTCATTTCTGAAAACTATACCGGATTTGATACGTCATCGAGAAGTGATCAGCCGCGCGGGCTTCGTACCTTTTCAAGAGTGATCACCAAAAACGCAGCCTACGTTTGCCCGGTTACTCAAAATCTGGCAACCGTGATGCAAAAGTTCGGATTGCCGGGGAACTATCACATTGTTCCGAATGTGGTAAACACCGATTTATTCAAGATTCATAGCCCGCGTATAGAGAAGTTGAGATTCCTGCACATCAGCACGTTAAATGACGCACATAAAAACATCAGCGGAATGCTCCGCTGCTGGAAAATTTGCAGCGATGCACTGCCTCACATTCATCTTAAGCTCGGAGGTGATGGTCCAGTGGAAACATACATGACACTCGCAACAGAACTTGGAATACGATCAGACAGTATTTCCTTCTTCGGCACCAAATCACCTGCGGAAGTTGCTGCCCTCATGCATGAAAGCGATTGTCTGGTGTTGTTCAGTAATTATGAGAATCTTCCACTGGTGATGATTGAGTCGTTGGCATGTGGCATGGCAGTAATCAGCACCAATGCAGGAGGTGTAGCAGAACACATCGATGAAAAATTGGGCTATGTCATAGAGAAACGTGATGAACATGCGCTGGTAAATGCTTTGATGAAGTACTCTTCAGAGTCTGACAAATTCAAGCCTGAAAACCAGCGTCAGTATGCAATTGAGCATTTCAGCGTCCCTTCAATTGTTGCACAATTCGAAGTCGTTTACCACAAAATGCTGAATTCACGATAACAGAAATTACTTCTTCTTCCGGTAGAAGAACATCACCACAAGTGGTGAAATCATTAACTCCGCAATAAGCGCAATGAACAGGGTAAGACTGATCAAAAGGCCGATATAAAAAGTTCCCATAAAATCTGAAAGGACCAGAGTCAAAAAGCCACCGCTTAGGATCAGTGTGGTGACAACCATGGCTTTTCCCGTAGTAAGAAAAGTTCTTTTCACCGCATAGAGAGGATTCATTCCTTCGCGTAAAAAAGTTCGCACCCTTGCCAGGAAGTGGATAGTATCATCAACCGCGATTCCGAAAGCAATATTGAAAATAATTGAGGTCGAGACTTTGAAGGGAATACCGGTAAAACCCATGATTCCTCCAACAATCACGAGCGGAATAATATTGGGGATGATAGTGAGTATTACCATCTTAGGAGATTTATAAACGAATCCCATGATCAGTCCGATAACGGTTACTGAAAGCAATAAATCCCAAACCATATTCTCAACGAGATAGCGATTGTTTAGATCAATGAGCTGCGCTGTCCCGGTTACCCGGTGTTGAAAATTTCCTGATGTGTTTTTTTCGACAAACTCCGATAACCGAAGGTTAAGATCCTCATAGTGCCTTCTGCCGTAATCGCCAACCTTGCCGCTGATGCGCAAAGTTTTACTTTCCGCATTGTAGTACAAATTCATGACCTCTTCGAAATCCTTTCGTTTCAAAAATTTCAGAATTTGCTTGAGTTCCTGCGGATCATCGGGCACGGCGTAAAATTCCATCTGACCAGCGTTCATGGCTTCACCGGCAGCCTTGATAATTTCATTCAACGAAATGAGACTGCCAACTTTGTATTCATTGATTAACCAGCTGTTGATTTTATCCAAATCACGATAAAAATCAGGAGACGAATACAAGGAGTCATCATTCAATATGATAGCCATTTCGAAAGGACGACATCCGGAAAAATTCTCTTCCATAAAAAAGAATTCCTGTTTGAGTCGATGATTGTCTCTCAAATCTTCAAGCATCTTATTGTCCACCTTAACAAGGTAGATACCGTATGAACAGACAAGGAGAACAATGGCTGTACCTAACATAATTCGGTATCTGAAGCGTATAATCCATCGCAAAAACCTATGCAAATGTTTTGTCCAAAAGTCATCAGAAGAGGCATATACATACAATCTCTTCGGCTTCGCAAGAAGCAGCACCGCAGGAAGCAATGTATACGTGAGGGCATATGCAAGCATGATTCCAACAGACGTGTATATACCAAAATCGGAAATCGGCTCAATGTTGGAAAGCACCAGTGTCAGAAAACCGATGGATGTGGTCAAGGCGGTTAGAAAAGTCGCCAGTCGTATACTCTTAAATGCATAACGAATGGCATCAATCTTATCGCGCCCATTGCGCAATTCCTGCATATACTTTGTCAGTACGTGAACAGAATCGCTCATTCCAACAACAAAAATGATTGTCGGTAAAACAGTGAGCATGAGATCCAGGTCTTTGCCCAGAATTCCTATAAAGCCTAATGTCCAGAGAATCGACACCAATACTATGAGGGTAGGTATAATAACACCCCAACCCGATCTGAAAGCGATGAATAGAAAAACAACAGTCAGCAAAAGACTGAGGCTTATGAAAAGAATCAATTCTTTAATCATGAGCTCCACGTACAGTCTTTGTCCGAGTGCCCTTCCTATGATGTGGGTTTTGTCAAACGAAAACTGACCAACGAGGTTTTCAATATCATAAGAAAGCTGGTCACATTTCACTTTAGACAAGCCGCCTGCATGCTTCATGTTGATAGCAACAGATTTGCCATTCTGAGAAAAGAAAAGACCGATCATTCCTGGCGACTCTTCGATCTTCTGCTTGTCGATGGCATAATTATCCGGTTCATTCCACCTCAGCAGAGGTATGGTGAAAACCTGCCCCAGCACAGGATCTTTGTAATACTTATTGATTTGAGTTGGCCCAAGTACTTCGGTGATGTTGTTCACCTCTTTCAGCCGATTCGTAAGACTGTCAACCAATGACAGAAACTGCTGATCATAAATACCTTCCTCATTTTCCAATGCTACAATGAAAAAATCATTGTCGGTTTCAAACTCGTCTCTGAAATGAAGGTAGAAGTCTGTTTCCGGATCGTTTTTAGGAAAAAAAGCTTCAAAGTCGTAACTGAATCGCAGACCCGAGATCAGGTAAACACAACACGCTGTAATCACTACAATAGTTAGAATTGACAGATAAGCGGTGCGTCTTTGCATATTGTAATATTAATTCCCTGGACAAAACAACTCCAGAAATAACCAGTTTGTTCAAAACGGACGTTAATGAACAAAAAAAGCACTACCCGGCGGTAGCGCCTTGATAAATATCCAGTCAAATCTTACTTGCGCAACAAATCTCGAATTTCAGTAAGTAGTTTCTCCTCATTTGATGGAGCCGGAGGCGCTGCAGGAGCAGCTTCCTGTTTTTTCTTCATGTTATTCAGAGCTTTCACCATGAGAAAAAGTACAAAAGCAATAATCACAAAATTGATAATTACCTGAATGAAGTTACCGTAAGCAATGACAGCAGCGCCGGCAGCATTAGCTTCTGCCAAAGTAGCATAGTGATTGCCATCAAGTGAAATCATCGCGTTTTCGAAGCTCACTCCCCTGAGGATAACCTTGGAGACAATTGGCATGATAACGTCTCCAACCAAAGAATCGACGATTTTGCCGAAGGCACCACCGATGATAACACCTATAGCGAGGTCCATGGCACTGCCCCGATTGATAAATTCTTTAAACTCTTTGAGCATTGATGTGGTTTTTAATGAAAGTTAGGAGCGAATTAAGGACATCTTCTACTCAGGCACAAATAAAGTTTGCCTTTGCATAATTTCATTGTGCAAAATCGTTGATCAACACAAATTATGTAAACACAAAAAAGGCTGCTTGGGAAGGCAGCCTTTTTGAAACATTCAATTTGAAATTATTTCTTATCGTCTTTTACTTCTTCGAAATCCACATCTGTCACTTCAGCGTCAGATGCAGTGTTACCTGAAGGTCCTTGGCCACTGTTTTCAGCGTTCGGCTGACCTGCACCGCTGTTGTACATATCTGTTGCAGCAGCACTAAACACGTTATTGAGCTTTTCAATAGCCGATTTGCAATCATCAACACTTTTATCGGCGTGAGCCTTTTTCAATTCAGCCAGAGCATCTTCAATAGGCTGTTTTTTATCAGCCGGAATCTTGTCGCCAAATTCCTTCAATTGTTTTTCTGTCTGAAAAATAAGGGTATCGGCCTGATTGATGGTATCTGCTTCCTCTTTCGCTTTGCGGTCAGAGTCAGCGTTCATCTCAGCTTCTCGTTTCATGCGTTCAATCTCTTCTTTGCTCAATCCTGAAGAAGCCTGAATCCTGATGTTCTGTTCTTTACCGGTAGCTTTGTCTTTAGCACTTACGTGTATGATACCGTTGGCATCAATGTCGAATGTAACTTCAATTTGTGGAACCCCGCGTGGAGCAGGTGGAATACCATCCAGGTGGAATCTACCGATGGTGCGGTTGTCCTTAGCCATTGCTCTTTCGCCCTGCAGCACATGTATTTCTACGCTTGGCTGACTATCACTTGCGGTAGAAAACACCTCACTCTTTTTTGTCGGAATGGTTGTATTCGCTTCGATGAGTCTGGTTAACACGCCGCCCATAGTTTCAATACCCAGCGACAGTGGCGTAACGTCAAGGAGCAATACATCCTTCACCTCACCTGTAAGAACACCGCCCTGAATAGCAGCACCAACGGCTACCACTTCATCTGGATTAACACCTTTAGACGGTTCCTTTCCAAAGTACTTTTTCACAGCTTCCTGAATAGCCGGGATACGGGTAGAACCACCCACCAAAATCACCTCATTGATATCCTTTACAGTTAGACCGGCTTTCTTGAGGGCGCTTTCGCAAGGAGCGATGGTGCGCTGAATGAGACTATCTGCGAGTTGTTCGAATTTAGCTCTGGTAAGTGTCTTCACCATGTGCTTCGGAATGCCATCAACCGGCATGATATAGGGAAGATTGATTTCAGTAGATGAACTTGAAGAAAGCTCAATCTTCGCCTTTTCAGCAGCTTCTTTCAAGCGCTGAAGAGCCATTGGGTCTTTAGTCAGGTCGAACTGATTGCCATTTTCATTTTTGAATTCCTGAACAAGCCAGTCAATGATTACCTGGTCGAAATCGTCACCACCAAGGTGTGTATCACCGTCAGTAGATAACACTTCGAATACACCTTCACCCAACTCCAGAACTGAAACGTCGTGCGTACCGCCACCACAGTCAAAGACAGCGATCTTGATATCATGGGCCTTCTTATCCAGACCGTAAGCCAGAGCCGCTGCAGTAGGTTCGTTGATAATCCTTTTAACTTTCAGACCGGCAATTTCACCAGCCTCTTTAGTGGCCTGACGCTGAGCGTCATTGAAGTACGCAGGTACAGTAATAACTGCTTCAGTTACTTCATGGCCCAGATAATCTTCGGCAGTTTTCTTCATTTTCTGAAGAACCATTGCGGATATTTCCTGAGGGGTATAGTTGCGGTCATCGATTTTCACTCTTGGAGTATTACCATCACCGCGGAGTACCTGGTAAGGAACCCTAGAAGCTTCCTTTTGTGACTCATCATAGCTGTTGCCCATGAATCTTTTGATAGAGTATACTGTTTTCGTGGGATTGGTAATGGCCTGACGTTTAGCAGGATCTCCCACTTTCCGCTCACCGCCCTCCACAAAAGCCACTACAGAAGGAGTCGTTGTTTTTACTTAGCTATTGGCAAATAAAAACGGGTAAAAAACATACAATAAGGCCACACAACAAATGGTGGTTACAAAGTCTAATACTAATAAATTTATAAATTTTATGATTTTCTTGTTATAATTTACGTTTTTT
>JBEIHH010000123.1:0-7083 GCA_040381475.1 Crocinitomicaceae bacterium | reverse complement strand
CGCGCAGCCGTGGTCACCTCCACGGTGAGCACCCGAAACGAGCAAGTGCGAGTCTTCGAAGGTGTTTTGAATAGGAATAGAAATTCGACTGCATAATCCGGGTTAAACACTGTAGCACCTATATCATTTATTTCGATGTTCATTTCTACGAATACTTCGTCAAATCTCAGTTCCATGGCTTAGGCTATGCAATTTCGATTTTCCTCGTCTTCGACGAAATGAACTATCGCGCTTCATAAAACAGGTTTTTGGAAGTACCCTAAATTGAGGTTATTCAAGCAGCAGATCATTGTAAGTTTCTCTTAGAAAATCTGGTTTAGAGCACTTCATGACTATTCCGACTTTATATTTTGGGTTAACTTGTGCCTCGAATTCTAAAGATACCATGAAATACTTTTATCTGATTTCTTACATGTGCTGTACTCTGATCCTGGGAGCGCAGACTTTTGTTCCGCCTGCCCCTGGCGCGTACAACTTGTTTCACCGCGATACCCCGACAATGGAAAACCGGGACGTCATCTGGCAGGAAGATTTTTCCGACGGTTTAACCGGATGGCAGAATACAGAAGCCAATGGTATTGCTGCCTGGGAATATCGGGGACCTTCAACCGATCCGAATGTTGAAGTCGGTTCAAGAGGTTCCTGTGCTTTGCCTGGTTTTGGCGATGATCCTATCATGAGCCCAACTGCCACCAATGGTTTCGTAATCTTCGACAGCAATTGGTGGGACAATCCTTCCAATCCCTGCAGTGCGGAGAACTATGGTACCGGACCCGCTCCGGCGCCCCATTTTGCGACGCTCACATCTCCTGTCATTGACCTCAGCGCTCATCCCAACGTGGCGCTGGTTTTTAATCAATACCTCAAAAGATTCACCGGCGATATGTCAGTGGAGGTTACACCTGATGGTATCAGCTGGTACACGGTATTCTTCAATCCGGCCAACCCGTCCACAACCAATTCTGACGATCAGCAGTACATCCAGATTTCAGCTTTCGCGGGCGGATATTCAAACGTTCAGATAAGATTTGTTTTCAATGGTTTTTATTATTTCTGGCAACTCGACGACATCTGCATTGTTGAAACTTATGCAAATGACCTGGCTTTGCGCAACAGTACGTATGGTGATTTTGACTTGTATGATCCTGCGCATCCCACCGGATTTGAATTCATGGAATACACCAGGTATCCCGAATCGATGGCTCCCTTGTTGAAGTTTTCTTCAACGTGCGACAATGTAGGAGCACAGCCGCAAAGTGATTGCAGATTGCATGTCGACGTTCAGAGTCTCGACGGAGCCAACACCTTGCACTCCGGTGAAAGTGATGAGGGCATCATCCTGTTTGCGGGTGCGAGCAGTGAGATTCGGGCAGGTACTTTTCAGATGCCTGGCGAAGCAGGATCTTATCGCATCTTGTTTGAGCCCAATCAAAATCAGTCAGAGGAGTTTGAACAAAACAACAGGGACACATCCATATTTTTTATTGATGAAGTGCAATATGCGCGTGATGCACTATTCACAACTGCAGTGTATTTAGGATTGCCCGAGTATGCCGATACTCAATACGAAATAGGCAATGTCTTTTTGGTTACAGCGGATAACCAGACTTGCCACTCCATTTCGGTGGCAGTGGGCCTTGGATCAAGTACACCGGCCAATATTTACGGCGCATTGTACAGCATAGATATTTCCCAAAGCATTGATGTGAATTTACTCGGAACCACACAGTCTGTTGCTCTGACTTCTGACATGTTCAATGGATATGCGGATCAGATTTTGACGAATCTTGTGTTTGATACTCCCATAGAAGTTGAATCCGGAACAGCTTATTTTGTTGCGGTTGGAAGCATGGAGGGCATCGATAATTTTGTTTGCGCCATGGCTGGTAATGCATATGAGCAAACAAGTTTTGTGCGGTATTTCCCGGCTGATTGGTTCTACGTCGATCGACTGCCCATGGTTCGAATGAACTTCGGATTTTTTGATGGAACCGCTGAACAAGTTGATGAAGTGAACGAAATTTCGGTATACCCGATTCCTGCTGAAAATAAAGTCAACATCAATCTGTCTTCTTTCAGAAATGAAATGATGATATTGGATGTGATCGATCAGGGTGGTAGTGTGGTGATGACAGAATCGTTGCCGAGGTTGTCATCGGACATATACGAACTCGATCTTTCGCACTTGTCAGCCGGTATCTACCAGTTTATTGTTCGCAACGATCACCGCAGAGCAACGGGCAAGTTTATCAAACAATAATTGAAGAGGGATGTCACTGAAGTCCTGGGGAAGCAGACTATACGCCCGCATGGTTGCGTCGCAATTGCAACGGGATGCTAAACGTGCTGTTGAAAACCAGGTCAAGACTTTGCATGCGCTGGTGGGAAGTGCATCAAAAACTGCATTCGGAGTTGATCATCATTTCAGTGACATTTCAAGTGCGAAAGATTTTTCCAATGCTGTTCCGGTTCGTGATTATGAATTACTGACCAATTATATTGATCGCTGGAAGGAAGGAGAAAAGAATGTGTTGTGGCCCGGTTTGCCTATGTATTTCTGCAAAACAAGCGGAACAACTAGTGGTACCAAGTACATTCCACTCACAAAGGAATCTTTGCCAAACCATATTGGCTCTGCACGCAATGCTTTGCTTTCATACATAGCCGAAACTGGTAAAGCAGGATTTGTGGACGGAAAAATGATTTTTTTGCAAGGAAGTCCGAAGCTTGATCA
Organism: Crocinitomicaceae bacterium; assembly: GCA_040381475.1. Classification (GTDB taxonomy): domain Bacteria; phylum Bacteroidota; class Bacteroidia; order Flavobacteriales_D; family Sanyastnellaceae; genus JAIBBG01. Next base: position 4,349 of record JBEIHH010000123.1, on the reverse strand, counting down.
ATTGCCGTCGGGTATTCCTTATGGACGCCTTTCAGGTATTGTTGCGAATCATGTTCCTGCATATCTGCAAAAAAACAGGATGCCTTCATACGAGACCAACTGCATTGAAGATTGGGAAACGAAGGTGAACCAAATTGCAAACGAAACGCTGCAAGAAAACATGTCACTGATCAGCGGTATTCCCAATTGGGTGCAGATGTATTTTGAAATACTCTTGAAGAAATCAGGGAAAGCAACCATCAGCGAAGTATTCCCTGACTTTAGGCTTTTCGTTTTTGGAGGAGTGAACTTCGAGCCATACCGGGCGAAGTTCAGACAACTGATTGGAGCGGACATTCCGTCGATAGAATTGTATCCGGCCAGTGAAGGATTCATTGCATTTCAGGATTCACAGGTAAACGAAGGTTTGCTCCTGAATACGAATTCGGGCATTTACTTTGAATTTATTCCTGCTGAAGAGTACTTCAATGAAAACCCGCAACGACTTTCTTTAGGCGAAGTAAAGATCGGTGTCAACTATGCTTTGATACTTTCAAGCAATGCGGGACTTTGGGGCTACAACATCGGCGATACGGTGAAGTTTGTTTCGCTTGAACCTCCACGAATCAAAGTGACCGGTCGTATCAAACATTTTACCAGCGCATTTGGTGAACACGTCATTGCGGAAGAAGTTGAATCAGCCATGATTGAAGCGTGCAAAGTTTGCCGCGCTGAGGTGAACGAATTCCATGTCGCCCCGGTGGTTGCGCCTTCTTCCGGTTTGCCATACCATGAATGGTTGATCGAGTGCGAGCACATTCCTTCAGATAGCAGGGCTTTTGCAGCAATCATCGACAATAAAATGCAGGAACAGAATGTTTACTATAGAGATCTTATAAAAGGAAACGTGCTGCAACCTGCGGTGATGACTTTTCTGAGAGCCGGTGCTTTCAATGATTACATGAAATCAGTTGGGAAACTTGGTGGACAGAACAAGGTCCCGCGTTTGGCAAATGATAGAAAAATTGCCGATCATTTGTCGCGGTTCACTGCGTGAAGTGATACATATGACCAATCACAAATCATACTCCAATTTTTTTTTCGCGGCAATTGTTGCGTTGCTTCCGATGGCCGCTGTTGCGCAAGTAAGTTTGAGCCCTAAGGCTTTAAATTATGGCACGACGTCGCCAAACACGGATTGGGTTATTGATGTGAACATCAAGAATGAATCAGGTAAAAAGGACTTTTTCCTCCGGCATACTTTCAGTCATGAATACGAAGTGTTGTTCACTTCAAAAACACTGATGCCCGACAGTTCAATTACGATGCGCGTGAAGTTCAAGCCAAGAGCACGCGGAGAGTACAAGGAAAATGTATCGCTCTATTTTGCGAACATGAATGAGCCGGTTATTCTTCCGGTGCGTGCAACGGTAGATGTTAAGAATCCCGAAGACAACATTCCCTGTCCGGATTTTAATCGGCTTGCGGCTGAGTGTTGCACCGACAACATGTTCCTGGTGGAAGTTGTTGATGCAAAAACTTTTGAACCGATCGCAGGTGCGGAGGTGAAGATCACGGAAGATGGGAGTGATCGGATGAAATTGCGCGCAGGAGATTCGGGAAAGGTTACACAATCGATTCCCATCAGTTATTATCGGATCGATGCTTCCGCTGCTGGGTACCGCCCTTCGGGTGTAAGCTCGTACATAAACCACCGGAAATCTTATTTCAGAATTGAGCTGGAAAGATTGCCTGAAGCGGTGAAGAAGCCCGAAGCAGAAAGGCCGGTTATATCTGTGAGTCCTGTTGCTGCAGACAGCTCGGTCGCTGTCAATAAAGCTTTGCCGGAGAATCTTTACAAACCCAGCAATTTCGTTTTTCTCCTGGATGTTTCATCCAGTATGTCGGAGCGCGACAAGCTCGAACTCATGAAAAAATCGTTGTTGCGATTGACTGATGTTCTTCGACCCGGAGATCGCATCGCACTGGTTACCTATGCTACGAGCGCCGCGGTAGTGCTGCCATCCATCACAGGCAGCGAGAAGTCAACCATCGCTGCAATAGTGAAGGAGTTGAAAGCGGGAGGATCAACTTCCGGCGCCAAGGGCTTTAAGACATCATATAGCTTGATTAAAAAATCGTATCTGAAGGAAGGGAATAACCAATTGATCGTGATTACTGATGGAGTGTTTCAGCCGGCTGATCAGGTTGAAATTGAAAAACTTGTGGGCAGAAGTGCAAAAAAGAGAGTCACAACGAGTGTGGTTGGCATTCAATGCGTTTCCTTTGCCGCAACAAAACTTACTGAGATAAGCAATACGGGTGGTGGATCATTTCTCGCAATTGATGATGAAAACGATCTGGGTGTGCTTATTGAAGAAATGAAAATCAGGTCGGCAAAGTGAAACACAGGAATGTATATCTTATTGGTATAGCAGGAGGAAGTGGCTCGGGCAAAACAAGTTTCCTCAAAGAATTGATGAATCATTTCAAAGCGGATCAGGTTGCACTTGTGTCACAGGACAATTATTATTATCCGAAAGAAAAGCAGGAGAAAGATGGCAAGGGTATAGAAAATTATGATTTACCAACCTCCATCAACAGACATCATTTTTATGATGATATGATGTCACTGGTTGAAGGTAAACCCATTGAAAAACTGGAATACAATTTCAACAACCCTGCCTGGAAGCCACAAATTGTGATTGTTCATCCTGCGCCTGTGATTATCATGGAGGGGCTTTTCGTTTTTCACTACCTTGAAATGATGGAACAGCTCGATTACAAAGTCTATATTGATGTTCACCATGAAGAACGATTCAAGAGGAGATTAAAGCGCGATTTGAGTGAGCGCGGTTATCCGGAAGAACTGATAAACTATCAGTGGCGATCCCATGTGAGGCCTGCGGAAGAAAAGTTTTTGGAGCCCTATGTAAGTGATTGCAATCTTGTGGTCGACAACAATGATCATTACCGCGATGGATTGAATGAACTGATTGGCGTTATTCATGGTTATCTCGGAAACAAATCAATATGAAAAAGATCTATCACTTGGCTTCATGCTCAACCAACCAACGAATCATAAAAGAGTGGGGGAAAGGCATTGCGAAATTTCAGATGCAGGAAATTAAAACTGAACCTATAACACCTGAGCAGATTGATGAAATGAAAGAACTCGCAGGGAGCTTTGAGGCATTGTTCAGTCGTGTTGCTCTGAAGTATCGGGCGCTGGGCTTGAATGAAAAGAAGCTGACAGAAAAAGATTACCGGAAGTATATTTTGCAGGAATACACATTCCTCAAACGACCGGTGATGATCAACGACGGCAAAATATTTATTGGCAATACTGCGAAAGTTGTAGCAGCTGCCAGGGCCAGTTTGAAATGAATAAACACGCACTCGCGCACGCAGCATTGGGTAGTGCGGCTTTGATTTACGGGGCAAATTACATCATTGCCAAGTCTGTCATGCCGGACCCAATTGATCCCAATAGTTTCATAGCGCTGCGAGTCATGGGTGCATGTCTTTTATTCTGGCTTGTTGCTTTCAGGAAAATTTCTATACCTGCACGTGAAGACTGGTGGCGCTTTCTCGTCTGTGCTATAACCGGAGTGGCGACGAATCAACTGCTTTTTTTCAATGGTCTTTCGCTTACATCGCCTGTAAATGCGAGTATCATCATGACCAGTAATCCGATCATCGTCATGGTGATCAGTGCTGTGGTGCTATCGCAGCGCATTACCTTGGTCAAGGCGTTGGGAGTTGCCTGTGGTGCTGCAGGCGCTATTACTTTGTTGTGGCTAAGCAGTTTTGACGACTCGAGGTTGAGTTCTGTTAAAGGTGATATCTTCATTCTGATCAACAGCACATCCTGGGCAGTATATCTTGTGCTTATCAAACCCTTGATGCGTAAATATCATCCCCTCAATATCACTGCATGGGTATTTCTGATAGGCATTTTGCTCGTTTTGCCATTCGGAGGAACGGGACTTTATTGTATTGAATGGAGTGGATTGGATCAATGGCAATGGTTTGCTATAGGATATGTTATTGTGGGAACTACCTTTCTTACTTATCTGTTCAACATGATTGGCGTGCATCATCTTTCTCCCACTGTTGCGAGTATGTACATCTATTTTCAACCAATGCTTGCCGGAGTGTTTGCATTCATTTTCTCCACCTTGATTGGGCGCGACTTCACAGGTGATATTACCTGGGCCAAAGTTTTTTGCACGTTGCTCATATTCACGGGTGTTTATCTCGTCAGTAAGAGTGATGAGCGTTATGCGGACTGAAATAAATCGAAAGTGTGCTGATCGAGGTTAATTTCTTCTATTCCGAGTGGGTTCGTTTCAGAGAACAATAGTTCT
>JBEIHH010000122.1:0-7268 GCA_040381475.1 Crocinitomicaceae bacterium | reverse complement strand
GGCATTGAAGTTTTTACCAAGTCTGGTGCTAAGCATTTCCTGCCCGATCTGGTTGAAAATCTTCATTTGTGCATTTGCAAGATTCTCACCGGTGATAGTAATTACGCCAGCAGTTGGATTCGGATAAACATTGAAGCTTCCTGCAGCCACCGGTGTATTCTGCACTCCGATGGTTAGATCGAAATCCGTGGTTACTGCCAGATAAATGATGTCATTTTCTTCCGAATCATCAAGGTCTCCGCGCACTATAAGCCCTGGCTCATTGTCGCGCTGAATTACCAAATGAAGTTTGTCATCAATGTCACGATTCATCGTTGGGAATACGTATTCATACTCGTCGAAATCTTCATCAGGAGTCAATTCAATCGGATCCATCCATGTAACGCCTAAGTCTTCTGTGTAGGTCACATAAATGTGTCTGAAGCACTGATCACCCAAATAATCTTCATCCATGGCGGAATAAGCAACGTAAATAATACCATCTTCATCAATACCGATCGACGGCATTGATGCGCTGCTTGTTCTATAGTCTGGTGATTGATCAACAGTAACATTAAACACCTCATCGAGATCACTTCCGCTTTCTTCAGGAAGACCAATTACGAGAAAGTCGTTGGTAGCCATAGTGCTGTTCCAATACAACAGTTCATCAACCAGGAATACTGTGTAAAGACTGTCTGTATCATCATCATCCAGAAAAGCGTATCTGCCGAAAGATACGTGGGTGGTGCCATTGGGATCGACCAGCACTGCTCCGGTTCCGTCGGTGGTAACGCTTACAGTATCAATGTTTCCATCCAGATCGAAATCGGTCAGATCACCGCTTTCATATCCTGAGATTGGAAAGTCGTTGAATATCTGACTCGACCATGTATCACCATTGTCTGCTGATGTAAGGATCATAGAATCATGAATCTCTGAAAAGATGGCAATACTCACGCGACCGTCTTTAGCATCGATGGCATAGCTGTCAGATTCCAAACTTGCATATTCCGTCGAGTCAATTTGCGGGAACAGTTGTCCGGAAATTGACCAAGTTGATCCATTGTCGTTTGATCTCCAATAAGCCAGGTTTCCATTTACACCATTGATAGGTGTGCCGTCGAGGCCAGTTGGAACGCTTAATGCGATGACATGTATATAATTTCCATCGGTCACAATACGTGGCCAAAGGAAGTCATTATCAAAATCTGAAGTCAAATCTGATGATGTCCAGCTTCCTGAACCTACCGTTGGGCGCTTATAAAACGTAACAGGACCGCTACCGTCATGGTTAACGATAGCTTCGCCGCCATTGTTACCAAGTAAAGCCAATCCCGGCCAACCGCATCTTACTGATTCCAGACGCTCATATGGCTCAACTTCCCAGATATATCCTTCACCGCTGTTGTAGCCAGTTCCACGGTCAGTCCAGGTAGTATTGTTCTGAAAGCTCATCGTCCACGTTGCGTGAACCACTTCGTTGGCATCAACAATTACACGAGGCTGAACTGAGTTGTTAGATTGATTGTCATAGGTTGTATAACCAATAACCTGTTCCCAAAGCCACATAGACTTGGCACTAGGGCTTACGCTAAACCCAATATTGCTGACAAGTTCTTTTTTCGATTTGGTTTTTTCGACGAAATTGTCCGCTACAGTTTGCTTGATGCATTCCTTGCGGCTTCCGTGAGTAAACGTAGTAGGGTGGAATCTTTTTGTTTGAGCAAAAGCATTGAACGTTAACAACACCGTTGCGAGAACGAAGTAGATTTTTTTCATAATTGGTTTTTGTTGAAGCAGAATAAGGACGCAATATACTACATTTTTGTTAATAACTACCAATAATTTTGGTGAATTCTTGGAGAAAGTGTTTTTGCGTGCTCAATTTTGGATGGCGCTGGCTTTCAGGGTTGGTTTGAAATGCCATCAACGAATCAGCATTTTGAGAATTCAGTTGAGCTTAAATTGACTTCATAGTATTCAATGACTTCCATTTTGTTTCTTTTCTTGGTTAGCTTATTTCTATGTCGTAAGAAAGTTTAGTCCGACACTCATAAAGCCTTTCCTGCAAATTTTATTGGTTGAAGTCCCGGTTGAATTCGCCATTGTCTTCTGCAGGGTTGCAGGATAAGAAGCATATTAACGGGTATAGGACCCCAGCGCATATGGATCATAAAGTGCAGGACCAGGCGATTTTCTATATGGAACGAGAATAAGCTAGTGCCGTGTTATTTTTGACCTGGGTAGAACCATTGCGGGTTAAGATGGTTTGATCCGTTAACTATGATTCAGGCTGATATCATTGCCATCGGAGACGAGCTCCTCATCGGGCAAACCATCAATTCGAACGCTGCATGGCTCGGTCAGGCATTGGGTGCAATCGGAGTTCGTGTCCATCGGGCAACAGCTATTGCTGATGACAGGGATGAAATTTTACGCATGCTGGATGAAGCTGCTTCCCGATCTCAGGTGGTTATCATCACAGGAGGACTCGGCCCTACAAAAGACGACATCACCAAACATACTCTTTGTCAGTACTTCGATTCTGGTTTGAAGCTGAATGAGGAAGCTCTGTCCAGAATTACTGAATTTTTCACTTCCCGGGGACTTCCCATGCTCGATGTCAACCGGCAGCAAGCTGAATTGCCTGAAAAGTGCACTGTCATTCAAAACTTCAGGGGAACGGCTTGCGGCATGTGGTTCGAAAAGAATGGAGTTGTTTTCGTTTCCATGCCCGGTGTTCCTTATGAAATGCACGGCATGATGCAAGAAGAGATACTGCCGAAAATCGCAGAACGCTTCGATCGCCCGGATATCATTCACCGCACTGTGCTAACTATAGGAGTGGGGGAGTCTTTTCTCGCCAAAAGGATTGAAGATTGGGAGAATTCACTTGCTGAGAAGAATGTTAAGCTCGCTTATCTGCCCTCACCCGGTATGGTGAAGTTGCGGATGTCGTCCTACGATGGAAATAAGGAAATTCAAAGTGATTTTATCGCGAAAAAGGAACAGGAATTGTTGTCATTGATCGGTGAACATGTTTATGGTTACGACAAGGATACTTTGCAAAGTGTTGTTGGAAATCTTCTGAGAAAGCGACAGGCGAATCTTTCGGTAGCGGAAAGTTGCACAGGTGGATTTCTGTCACATTTGCTGACGTGCGAACCCGGCAGCAGTGATTTTTTCGCCGGAGGCACGGTCGTGTATACGGCAGAAGCGAAAACCAACCTGATAGGTGTTGATCCTGACCTTATTACAGCACATGGAGTGGTAAGCGAGGAGGTAGCCGGAGCTATGGCATCGGGTGTTCGTCAAAGATTCAATACCACTTATGGACTGGCAACTACGGGCATTGCCGGACCTTCCGGCGGATCGCAGAGCCTGCCTGTCGGAACTATTTGTCTTGCACTGGCCGGGCCAAGCGGAGTCCAAACCGTGAGGAAAGTGTTTACCAAGCTCCGGGAGATGAACATAGAATTGGCCTCAAATGCAGTCCTCGACATGCTTCGAAAAGATTTTTTAAAAGAAAATGGTAGATAATCCGTGAAATTGTGCTTTCTTTGCGCCCCATTTTAAAAACTCATCGCTATGGCACGTGTTTGTCAAATAACAGGAAAGACCACAATTACAGGACACAAAGTGTCTCACTCAAATATTAAGACCAAGCGCAAGTTCTATCCGAACCTGCAATACAAGCGTTTTTGGCTTGAAGAAGAAAAACGCTGGGTTGAACTTCGTGTAACCCCAAAAGGCATGAAGACCATCAACAAGTTGGGTCTTGCTAAAGCCATGAAACAGGCAAAAGAAAGTGGTTTGATGGCATAATCAGACTTCGGGATATTAAGAAAGCACTGCATTTGCGGTGCTTTTTGTTTGTCAAAACGAACCATTCACACAAAAAAAACGTAATGCGCCACCCGGCGAAATGGGACAGATTGAAAGTTTGATGTTTGTGTTAGAAGCACAGCCCTCAATACCTATATTTGCCGCCCTTAAAAAGTACCGAACTCACCAATTCGTTTAATTCATGCGGAATAAATCGCTTTTATGGATTTTCGTAATCCTACTCACATTGTCAGTTGTTTACGTGCTTTCTTTCAGCTTCGTAGCTAAGAGCTACGAGGAGAAGATAGCAGGCCTTACAAGAGATTCTTTGGATGCCGCAGGTAATGCTTATACCGAGGGTGACAGTGTATATACTGCCTTGTATAAAAAAGCACTGCGCGACAGCTCCGATGCGGAGGCGTATCCGGTATTTGGACACAGCTACAGCTACCTCAGAGAGCGCCAGCTCAACCTTGGTCTCGACCTCAAAGGTGGTATGAGCGTGATACTGGAAGTGTCGATTCCGGAATTATTTGTGGCACTCAGCGACGAGAATACCAACCCGGTATTCGTGAAATCTATTGCAGATGCAAAAGAAGCTCAGCGCAACTCCTCCGCTGCTTATGTTGATCTTTTCTACAACGCATGGAAAAAGAACAACACTGCCGGTCTGGAGATGTGGCGAATTTTCGACACGATGGAAAACAAAGGAAAATTCCCGGCAAAGTCATCTGATGATGATGTGGTTGAAATTCTCCGCCGTGAAGCTGATGATGCCCTGAACAATACAGAAAATATCATCAAAAGAAGGATTGAGCCTTTTGGAATTACCCAGGCGAACGTTCAGCGTCAGTCGCTCACAGGTCGTATTGTCGTCGAATTACCAGGCGTTGATGATCCGGAGCGTGTTCGTAAAACACTGAAGGCAACAGCGAACCTAGAGTTCTGGGATACCTACCGCACTGATGAAGTATTTGGCAAAATGATCGAAGTGTTCTCCAACATTGGAAAACAGACAGCACCTGATCTTTATTCTACGGACCCCGACCGCGCACAGAAGGATTCTTTGATGACTGTTGCCCTGCAGGATACTACTTTAACGCAGGCTGCTCAGGATTCTATCCGCAATTTTTATGCTGATAAGACTGTACGTCCTGATTCCTTGTTGAGCCAGGCTGAATTGAGCAGAAAATATCCGTTGCGTAAAATGCAATTGAATCCGCAAAGCGGCACACCAGTGCTTGCATTTGCTGCTGTCAGTGATACTGCTGAGATCAATAAATACCTTCATTCTCCATATGCTGTTCAAACTTTGCCTGCAGATTTGAGACTTCTTTGGGGTTCAAAGGCCGAGAAAAATGTTGTTGCGATGTATGGTATTCGCGATAAGAGTTTGAGAGGTAAAGCCGAACTGGGTGGAAACTCAATCGTTTTCGCACGTGAAGACCTGAATCCTATCAATGGTGAAGTGGAGGTGAGCATGACAATGGATTCAGAAGGTGCAGCCATCTGGAGAGAAATGACTCGCCGCAACGCTGCCGACAACCGTCGTCCGATTGCTATCGTCATGGACAACCTCGTTCTGTCTGCTCCAAACGTAAATGGCGAAATTCCAAATGGCAGCTCTGTAATTCAATTCGGACGGGCTGCAGATAAAGATCAGACCAAGTTATTGGCTGAAGCTACTGACCTGGCGGGATTGCTTCGCGCCGGTTCACTTCCGGCTCCGGCAAAAATTATTGATGAAGTAACAGTTGGACCTTCTGTGGGTGAAAAGAACATCAGCGCTGGTGTTATCTCGTTCATTCTGGCCTTTGTGCTCATCCTCATTTACATGATTTTCTATTATGCATGGGCAGGCTGGGCAGCAAATGTTGCTTTGATAGCTAACCTGTTCTTCATGATTGGTGCTTTGATTTCCATGCAGGGTTCACTTACCCTTCCCGGTATTGCGGGTATCGTGCTTACCATGGGAATGGCGGTCGATGCAAACGTTCTTATCTATGAGCGCGTGAAAGAAGAACTTCGTCTTGGCAAGGGTATTTCGGCGGCGATGAAAGATGGTTTTATAAAAGCACTGGGTGCCATTCTCGATGGTAACGCTACTACCTTGATTACCGGTATCATCCTCCTTCTTGTTGGTACAGGACCAATCAAAGGTTTCGCAACTACGCTTATCATTGGTATCTTCACAACACTGGTGACGGCGCTTATCATCTCACGTTTGATACTTTACCGTCGTCTCGAAAACAAAAAGCAAATTACCTTTTATAGCAGCATTACCAAGGATTGGTTCACCAAAATGAACTATGACTTTGTTGGCAAGCGCAAAATGTTTTATATCATCTCTGTCATCGTAATTGTAGCTGGTTTGATTTCTGCCTTTACACGGGGCTTTGATATGGGTGTGGATTTCAGCGGTGGTACTTCTGTTCGTGTGGCATTTGCGCAGGATGTAGAAGTAGATAAGTTGAGAAGCGCAATCAGTGCTGTGATGGTAGACGAGTCTGGTAACGCCAGCTCAACGACCGTTCAAAGCATTGGCGCGGGAAGTCGCGAATTCAAAGTGACTACTAACTACCTGATGAATTCTGAAGCTGATAATGTTGAGGCACAGGTGAGCGAAAAGATGAAACAAGGTTTCGATCAGTTGGGCAGTACATATGTTGTCGGATCTTCTTACAAAGTAGACCCAACAATGAGCGATGACTTCCGCAAGCAAGCAGTATGGGCTTCTATTTTGTCGCTTCTGTTTGTAGGTGGTTATATTATGCTGCGTTTCCGTAAATGGGATTTTGCTCTTGGTGCCTCTGTGGCTCTGTTCCACGATGCGCTTGTCGTAGTTGCGGCATTTACCCTGCTAAAGGGAGTGTTGCCTTTTACGCTCGAAGTAAACCAGAACTTTATCGGAGCCATCCTGACCGTAATCGGATTCTCGATCAACGACACAGTGGTTATCTTCGACAGAATTCGTGAATACCTCAAAGTGCGCAAGAGTGGTCAGATTGAGAAAACAATCAATGATGCTTTGAACAGCACTATGGGGCGTTCGATTAACACTTCTTTGACGGTATTGCTCACGCTGGTTGTAATGTTCATATTCGGTAGTGATGATATCCGCGGATTCTGTTTCGCGATGATTGTCGGCGTTATTTCCGGTGTGTATTCTACCTTGTTTATCGCATCTCCAATTGTTGTAGATATGCGCAACCTGACTGGCGACAAACAAGAATCTGATGAAAAGGTGAAGGCTTCTGTAGCTACAGCTTAATAATTTTATAGATATAATTGAAAAGGCCATTCCTCGGAATGGTCTTTTTTCATTTGAACCAACATACATTCGTCCTTTTTGAGATTGAAGAGCATCTGAAGCTCTGCAGCGTCTGATTTCTATGCTAAAAGATTAGTCAATACACCCTTTTTGCGATTCTCTTTCCACAGCATATTAAAATACCAGTCTG
>JBEIHH010000121.1:0-7400 GCA_040381475.1 Crocinitomicaceae bacterium | reverse complement strand
AGGTAAGACACAAATATTTCTGCTACATATACCAGCCAAGGGTATTGACTTTTTTGAAAATTCTGCTTTGAGTTTGGGTGATGAAAGTCTGGAAAAAAAAATAATTAGCAAGTCAAGAAATAGTCTGGACACTAAAATGAAGATGGATATTGCTCCTGAGCTTGAGGAAGAGGAGTGGATAATAAGAACAAGTTTTCCTATTGGACTTGATATGCAGGCTGAATTTTTTCCTTTGATGCCTTCCGCAAAGATTCACCCTGAAGTAACTGATTTGTATGAAGCAATTTTTGAAATGACCAATGATAATGAAATGAATACTATCTGGTAGATAATGGAGGATTTGCATCTTCAAAAAATATTAAGTGATTTTTTAATAGCACGATAAGCGACATTCGCACTCTATCTGACAATCAAATGAAACTATTGAATTTTGGGGCTATCTTTATCTTAATCATGATCATACACCTGACGGGTTTTTCAGTATTGAAGGCTCAAAATTTACAAACTGTCCCATTCGTTGATCTGAACAGGTATTCAGGCAAGTGGTTTGAAATTGCTTCATATCCGCAAAAATTTCAGAAGGGCTGCCATTGCACAACAGCGGAGTATACACTGAGTGAAAAGGGCTATGTGATTGTTGAGAATCGGTGCAACCGTGATAGTATTCAAGGACAACAATCATATATCCGGGGAAAAGCATTTGTCGAGAAAAATTCCGGGAGTGCGAAATTGAAGGTTCAGTTTTTCTGGCCATTCAGAGGTAAATACTGGATTATTGATCTCGCGGATGACTATAGTTACGCTGTGGTTTGTCATCCGAACAGGCAGTATTTGTGGATACTTTCGAGAGCACCGGTTATGGATGAGGCTTCATATGAAATGATTCTTTCCCGGCTAGAGACGAATGGATTTGATTTGTCTAAAATCAGGAAGACGATTCAACAATGACATGGCATTCAGGTGATAGTGGATTGATTCACTGTATTTTTATAAATACAATTTGTCATGTTATCTTTATCATTTCTTTACCGGACAGGGAAGTGATTTTGCATTTTACGTCCGGTTCATGAAATTTCAGTAGAGAGTTGCTCGTATAAACTATGTATGTTTTGGTAAAAATGTTTTTACATATGAAAAATAATATTTTGATATTCTGTTTTTTTGCTTTGCAATTAGGCTTGAAGGCACAGCCTTTTAATGTAGGACATGTTCAGCAAACATTTATTGACCCGACAAGATCGAACAGGGAAATTCCTTGTGAAATTTATTATCCGTCACTACAAGACGGTGATGATGTGCTTATAGCCGACGGAGAATTTCCTGTGCTCGCTTTTGGCCATGGTTTTTTTATGGCATGGTCGGCTTACGATATATACTGGATGACTCTCGTACCTGAGGGTTATATCATGGTGTTCCCAACAACTGAGGGCTCACTTGCGCCTTCGCATGCGGATTTTGGAAAGGACCTTGCGTTCTTGTGTCAGGCTATGCAGTCAGAAGGGGCAGACGACTCTTCTCCATTTTTTGAGGCCGTAGCGCAGACCTGCGCGGTCATGGGCCATTCAATGGGCGGAGGTTCTGCTTTCCTCGCCATGGAAGAGGATCCGAATATAACTGCCCTGGTAACTGTGGCCGCAGCCGAAACCAATCCATCATCTGTGGATGCCGCAGTTTCAGTTACAAAACCGTCTCTGGTATTTTCAGGGGCCAATGATTGTGTTACTCCACCGGAAGATCATCAGATTCCAATGTATGATGCTTTGGAGAGTAGTTGCAAAACTTTCCTTAGCGTAACGGGCGCCGACCATTGTCAGTTCGCATCGGAAAGCGTTCCCTGTTCTCTTGGTCAGAGCTTCTGCTCCCCGCAAGCGTCCATCAGTGCTGAAGAACAACAGTCTGTGGTTTTTACGTGCTTGATTCCATGGCTGAATTATTACCTGAAGAATGATTGCGCTGCCGGTGATTTGTTTCAGGGACTTCTTGTATCTCCCGGCGGATTCACGTCGGAGCAGAACTGCACATTGGATTGTTTAACAAACAATATAGACATGCAATCAAATGAAACAGTTTATAAGCTGTATCCAAATCCATGTGATCATGTTTTAATCTTCGAAGCACCTGAAAGGGAATTTGGTCAAACTTATTGTATTGAAAATATGTTAGGGCAGGTTATATTTAGTTCCTTTATTCAATCCCCGAGGATTGAGACTGACTTACAATCGCAACCTGACGGCTTGTATTTCTTCAAGTTGGGGAATGGACGTACTTCAAGGTTTATCATACAGAGGTAATTTTTCATGAGTGAGCATAAATACTGCCTTCTTGCATGTTTGGATAAGTTTTATAAACCTGTTGAATTGATCAATTTAAAATGAAGTGATTTGTCCATTTAACCCGGATACTTCTTTCGGAATTGGAGGTAAAGTGGTTACTTCCATTACACAATCGCACAATTTTGGAGTTGCGGCAATTTTCTTCAGGTGTTTATGTATTAACTGTTGGCGCTAAACTGAATAGAACATATAACATCATCAAAGAGTGATTTTTGCTTACTTCGATGCCTCTCAGTGGCAAAGAAGATGCTCTTCTGTATTGACTTATCCGCTGGGTTGTTCCCAGGAACTCTTCAATAATTTCTATTTGACTCCGCTTGTCTCTTTGTAAAAAGGAAGAATATAGAGCATCGTATCACTGCTTGTAATTGACATTGGATAAATGACAATTCACCTCTTTTAAATTGCATTTGGAGGCGTTTTGCGTATGATGGGGTGAGTAATGCCCCTATTATTGCCTCTCACAACTCCGAAATTTGTATGCAAGTAATCTTAGGCGCAGGTGGTGTTATAGCCAAACACATATCGATTGAATTGAATCGCATGGGTATTGCGGTTCGTCAGGTAAGCAGAAATCCAAAGAAGGTCAATAACAATGATGAACTTTTTACTGCGAGTCTTCTTGATGCGGATCAGGTAAAAAAGTCCGTGATGGGCTGTGATGTGGCATATCTGACGGTAGGTTTGAAGTACGACTTGAATGTCTGGCGCGTACAGTGGCCTGTTGTCATGCGCAATGTGATCAGCGCATGTAAGACTCACAACGTGAAACTCGTGTTTTTCGACAACGTGTATTCATATGGGCAATGCGACGGTAAGATGACTGAGAAGACTAATATCAATCCATCGAGTAACAAGGGCGAAGTGCGCGCTGAAGTTTTGAATATGCTGTTGAGTGAAATGAGCACGGGCAAGATCAAAGCGCTAATAGCGCGCAGTGCGGATTTTTACGGCCCCGATACATCTCAAAGTTTTTTACAGATGATGGTTTTTGACAATCTGGCTAAGGGTAAAAGCCCGCAATGGATGATTACCGGTGAAAAATTACATTCATTCACTTACACTCCTGATGCAGGACGAGCAACAGCATTGTTAGGAAATACGGAGGATGCTTTTGGACAGTCCTGGCATTTACCAACTGATCCTGGAACCATGACTGGAAAGCAGTTTCTCGAATTGGCAACGAAAAAGTTTGGCAAAAATGTAAAACCTCAAGTTCTGTCTGGCTGGTTGCTAAGGGTTATCGGCTGGATGATTCCTGCTGTTCGTGAGAACCATGAAATGCTGTATCAAGTGAAACATGATTATGTATTCGATAGTTCTAAATTCTTTCAACGTTTTCCGGAATACAGGTATAAAACCTACAATGAAGGTCTTGATGAAATTGTTCAGTGGTACAAATCAAAAGCATAGTTATGATTCGCTCAGTGCGAATTCAATGTCGTCGACTTCTGACAGTGCATTCAAAGCTTCCTGACTTATACTAACACGGTTGAAGGCGTTTGCCGGTAGTTTAAGCTCTCCGTCATCCGTCAGAACCCTCATGCGTACCTGTGTTTTTCCTATGCCATTGTTGAGGCTGTTTGCCAGATTTTCAATCAGCACGTCATTGAGTTTATCTATCTTCACTGTTATGTCCAGATAACGCCCCAGTTTCTCGCGGATTTCGAATAATGGTTCAATTCTTTGGGTTCGGAATTCGAGACCATTGGTTTCCTGTCCGAATCTACGGGTCTGAATGCGGCCAACAACGAACAATTTAGCTCCGGCGAAAAGCAGGTGCTTGTATTTAAGATAATCCTCACCGAAAAGCACAAATTCGAATTGTGCTTCATAGTCTTCCATTTTGAAAGTGCCAAATGGCTTATTGCTGGATCTGGCAAACTTTTCGTTAAACTCCACGATTGTGCCGGCAATTTTGAGTTCTCTTCCGTTGTTGGCTTCCATGTTCTGAAGAAGTGTAAGCCCACCTTTAGAGCAAAACGCTTTGATCTCAACACTGAAATCGTCGAGCGGATGCCCACTGATGTACATACCGACAACTTCTTTTTCTTTTGAAAGCTGTGTCATGGTATCCCATGGTTCCATGCGCGGAGGTTGCGGTTCAGAAACTACGGATGTACTTTCATCACCAAAAAGCGAAACTTGATTTGTATTTTTACTTTCACGCATAGAGTTGGCATATCGCACCAGCGTCTCAATGAAGGTTTCATTTTTTCCGTCAGGTGTGAAATAGCAAACGCGCTGAATTCCGAATTCATCAAGCGCTCCGGAAAGAGCCAGATTTTCAAGTGTTTTTTTGTTAGAAGCTTTTGCATCAACACGGTTGAGGAAATCGAAGAGATTTTTAAAGCGACCGTTTTTTTGCTCAGCGATAATGCTTTCAACAGCGCTTTCGCCAACCCCTTTCACTGCGGCGAGTCCAAATCGGATTTGTCCTTTTTCATTTACACTGAAAAGTGATTTAGATTCGTTTACATCTGGTCCGAGTACGGGTATATTTTGCTTTTTACACTCCTGCATGAAAAAACTTACGCTTTTGATGTCATTCATGTTGTTGCTCAACACGGCAGCCATATACTCTGCCGGATAGTGCGCCTTGAGATATGCTGTCTGATAAGCAATCCACGCATAGCAGGTTGAATGCGATTTGTTGAAAGCATAACTTGCGAATGCCTCCCAGTCTGTCCAGATTTTTTCCAACGGATCAGCGGGATGCCCTTTGGCCATTGCACCTTCTATGAACTTGCCCTTCATCTTGTCGAGCACGTCTTTCTGTTTTTTACCCATTGCTTTACGCAGCACGTCCGCTTCTCCTTTTGTAAAGCCTGCAAGTTTTTGCGAAAGCAACATCACCTGCTCCTGATAAACGGTAATACCATAAGTGTCTCTCAGGTATTCTTCCATTTCCGGCAGGTCATAGGCTATAGGTTCAAGACCGTTTTTTCTTCGAACGAAAGAGGGAATGTATTCCAGTGGCCCGGGCCTGTACAATGCATTCATAGCAATCAGATCGTCGAATACGGTTGGTTTGAGATCTTTCATGTACTTCTGCATGCCATCACTTTCGTATTGGAAAATCCCTACAGTATGTCCTTTCTGGAATAGTTTGTAGGTGAGTTCATCATCAGTGGGTATTGCTTCGATGTCGATATCAATACCGTACTTCTCTTTGATGATGCGAAGTGCGTCTTTTATCAGCGTTAAAGTTTTCAGACCAAGAAAGTCCATCTTGAGCAGTCCGGCACTTTCAACAACGGAGTTATCGAATTGCGTGCACCACATGTCACTGTCTTTGGCAGTGGCAACGGGCACGTAGTTGGTGATCACATCGGGTGTGATGATAACACCACAGGCATGAATACCAGTATTGCGTACTGAACCTTCGAGAATGCCGGCCATGGAGACTACCTTCGCTTCCTGCGACGTTTCGTTGGCAATTTCTCGCAGTTTCCTGGCATTCTGCAAATCTTCTCCGTTCAGTGATTCGCTGAGTTTTTTATCGTCCCAGTTGAGAAGGTCACTCAGATCACTGTTATCAGGCATGAACTTCGCAATTCGATCAGTATCCGGCAATGGCAGTTCGAAAACGCGTCCTGCATCCCGGATGGCGGACTTGCCTCCCATGGTGCCATAGGTGATAATTTGAGCGACCATATTCGCTCCGTATTTTTTTCTTACATAATCAATAACCTTATCTCTTCCTTCATCATCGAAGTCAATATCGATATCGGGCATGCTGACGCGTTCAGGATTCAGAAAACGCTCAAACAGCAATTGGTATTTGATCGGATCCACATTCGTGATACCAATGCAGTATGCAACAGCACTACCTGCCGCGGATCCTCTTCCGGGGCCAACGCTTACGCCCATTTCGCGGGCCTTATTGCAGAAGTCCTGAACGATCAGGAAATAGCCGGGATATCCGGTATTGGCGATGGTTGCCAATTCGAAATCCAGACGTTCGCGTAGCTCTTCATTGACATCACCATATCGTTTCAGAGCTCCTTCATATGTGAGGTGGCGCAGATAATTATTTTCACCGCGTTTACCATTGTCTGTTTCGTCCTGGCTGTCATGAAATTCTATGGGAATGTCGAACTTCGGAAGCAGCACCTCTCGCGATAGTTTGTATTGTTCGCATTTGTCGGCTACAAGTCTTGTATTGGTAATTGCGAGTGGCAGATCGCTGAACAATGCGCTCATCTCTTGCGGAGATTTCAGAAAGTATTGATCATTCGGCAATCCGTAGCGGTATTCTCTGCCGCGTTTACCGATATACTTTTTAGGACGTGAAACGTATTCTCCTTCGCGCACGCATATCAGAGCATCCTGCGCTTCACTATCGCTTTGTTTGGTATAATAAGATGAATTTGCTGCGATATATTTTACATCGTGTTTATCACACAGGGCAATAATTACCCGGTTTGTGTGATCCTCTTCTTCGAGGCCGTGCCGGTTAAGCTCTGCATAAAAATCTTCGCCGAAATTCTCTTTCCACCAGATAAAAGCCTCTTCTGCTTTTTCTTCTCCTTCATTCAGGATTTTCCAGGATATTTCTCCATAGAGTCCACCACCAAGTACTATGATATCTTCCTTGAACTTTAGCAATGTATCGCGGTCAATTCGGGGAACATAATAGAAGCCTTCTGTATGCGCGAGCGAGGACAGTTTTGCAAGATTGTGATATCCATTTTTGTTCTTGGCCAGCAGTGGAATCTGAAATCCGTTGTCCTGATTTTTTTTGTCGTGCATATCACGGCACAGATTGATTTCACAGCCGACAATTGGCTTTACTTCATTTTTGAGAGCAGCACTGACAAATTGAAATGCGGCCATCATATTGCCGTGGTCAGTCAAAGCTATGGTGGGCCCATACGCTTCGGAGCTCCATTCTTTGGCTTTTTTTACAAGCCCGCTTATGTCAGTGGTACTCTGTAGAACGCTGTACTGGCTGTGAACATGCAAGTGAACAAATTGATCGCTGAGATCACTGCTTACTTTCTCTGTCGTGCCCGGGTTGATCTCATAGTCTGTCTTCTTCTGAGTTTCGGCTGCTTTGAAGTT
>JBEIHH010000120.1:0-7423 GCA_040381475.1 Crocinitomicaceae bacterium | reverse complement strand
TTTTCAAATGCTTCTTCCGGCGCGGTGTGTGCGCCGCCCATTGGTTCACGGATGATGCCGTCAATGAGTTTGTTGCCGGCCATATCTTCTGCAGTGAGTTTGAGTGCATTTGCCGCGATGACTTTCTTATCCCAGGTGCGCCATAAAATCGATGAACAGGATTCAGGTGAAATCACAGAGTACCAGGTATTTTCCATCATCATCACACGGTCGCCGATGCCAATACCAAGTGCACCTCCCGACGCTCCTTCACCTATGATGACACAGATCACCGGGACGCTTAATTTCATCATTTCGTAGAGGTTGCGTGCGATCGCCTCACCCTGCCCGCGCTCTTCGGCTTCCAGGCCTGGAAAAGCACCGGGAGTATCGATGAATGTGATGACGGGCTTATTGAATTTTTCTGCAAGTTTCATCAAACGCAGCGCTTTTCTGTAACCCTCCGGATTGGCCATCCCGAAGTTACGGTATTGGCGCAGTTTGGTGGTATTTCCCTTCTGCTGACCGATCAGCATCACACTTCTTCCGTCGATGAATCCGAATCCGCCAACCATTGCTTTGTCATCCTTCACAGTGCGGTCGCCGTGCAATTCAATAAAACTTCCGCCTGTCACATAATCAATATATTGAAGGGTATAAGGCCGGTCAGGATGACGGCTTACCTGAACCCGCTGCCATGGATCCAGCCTGGAATAAATTTCTTCCGTTTTTTTCTTCGCGGCTTCACTCAGTTCTGCAATGGCAGCTGTCATATCTACACCCGCCTTTTTTTCACTCTCTTTTAACTTCTCAATTTGCAGATGTAGTTCTTTTATCGGTTCTTCAAAATCCAGATAGTTCATACGCACGAGTTTGGGGCGAAAATAGCACAAACGAGCAATGAGATTTGCAATCGGTACTTATTCGTTGAGTGTTAGGAAATACTTTAGGGTACTTCCAAAAACCAGTTTTATCAAACGCGATAGTTCATTTCGTCGAAGTCGAGGAAAATCGAAGTTGTATAGCCTAAGCTATGGAACTGAGATTTGACGAAGTATTCGGAGAAATGAACATCGAAACAAATGATAAAAGGACTTCAGTCATTAAAGTTTATCGATCTATGAAAGAGGTTTTTGGATGTGCTCTTTAATGAATGATTCTTCGGTGATATTGATTTGGATCAGATGAACTTGCACCAATCATGCAGATAATGGAAAAGGCCGCCGCAAGACGGTATATTCCGCAAATCAACGTTCTGTGCTGCAGATCTTTATCTCCAGCCACCACCGAGGCTGGTATAGAGATGCACAACTCCGTTCAGTTGCTTGAGTTTAATTTCTACCAGTTGTATTCTTCCCTCCAGTGCTTCCTGCTGGGTGAAGAGCACCTCGGAATAATCCGCCCTCGCCGAGTTGAACAAGTTGGATGCAATGCCGATGGACGCATTCCTGATGTTCACCTCTTCTGTTTTCGTTTGCAGACTCTGTGAATAATTTCTAAGCCATGAAACTTGGTTTGTGACTTCCAGGCACGCATTGAGCAGCGTTTTTTCATAATTGAAAACTGCCTGTAACTGCTTGGCGTTGGCATTGAAATACGCCGCTTTCAGGGCGTTCCTGTTAATCAGCGGAGCCATCGCTTCTCCGGCCATATTATAAAGCAATGATGCCGGTTGCAAAAGATAGGCAGGATTGAATGCCTGAAATCCAGTGGAAGCGCGCACGCCAAGTGAGGGCAGAAAATTCGCTCTGGCAACCTGTACGTCAAGTTTCGATGCTGCAAGCTCCAGCTCGGCCTGACGGATATCCGGACGATTCATATAAAGCTGCATTGGTATGCCTTCGTAAATCGAATCTGCGGGCATGCTGAGGAATGTGGACGAAGAACGATTCACCGGTCCCTGAAATCTTCCGGTCAGGAAAGTGATGTGGTTCTCAGTTTCTGCAATGTTCTGCCGTATGGCGTAACG
This sequence comes from Crocinitomicaceae bacterium, assembly GCA_040381475.1. GTDB lineage: Bacteria > Bacteroidota > Bacteroidia > Flavobacteriales_D > Sanyastnellaceae > JAIBBG01. The sequence continues at coordinate 5,475 of JBEIHH010000120.1, read as the reverse complement.
CAGGTTGGTAGTTGATAACAACTGCGCTTCAAAACGGTTGACTGCAAGCTGAGAGACTTTGGCTGCATCCTTTTGCTGTCGAACAATGTTTAAAGCGTTTGACTGTAACTCGATATTCTGGTCAATAATCTGCAGAAGATTGTCCAGTGCCATCAGTTCATAATAAGAAGTCGCAATTTCTGAAACGAGATGTGTCACCATGAAGTTTTTTCCTTCTGTGGTGGCCAGATATCTTAGCATAGCGGCCTTCTTTGCGTTGCGCAGTTTTTTCCAAATGTCGATTTCCCAGGTGGCATATGCTCCGAAGGAGTAATTGCCTAGCGGATCAGGAAAGGGTTTGTTGTCCATCACGGCAAGTCCATGCTCTACCGCACCATCGCGGGTGTATTCACCGGGTTTCTCTATGCCGGCTTCTGCACCGATGCCAACGAAAGGAAGATATTCTCCCTTTCTGACCCTGATTTCATTCTTCGCAATCTCTATTTCGTTGAGTATAATATTCAACTCCTGGTTGTTGACCAGCGCAGTGTCGATCAGTTGCAACAGATTGTCATCGTGGAAGAAATTTTTCCAAGTGATCATGCCGCTGTTAGTTGTGTCGATCGCTCCCAGATATGTATAAGGAACGCTTCTTCGCTCACTCCGCACCTGCTGCTTCAGAAAGCTGCACCCTCCTGCCATGCTGAGTGCCAGAAGTACCATCACATAAGCAACGATGGTATTAGATTTCATTCTGGTTTTCATTGCTTTTGGATTTTTTAGATTTCAGTAAATTCTTCAGTTTTTCAATGGAGGCTTGAATGGATGATTCACTCCTGTTGTCTGTCAGATCTTCGGATAGCGGGTTGTAGTCTTCATCTTGAATCAGTTGCCGGCCTTCAGCAAGTTTGCCGAAGATGTAATAGAGACCGGGTACGATGATCACACCGAAGATGGTTCCAAGCAACATGCCTCCGAGTGCCGACGAACCAATGGTCCTGTTGCCGATAGCACCAGCACCGGTCGCCCGCACAAGCGGTATCAGTCCTGCAATGAAAGCGAAGGATGTCATGAGAATGGGTCTGAATCGCACTTTGGCGCCCTCAATGGCTGCTTCGAATATGGTGCTGCCCTGGTTGTGTTTCTGCACAGCGAACTCCACAATCAGTACGGCGTTTTTACCCAGCAACCCGATGAGCATGATAAGCCCGATCTGTGCATAGATATCATTGGAAAGTCCCATCAGCTTCAGCAACATGAAAGAACCAAAAACACCTACCGGGAGTGATAACACTACAGCCAGTGGTATGATGAAACTTTCATACTGTGATGCCAGCACGAGGTAAACGAAGATGAGCACGATCGCAAAAATGTACAGTGCTTCATTGCCACGATTGGCTTCGTCATAAGAAAGTCCTTCCCAGGCAATGTCATAGCCTTTGGGCAACGTCTGCTCTGCCACTTCGCGGATGGCTTTAATGGCATCACCTGTGGTAAAACCTTTCGAGGGTACCCCTCGGATGGCCGATGAAGTGTACAGATTGTAACGTGTGATTTCATTCGGCCCCTGTCCTTTCTTCAGTGTTACAAATGCGGAGTATGGAACCATTTCACCGGCTTCGTTTTTCACGAACAGGTTGAGAATGTCAGACGGCATGCGCCGGTATTCCGGTGCTGATTGGGTGTAAACTTTGAAGAAGGTATTGAAGCGTGTGAAACCCTGTTCGTAAGTACTGCCGATGAGGATGTTCAAATTGTCCATAGCAGTGCCGATGGATACACCTTTCTGCATGGCCTTCTCATTGTCTATTACGATTTCATACTGCGGATAATTGGCTGCATAGAAGGTGAACAATCCTGAAAGTTCCTTACGCTGCTTTAGCGCTTCCATAAAATCGTTGTTTATCTGGTCGAACACCTGATAGTCTACGGTAGAATTCTTGTCCAGTAGTCTTAATGAAAATCCATCCGATGACCCGTATCCTGGCACTGCAGGTGGTTCAAAGAACTCAACCACCGCACCGATGTCTTTGCTTTTCTCTTCGAGTTCTTCCAGCACTTCCTTGATGCTGTGATCACGCTCGCTCCAGTCTTTCAGGTTGATAAGACATGTTCCTGCATTGGATCCGCGCCCTTCGGTGAGGATTTCATAACCGGCCAGCGATGTCACTGACTGGATGTCGTCAATCTCTTCAGCGATCTCCTGCAAACGGCTTGATATCTCATTGGTGCGCTCAAGCGTTGATCCGGGCGGTGTCTGGATGATCGCATAGATCTGGCCCTGGTCTTCGTTGGGAATAAATCCGGCGGGAAGGATTTGGTTCACACCAAAAATGCCAAAGCTAAATGCTGCGAGCATTCCGAATGTGATCAGCCTCCGGTTGACAATTTTGGTCAGCAGACGCACATACCCTGCGGTAAGTCCGTCGAAGCGCTGGTTGAACCAGTCTATGAAACGGTCGACCGGCGATTTGCGTTTGTGTTGACCATGGTTGTTTTTCAGAATCATGGCACACAACACCGGTGTGAGTGTCAGCGCTACAATACCGGATAGGACAATAGAACTGGCCATAGTGATGGAGAACTGACGGTAGAACACCCCAACCGGTCCGGTCATGAAGGCAATCGGAAGAAACACGGCAGTCATCACAAGCGTGATGGCGATAACTGCTCCGCTGATTTCTCCGAGTACTTCTTTCACTGCAACATACGGCGATACATGTTTCTCGGCCATCTTGGCGTGCACGGCTTCCACCACTACGATGGCGTCATCCACCACAATACCAATGGCGAGCACAAGCGCAAACAGTGTGATGAGATTGATCGTGAGTCCAAACATCTGCATGAAGACGAAGGCACCGACGAGTGACACCGGCACGGCGATGATCGGAATCAGCGTGGAGCGCCAGTCGCCTAGGAATAGAAATACCACCAGTGCCACGAGGATGAAGGCTTCCACCAGGGTGTGCATCACTTTATCGATGGAGGCATTGACAAACTTTGATACATCATAGTTGATTTCATAATGCATGCCCGGAGGGAAATCTCGCTGTAGCTCTTCGAGTTTTGCTTTTGTCTTTTCAATGACAGCACTTGCGTTGGTACCGAAGTTTTGTTTCAGTACGATGGATGCTGAAGGAAATCCGTCTTTGTTGGAATAAATGTCGAAAAACTCACTACCGAGTTCAACTTCGGCGATGTCTTTCAACCTGAGAATTTCGCCGTCGGCATTGGCCCTTACAATGATGTTTTCGTACTCTTCAGGTTTATTGAATCTTCCGGTGTAGGAAAGCGTGTATTCGAGCGATTGCGCGGTTTTACCTGAAGCCTGACCGAGTCTTCCGGGTCTACCGATCACACTCTGCGTTTCCATGGCTTTCATTACTTCTTCCGTAGAAACATTGTAGGCACGCATTCTGTCAGGCTTCAGCCAGATGCGCATGGCAAAGGTGCGGCTGCCGAGGATCTGTGCTCTTCCCATGCCATTGATGCGCTGCAGTTCAGGAATGATGTTCACATTCGCATAGTTGTACAGGAATTTTTCGTCGGTATTCTTGTCTTCGCTGTACAGGTTCACATACATGAGCATGCTGGGTTGTATCGGCGTGATGATCATTCCTTCGCGCTGCACCAGTGGCGGCAGGTTGTTCATGATAGCATCCACACGCGTCTTTACGTTTACCACGGCGGCGTTGGGATCGGTACCGGGTTCAAATACTATCTGAATAGTGGCTTCTCCTGCGCTGGTAGCATCGGAGGTAAGGTAAAGCATTCCCTGAACACCATTGATGGCGCGCTCCAAAGGGATCAGTGTTGACTCCACCAGAATTTTGGCACTCGCACCGGGAAAGGCAATGAATATATTCACCCTCGGCGGGGCGATTTCCGGAAACTGCGAAATAGGGCGTGTGTTGATCGCCAGTATGCCCATGAACACAATGGCGATGGATAAAGAAATGGCAAGAACCGGTCTTTGTATGAATTTACTAAACATAACAATTCTTTTTAAATGGTTCTTGATTATTCGGCATGTAGATGATTCAGTCCGCCGATGATCTCACCCATGGCATGGTAGTTTGTATTTACGTGATCGCCGTTCTTGACTTTGCGCAGTCCTTCTACCAGTATCTTGTCTTCCGTGTTTAGTCCTGAGCTTACTGCATAGAGGTGCGGCATCTCTGCCCCGATCTGTATTTCGCGACTGCGAACGGTGTCATTATCTACCACGTAAACAAACTTTTTATCGAGCACTTCAAATGTGGCTTCCTGTGGTATGAGCAGCGCATGCTGCAGTGGTACCGGCATGAGTATGTTTCCGGTTTCTCCATTCCTGAGAATATTCTCGGGATTACGAAATGTAGCGCGGAATGCGATGTTACCGGTCTCGTTGTTGAAGTCGGCCTCTATCGTTTCTACGATGCCCTCCTCACAATACACCTGCGAGTTAGCAAGCTGAAGGTGCACATGTGCCAGCGAATCGGTTTTGGCGCGCTGTGCATAATCGAGGTACTCCGATTCTGGTACGTTGAAATATACCCACATCTCAGAATTGTCGGACAACGTGGTCAGCAGATCGCCTTCATCTACAAGGCTACCGAGACGCACATCGCGAAATCGGCCAACAATGCCATCAAATGGCGCTTTGATTTCAGTAAATCCGAGATGCATTTCTGCGAGCCGCAATACTGATTTCACATTTTCCAGGTGCGCTTTGGCCAGCGCCAGCTCGTTTTTGGATACGATGTTGCTGTCAGCCAGTGCTTTGGTATTCTGGTATTCAATTTCGGCGTACTGCGCTTCTGCTTGTGCTTTCTGCGCTTCCGCCTGGTAGATCACAGGCATGATTCTGAACAACAACTGTCCTGCTTTTACGGCCTGGCCTTCGTCAACAAGGATCTGCTGGAGGTAACCTTTTTCTATGGACCGTAACTCGATGTGTTGGATCGAATGAATCTGACAGACATACTCTTTGTAAAGCAATGTGTCTTTTAGTGTAGGTTTGGTGACTGTGAAAACGGAGTCCTTGTGTATTTCGTGATGTTGATGATTGCAGCTTGCAGTGAAAATGGACAAAGCAATCATCCATAAGATTTTTTCTTTCATTTCTTGGGGGTAATAAAATAATAATTGAAGGAATGATGATGACGAACCGGTTCATTGAGTGAATGAACCGAAAGAACTCAGCGCAAACGCCAAATGTTCTTTGAGAGAATCAGGCAAGAAGAAAACCTTTCCAGCTATGGTGAAGCAAATAAAGCTCACCCATGCACATGCCATGGCCATGAACAAACCACTTGTCATGATTCGATTCCTGATCACCACTGATCAGGGCCAGGTAAACCTGAAATTCGCTGAGCAACGATGCGTGTTCGTCCAGCTCATCGGTTTGCTCTTCATCGACTTCCGTGTCATCCGCCATTTCGCACACACAATGCGATGTATGTATATGCATGGATTGATGGTCTGTATCGGAAATGGTGTTTTGATGATGTGCAT
>JBEIHH010000119.1:0-7565 GCA_040381475.1 Crocinitomicaceae bacterium | reverse complement strand
TCCAAAAATCATGTGTGTGATTCGCGGAGTAAAAATTCGTCGAAGACAAGCCAAAGCAAAGGCGCATAGCTGGAGCTCTGTAACTGAGATTTGGTTTAGGGTTTGGCGAATTTTTGCCCGAAATACAAACGTCATTCAATTCGAAAATGGGATTTCGTCGAATCATATACAGGGTTTTTGGAAGTACCCTTAATCCGAATTACTCCGGAATATCTGCGTTGCTCCACATGTCCTTGACAACACCCTTTTCGAGATACACCAGACCCGGATTGGAGCGGACGATGATCTTCAACTCAGTACCATCGTTGGAAAGAAAGTCGAACGGTGTCTGATTTCTGAATCTGAACTCTTCCACTTCCTCACCTGACGATGAAGAAATTCCAAAGAATCTGGCGCCTTCCTTCTGTGCCTTGGTAGCAAATGCGTTAATTGCTTTGAAATTGCAAGTATCTGCCTTGCTCAGGCTGTGCATCACAAGCAGATATACTTTGTCGTATCCTATCAAACTGTCGAGCATGTCTTCACCATCCATATTGGCTGGTCTGAAGTCTTTGATCGGCGGCTCATAACCGTCTTTGATTTTTTTAGAGAATGTTTTGTCTTTGTTGATGGTCCAGGCTTTGTCCTCCCACATCTTTTGCTTCAGATAAGAGTCGCTGTCAACTTCTTTGGATTCACCGGTGGACTTGTTTTCGAGGGTGTACATATTCACAAACTTCGGCGGCTGGAATGATTCGATTTCTTTCATCCATGCGTCTTTGTTCTTTTCGAATTCTGCAGCAATTGCGCCTGCATCACCACCTGAACTTTTTGCCGCTGTCAAAAACTCTGTCAATGCTGCGAAATTCTCCGGATTGCCAATTTCACCCAGAAAATCAACGGTGTCTTCGGTAAGCGGCTGCACTTTTTCCTCAACGAATTTGGCATAGTCGGTCATGTTCATTCTCTCCTCTGCCGACATGGTTTTGAGTTTGATGTCGCTGCCGATGGCATATGCGCGGTAATCTTTCAATGGCAGGTGAACCAGGGTCCAGTATTGTAGGAATACACAAACAACCAACACGCCCAAAGCCATGAGCCATTCTTTTTCACTTGTGAGTTTCTTGATGAGAACACCCACACCGAAGGCAATGAGCGTGAACAATACCGGGAACAACCATTCGAGCATGACATGCGAGAAGCCCGCCACTACCAGCAACGAAGCGATGAGTATCACACCATCTTCTTTGAAAGTATTGAGCTTGATTTTATTCATCCATGCTGCGAAGAAGATCGGTATGATAAATACGAGCAACACCACGTCTTTATAAAAAGATTCGATGGGCTCGAGTTTTATAGCGTCGCCGAAGCAGCCGCAAGTGAGCACACAATCGGGTGACTCAATATAATATTTACCCTGCTCATTTTCGAATATGGCCAAAGAAGTTGGTTCGCAATGTGATGTATAATACGTGAGCCATGTGAAGAACAATGTCATGGCAAGGATGAGCGTGGTGGTCAACTTGGGCCATGCGCCAAGCAGAACCGCAACACCGAGGAGGACTTCGCCGATCACAATGAAGATGGCAATTGGCAGAGCATATTCCATCAGTCCGGTCATGCCCAGAGCTCTTTCACCGAAGTATTCTTCGAGTTTGTATGAAAAGCCGATGGTGTCGTTTACTTTGATCAATCCCGAAACGATGAAGAGGGATCCGACTAAAATTCTGCAGATGAGTATGGGTATTTTCATAATGTCGTATTTGGATGCATAGATGCGATGCAAAAATATTTGGTTGCAAACTATAACAAGTAATTAACCGTCTTAGAAAAAGATATTTTTTCAATAGACACTCGAATTCGGCAATGATGATGAGCTTTTCCGTTCTTTTTTCCTTGAGGAAAAAGAACCAAAAAAATCAAGGCTGTTGAGTAAATCCTTGAAATCCACAACTCCTCCTGATTTCAAAAATCAGCAGTGAAGCGTATATAGTAGAATGAATGGTTGATTTTTGAAATCAGTCGTCAGACAGGGATTTGTTTTTTGCCCTCCGCTGTTGGGATTTCTACGGATTTGCTCAAAGGCCGGTCCCTTGGGCCAGTGAGTTTATCGGGGGTTTTGTGGTGTTCTCGTCAAACTAAGTCTCCACCACGGAGATTCATTTTCTTTTTCATTCTGTTTCTGTTTCTAATTGAAATGGCTCAATCCGCCTCGCCCATCTGAATGAGCGCAAAGACGCTGTAGTTGATCATGTCCCTGTATCCGCTGTCTATACCTTCACTTACCAAAGTCTGGCCTTTGTTATTTTCGATTTGTTTGATGCGCAGTAATTTCATCAGAATCAGATCAGTAAATGAAGAAGGACGCATTTCACGCCATGCCTCGCCGTAATCGTGGTTTTTCTTCAACATCAGCTCGCGGGTTTCCGCCAATTCAGCATCATAATGTCTAATCGCCGCATCCGTTCCGATCTCGATCTGACTGTCGTTACCGAGTTTCATCTGAATAAGTGCCATCACCGAATAGTTGATGATACCAATGAATTCATCACCAATGCCCTCTCCTACTTTGCTTACGCCTTTTGTTTCGAGCGTTCTGATGCGCTGTGCTTTGATAAAAATCTGATCCGTGAGACTGGTGGTGCGAAGTATTCGCCACGCGGTGCCGTAATCTGTCGTTTTTTTGAGAAACAGGTCGCGACATTTCCCGGTAATCAAATCAAATTGTCTTGCAGTATTATCCAAGGTGTGTGATCGGTATTTTCGCGCAAATTTGGTCATTACACGGGAAGTCAACACAATTTTTTTATGCTCAAAAAATCAGGCCCTCATTCTTTCAACCTTCGTGGTCGTTTGTTCGAATTCGAAAGGCCTTTGGTCATGGGTATTCTGAATCTTACGCCCGATTCGTTTTTTGATGGTAGCAGGGTCGATTCTATGTCGGCATTGATCGACAGGGCCGGAAAAATGTTAGAAACAGGCGCCGATATACTCGACATCGGCGGACAAAGCACCAGACCGGGAGCTGAACGCGTTGCGGCCGAAGTGGAGGCGGAACGGGTGCTGCCGGCCGTTGAAGCTGTACACAAAAGCTTTCCGGATGCCGTTCTATCGATCGACACTTTTTACGCCCAGGTAGCCGAAAAGGCCGTTGGTGCCGGGGCCACGATCATCAACGATATTTCCGGAGGCAGTATTGATGCAGCTATGTTCGCCACAGCCGGGCGACTTCAGGTTCCCTATGTGCTGACCCACATCCTCGGTGAGCCGCAAACCATGCAGCACAACCCTCAATATGCGAATGTTACCGGCGAGGTGTTGATGTATTTCAGTCAGAAAATCAGGCTACTGAAAGAAGCAGGTGTGCATGATATCATACTGGATCTCGGATTTGGCTTCGGGAAAAACATGGAACACAATCTTCAGTTGCTTCGGGATCTTCAGCAATTCAAGATGTTGGGCTTTGCTATAATGGCCGGACTATCCAGAAAAAAGACCATCCAGCAGATTTTAGGTGTAGATGCCGCCGGAGCGATGAACGGTACAGTGGTCGCGCATACCATAGCGCTCATGCATGGTGCCAACGTGCTGCGGGTTCATGATGTTAAAGAGGCTGCGGAATCAGTCAAAATCGTGAGTGCATTGATGAATCTGTCTGAGGCATAACGAAAAAAACCGCATCAAAGCGGCTTTTTCATGTTGGCAAAATCACTTGCCTATTGTATTGTGTAAAGAAGTATCTTATTGTTTTGGAACCTCCACGCGATCGTATGCTGCGCATGATCCGTGTGCTGTCTTGCAGGATTGAAACACTACACCGAGTGTAAGCAATCCTAAGAAGACGATTATCAGACGTTGAAGAACCTGGTGTTTCCAGTCATTGATGGTATTCATTTGAGTTAGGTTTTTAATATTGAAGTTTTGTTTAAGTTATAGTTGAAACGGCAGAGATTCGGCAAGGTTTCAATTTTCCCGATATTTTTTTTCAAATCATAAAATTACAGGGCTTTTTGAAACGGATCGCTGAAGGTTACGGCTTCAAAAAGAGCCAGGTTGAGAGCAGCGATAGTGAAACGAAGAGCCATTTCCTCAGAGTCACGATGTTGAATTTTTCCAGCATGGTTTTCAGTTTTAGTTAGACATTCCGGGAGTTTATTCCCTTGCTTATCTTTCTACAGATGAAGACCAATGAGGGTTTCGAAGGTCGGCGGGTTTTAGCTTAACCGCGTCTTTTCGCCGCCAAAAGGGTGTTTTGCATCAATGAAACGATGGTCATAGGGCCAACACCTCCCGGAACCGGCGTGATAAGCGAACACTTGGGCGCCACCTCATCAAATTTCACATCACCCGCCAATCGGAAGCCGCTCTTTTTAGAAGCATCAGGTACGCGTGTGATGCCAACGTCAACAACCACTGCGCCTGCCTTTACCATATCAGCCGTTAGGTACTCTGGTCGGCCAATTGCTGCAATGATGATATCGGCTGAAGCACAGATCTCTTTGAGATTTCTCGTTTTGCTGTGTGTAATGGTAACGGTAGCATTGCCGGGATAACCCTGGCGCTGCATGAGCAGGGCAACGGGCATGCCTACGATGTGCGATCGGCCAATGACCACGCAGTGTTTTCCTTCGGTTTCGACCCTGTATCTCGACAATAACTCTATAATTCCAGCCGGTGTAGCAGGCAAAAAACAAGGCAGGCTTAGCGCCATGCGTCCGACATTCTCCGGATGAAATCCATCGACATCCTTGGCGGGTTTCACCGCCAGCAGGATCTTGTGTTCGTCGATGTGCTTGGGCAAAGGCAATTGAATGATGTATCCGTCAATTTCCGGATCATTATTCAGACCCGCTACTATTTCGAGCAATTCAGCTTCGGTGGTGGTTGAAGGCTTTTGCAACAAGGTTGAGCGAAAACCTACTTCTTCGCATGCTTTTACTTTGGCGCCGACATAGGTAAGGCTGGCGCCATCGTCGCCCACGATCACAGCAGCGAGATGTGGTTGGCGAATGCCTGCGTCGGCAAGCTTTTTTACTTCTTCAGCAATTTCCTTTTTTATGGTATTGGATGTGGCAACGCCATCGAGAAGTATCATATAAATCGGTTTGAGGCAAATATGGAGAGAAAAGGGGGTTGGGTGGTTGGTGAAATGTTTATGTCTATTTCCATTTTTTGGAGTTGTTCCTTTTTTTTAACCGCTAAGAGCACCAAGAAAACTTCGCACAAAGAACACTATGGGTTATACAAGTGTCTCCTTTGCGCTCTTTGCGGTTTGAAATTCTTTCTTCAATCGGTTTTTCTCATGATTTTTTTTACCGCAAAGAGCACTAAGAAAACTTCGCACAAAGAACACTATGAGTTATACAAGTGTGTCTACTTTGCGCTCTTTGCGGTTTGAAATTCTTTCTTCAATCGGTTTTTCTCATGATTTTTTTTAACCGCTAAGAGCACTAAGAAAACTTCGCGCAAAGAACACTATGAGTTATACAGGTGTCTACTTTGCGCTCTTTGCGGTTAGAAATTATTCCACCTTTGATTCAACTTATTCATTTGACGCAAAAAAAACAATACCAATAGCAGTCCGGACAAACAAAAATTCTAACTCCAGGTCCAGATTCATCATAAGAAATGTCTCATTGATTGAGCGGGCTGATTACTTTTCGACCATGAAAAAATTCATTATCCTTCTTTCGTTGTGTATTGTATGCGCTGCTGCATATAGCCAAAAGAATCCTTATACAAAAAACATCAAAGAACTTGACGCCCTTTTCAGCAAAGCCATTGCCGACTTCAATGTGCCCGGAATGGCCGTGGCCATCATCAAAGACGATCAGGTGCTGCTTTCCAAAGGATATGGTGTCAAAGAAGCCGGTAAGACCGACCCCATCGACGACAAGACCCTATTTGCGATCGCCAGCAACAGCAAAGCATTTACCTCAGCAGCGCTCGCCATGTTGGTGGATGAAGGCAAACTCAGGTGGGATGACAAAGTGCGCAAATACCTGCCTTGGTTTACGCTGTACGATCCATATGTGAGTGAAGCCTTTACCGTGCGCGATTTGCTTTGTCACCGCAGCGGCCTGGCCACTTTCAGTGGTGATCTGATCTGGTACGGTACCACGCACAGCCGCGAAGAGGTAATTCGCAGAGCAAAACACCTCGAGCCGGTATTCGGATTCCGCGAATCTTATGGATATAGCAATATTATGTTTTTAGCCGCAGGCGAAATAGTACAAGTTATATCGGGCAAAAGCTGGGACGACTATGTGAGCGAACGCATTTTTAGCCCGCTGGGCATGAAGACGAGCAACAGCAGTGTGCGCGATTTCAAACCGGGCGACAACATTGCCATGCCTCACAATGAGAAGAAGGGCGTGAATGAAGTGATCGACTATGTGAACTGGGACAATATTGGTCCAGCCGGAAGCATCAACTCCAGTGTGGCCGAAGTGACCCAATGGCTGCGTTTGCAGCTGGGCAAAGGCACCTTGGACGGCCGCAAATACTGGAACGAAGCCCGCACCATAGAAATGTGGGAGAACAATACGCCCAAGCCTGTGGGCAAATGGCAGCGCGACAACATGCCTACCCGCCACTTCAACGGATACGGCCTTGGCTGGGAACTGATGGAGTATGGCGGATACAAGGTGGTGAGTCATGGCGGCGGATACGACGGAATGATTTCCAAGACCATGATGGTGCCGGAACTCAATCTTGGTTTTGTGATACTGACGAACAATATCAACTCCCTGCCGAGTTGTTTGGCGTTTGAGATATTGGACGAATTCTGCCGTGTGCAGGAGAAAAAAGACTGGACAGGCATATTCCTCGGTTTCAAAAAAGACGACGAAAAAGGCACACAGGAGGCGCTTCTAGCAGCAGAAGCAGCTCGCGCCAAGAATACCAAGCCCTCATTGGAATTGAAGAACTATTGCGGTACTTACCGCAGCGAGATGTACGGCGAAGTAGAAGTGCGGGAAGAAAAAGGCGGTCTTGTGATTGACTTTAAGCCCACTGCCCTATTCAAAGGCACCCTCACCCACTGGCATTACGATACATTCCAACTGAACTGGACAACCAAGATGATGTTGCCTCCGGGAGATGTCACTTTTGTATTGGACTCGAAAGGCGCCGCCTCGGAAATGCTTGTATTCGTTGACAATCCGGACTTTGATTTCACCGAACTGAAGTTATTCAGAACAAAATAATGTTCAGATTTGCGGCAGGTTAAGTGACTGTGTATATTTGCGCCCCGTTTTTACGGAAAATGTCACCGTAGCTCAACTGGATAGAGCATCGCACTACGGATGCGAAGGTTTGGGGTTCGACTCCCTACGGTGACACTGAAATCCCGCCTCTGCGGGATTTTTTTTTAATAAAATCCTAAGATGAACGAAATAAATCCGTAGCTCAATTGGACAGAGTCCCGAAGCTTCGGGACGAAGGTTTGGGGTTCGACTCCCTACGGGGACACTGAAATCCCGCCTCTGCGGGATTTTTTTTTAACAAAATCCTAAGATGAACGAAATAAATCCGTAGCTCAATTGGACAGAGTCCCGAAGCTTCGGGACGAAGGTTTGGGGTTC
>JBEIHH010000118.1:0-7566 GCA_040381475.1 Crocinitomicaceae bacterium | reverse complement strand
TATATCATCTAAATACATTTATTTGAATAATTTTTTTATAGTTGCGGTTGGAGGATTCGAACCTCCGATCTCTGGGTTATGAGCCCAACGGGATGACCACTTCCCCACACCACGATTTTGGTACTAGGTGGGAGAATCGAACTCCCGTTAACAGAATGAAAATCTGATGTCCTAACCCCTAGACGAACGGGCCATTTTTTTCAAATGGGGTGCAAATATACATCACGCAATTCAATGTGCAAGTAACACAACAAAAAAAAGTAGAATGGGAGCATATTTGGTTGATTCTGTGAGCTTTAATTAGGTAGAGTTATCGGCTAACTGGGCTTGATTTTGTCCCCATCCGCTATTGTTTTTCCATCATTCTCATGCCGGCAGTGTTGCTCTCTTATTAGGCATTTCATTTAGGTTCTGTTTTTCCTCATCCTCATTTTCACGCTCATTCCCATTCGGTCATCGAAATTGTAATCAAAATTTTAACTGATTGTAGCAATGTAATGGTAGCGTTGCAGGTATGCTACAATGTATTCGCTACGAGCTTATGATTTTGCACCCATTAAAATGAACTACCTCAAAGAAACCCGCCTCGAGCTTGGGCTCACACAATCGGCGATGGCCGACATGCTTGGGATCAGTCGCGCCAACATCTCATTGGTGGAGGCTGATATGCGAAAATTGTCGAGCGACAATATGCTCAAGCTGGGTAAACTCAAAATGCGCAGCTTGCAAATTCCCGCGGAGGAGATTGAAGGAGTTGATGAGATCGCTCACAATAGAAAGATGGATTTGATCCGCCACCTCGAGGCGCAAATTGAAAGCGCGGAAATAAAACTGGCAAAGGAAGAAAAGTTGGTCGAGGCGATGACCCGCAAATACAATGGATCATGTGAAGCGATGAAGCTGATTCGCAAAGAACTTGAAATTTTCGCCGGTGTTAAGGACTATGAAAAGAGATTGGATAGACAATACAATGCTCAGAAGAAAATTTACCTCGATAATCACCCATCAGCCAGAACAAGGCATGAATTGAATATAATAGAATTAAAAACGACGCTCGAATTATTCCGTCAACATCACGCTCAATTATTGGTTCAATAGAAATATAAATCCATTCCGAAAACGCAAACGATGGCCAAACGATCCAGAAAAAAACGCAATCCCGTTGAGAAGGCAATTGTATATGTCAACAACTTGAAAGTAGAGCTTGCGACACTCGAACTGAAGTTGCTACTCAAAAAAAAAGTAGAATCGGCGCATGGAAGTGAGCTATCCGAGGGTATAAACTATGCAATTTTGATTTTCCTCGTCTTCGACGAAATGAACTATCGCGCTTCATCAAGCAGATTTTGGGTTAAGATTGGCGAATATCCCTGTCCGTATATTTGAAAATTCTAATTATCAGGGATGAAGCAGACGCCCTCTGCTTTTTGATTTATGAAGAAAATTTTAGGAATATCGGCATTTTATCATGATTCAGCCGCAGCGCTTACTGTTGGCGGAAAGATCATCGCGGCTGCACAGGAAGAACGTTTTACCCGCGTAAAACATACGCCTGATTTCCCGGTGAATGCTATCAAATACTGTCTTGACGAAGCCGGTCTCGAAATCAATGACCTGGATGCCGTTGTGTTTTATGACAAGCCTCTGCTCAAATTCGAAAGATTGTTGCAGACGTATTACTCTTTTGCACCTAAAGGCCTGGTATCATTTCTCATGGCAATGCCCATCTGGATCAAAGAAAAATTGTTCCTCAAAAAAATGATTCATGAAGGCCTAAAAGAAGTAGGCGAATATGATAAGAAGCATATAAAACTTCTTTTTACAGAGCATCACTTATCGCATGCAGCGAGTGCTTTTTTTGTTTCTCCTTTTCAGAAGGCTGCTGTGCTTACCATTGATGGAGTGGGCGAGTGGTCTACGGCGTCAATAGGAATAGGAGATGGCAACACTCTGAAGATTATCAGGGAATTGGAATTCCCGCATTCCGTGGGATTATTATATAGTGCATTTACATATTTTCTTGGATTCAAAGTCAACTCAGGTGAGTACAAACTGATGGGGCTGGCTCCTTATGGTAATCCGGAAAGCCCTGAAACAGCGCGATTTGAGGAAATAATCAAAACACAACTGATCGATATAAAGGCTGATGGATCTGTTTGGTTAAACCAGAAAAATTTCAGTTATCCTGTCGGTTTGCGCATGGTTCCTGATCAGAAATGGGCCCAATTATTTGGTTTTCCGAAACGCGAATCTGAAGATGAGTTGATGCAGCACCATTGCAATTTGGCATTGGCCATTCAGCGTGTTACTGAGGATATTGTTCTTAAAATGGCGCAAGAGGCTGCTGCATTGACGGGATCGGAAAATTTGTGTATGGCAGGAGGAGTGGCACTCAATTGTGTAGCCAACGGAAAGATCTTGCGATCGGGGATCTTCAAAGAGATCTATATCCAGCCGGCCGCCGGTGATGCAGGTGGCGCTTTGGGTGCAGCATTGGCTACAAGTTTTATGTATTTTGACGAACCAAGGACAGTTGCTTCCGGAAAAGACAGCATGAGCGGTTCTTACCTCGGACCGGAATATGCGCACAAGGAAATCCAGAAGATGAACGCCAAAGTGAACGCGGCATTCAAGCTATATCAGCATTTTCCGGAAATGGCGGATTTTATTGCATCCAGATTGGCCGAAGGCAATGTAGTAGGGTGGTTTCAGGGAAGGATGGAGTTTGGTCCAAGAGCTTTGGGAAACAGAAGTATTATCGGAGATGCACGCAATCCGGAAATGCAGAAAAAACTCAATCTGAAGATCAAATACCGCGAAGGTTTCAGACCATTCGCACCATCTGTTCTGGCTGATAAAGCATCAGCGTATTTTGAACTGGATTGTGCTTCGCCATATATGCTGCTTGTTGCTCCGGTGAGCGAACAACATAGGAAAAAGACGCCTGATGGCTATTATAATCTCGACTTGTGGGACCGACTTTATTTTCAAAGAAGTGACATTCCTTCTGTAACGCATATTGATTATTCGGCACGAGTGCAGACTGTGCATCGCGAAACCAATGAAAGATATTGGGAGCTGATTGAATCATTCAGAAAACAGACTTCTTATGCCTTGGTTGTCAACACGAGCTTCAATGTGCGCGGTGAACCAATCGTGTGCACACCACATGATGCTTATCGGTGTTTTATGAGCACAGAAATGGATTATCTGGTCATAGGTGACTTTGTTTATTGCAAAACTGAACAACCGGATTGGGAGAATAAAGAGAAATGGAAAATTGCACTAAACAGCGATTAGGATGAACGATGCCAAAGACATAGTTAAGGATGCGGAAGAAAAAAGAGGCATTCTGGCCCGCTACCGCCCGGCGATTCTGATTTTCAGTGCAGGGGTCATCCTGCTGGTCATCTATGGCATAAAATACCGCACTGCTGAATATGAAGTTTCCGGCGCATTGCGTCTGATATCGTATGCTGCCATTTTGCTCATCATTTCGGCCCTTTTTATGGTTTTTGTCAAAGCAAAAAGGACAATACTATTGAACCTGACAGTTCTGAGTGGATTGATCATGCTGCTTGAGATCACTTGCTTTTTCCTTCTTGGAATGCCCGCAGCAATTAAAAAGGACTTCAGTATTCCTGTGCTCCCGGATGATCACATAGCCAGAAACATAGGCACCGTGCCATATGCCGATAGCGTTTACCATGCTCAACTGTTACATGGATCGGATACAGTTTTCGATGTTCATTGCAGCATTGATCAGTTCTGTAAACGAATCACTCCCGACCATGATTCAACCCGACAAAAGTTCAGTTTGTTTTTCGGTTGTTCAATCGCTTATGGATTTGGTTTGGAGGATAATCAGACGCTTCCATATTACTTTCAGAAAATATCAAACGATTGTAACGCATACAATTTTGGCTATTCAGGATATGGCACAAATCATATGCTGGCGAGTTTAGATTACCATGATTTTTCGAAGCAGGTTCCGGAAAAAGATGGATCGGCGTTTTATATATTCTTTTGGGACCATATATATCGTTCAATCGGCACCATGTCGAGGTATTGCGACTGGCTTCACAACGCACCTTATTATGAGATGAAAGACGGATCGCTCGTTCGAAATGGAATGTTTAAGGACGGCAGATATATCACTTCCAAGGTTTATGAAAGCATTTATCAATGGAATACTTTGAAGAAGTTTGAGGTTGATTTTCCGCTTAAGTTGAATGATTCACATATTGATATGGTTGCCGAAATGATCAAAGAATCAGAGATCAGGTATGCAGAAAAATTCGGAAATCATAATTTTTACGTTGTTATTTACCCTTCTTTTAAAAAATACACTGCTCAGGAGATGGAAAAATTCAAGTCCTGTTTGGATCAGAAGAACATAAAATATATTGATATTTCCGACTTTATTGAGTACACAGAGGAGAGAACACTCGGCGGAGATCCGCATCCCAATGCGGCAACCAACGAGATATTGGCGGAAGAGATTGTCAAAAGAATAGAATAAAACATCAGGAATATGGATTTTCTAAAGGACATGTGGAATTTCATGAAAGAGCGCAAGAAATTCTGGTTGATGCCGGTCATTATCGTATTGCTATTGATAGGCGTACTGCTCGTATTTGGCGGAGGTAGCGCCATTGCACCGTTTATTTATTCTTTGTTCTAATCCGAATTTATGACACGAATAGAATCCAATCCTTCAAAAACTGTACTGACCATCGTAGTCGGTTTTGCGGTGGTATTTTGGTTTACCGGATGGATGTGGGCATTCAAAGTACTCGTCGTGGTGGGTTTAGCCGGCATATTTTCCAACTACCTTGCCCGGAAGATTGAATGGGTTTGGATGAAGCTTGCGTTCATTTTGGGAAAAATAATTCCGAATATTCTGATGTCGCTTATATTCTTTCTCATCCTTTATCCGATTGCTTTGTTATCGCGAGCGTTCGGTGAGAAAGACCCATTGAAACTCAAGAACAGTTATAGTTCAATGTTCAAGACAACAGACAAAGTATTTGATAAAGCTAGTTTTGAGAGACCTTGGTAAACTTGCTTGCATTTCTTGAATGAATTTGGTTAAGAAGATTTCAATAAAATATCAGAATTAGTGTTAAGCATATTCTAGTGGCTCCAATGATCATTTATCATTGAACCGTGAAACCAACCATATGACCAAGAAACTTATCATTTCGGGATTGATCATGCTGCTCTCAATGGCGGTGTTTGCGCAAGACTCATTTCAGAACAAGGAGATCAAAGTATTTGTTACCTGCGAATACTGTTATGACGACTATCTCAGAACACAAATTACCTGGGTTGATTTTGTGCAGGATCAATTCGTGTCTGATATTGATTTGAGGGTCGCCGCAATTCTTACTGGAAGCGGAGGCTCAGATTTCAAACTATTCTTCACCGGAAAAAATCAGTTCTCAGGAATGAATGATACGCTCCAATTTGCAACCAGTGCTATCAATACAGACGCTGAAACCCGGGAGATGATGCTGAAAAGGGTAAAACTTGGCTTGGTCAGATATGCTTCAAGAACCGGACTCCTGGAAACGCTGGACATTGCCAGTTCTAATAACAAAGACAATGAAGATATTGGCGTTGGCAGTAATCCTGAGGATGACAAATGGAATGCCTGGGTCATGAGAATCAATGGAAATGCGAATGTTCAGGCCCAAAAGGTATTTCAGAATGGCGATTTTAGTGGAAACATCAGGGCATCACAAATTAAGGATACGCACAAATTCGATATTCGGATTGGTGCGAATTATTCGGAGCAACGCTTTAATTACGACGGCGAGAAATCTGTTTACATACTTAGAAGCCAGAATGCTGCCATGTCGTATGTGCATTCCATCAGTGAGAGATGGTCTGCCGGTGGTTTTGTAAATGTTGAGGTTGCCGATTACAGCAATTATGATTACTACCAGAATACTTCATTGGCCATTGAGTACGATGTATTTCCTTATAAGGAGGCACAAACGAAACTCGTAACATTCAGTTACAACATCGGAGCAAAGTATTTTGATTTCCAGGACACCACCATTTTTAATGAAACAACATTGGTTGCGCCTACACACGGTCTCAATGTTGGTTCAAGTTTTACACAGGATTGGGGCAGCTTCTCAGGTGGAATATTTGCTTCTTCTTTTTTGAATGATTTTGCAAGATACCGCTATGGTAGCTGGATCAATTTCGATGTCAGAATTTTTAAAGGCCTGTCAGTAAATTCATACATGAGTTTTAATGTCGTACGCGATCAGGTCAATATCCGCAAGCAAGGTGCCACCGATGCGGAAGTCTTGCTGCAACAACAGGAATTACTTACTGATTATAACTTCTACACCTATTTGGGCTTGAGTTATCGCTTCGGTTCGATTTACAACAATGTGGTGAATCCGAGATTTGATTTCAGCAATTGAGCTGAACACATTGAATGCGACTGCGAAGTTTTGAATTGTGCTCCTTGTTTTCTGTTATTCTGATTTCAGCCATCTGATTTGCTGAGAGTATTCTTCTGAATAAATGGTGACTATATAAAATCCTGCAGGAATGCTTCTTGATCTTTCTGCGATTTGGTCCATATGTGGCCATTGGAATTGATCGCTATACACAACAACTCCCCGGATGTCATGTACCATGATATTGTTCACATTGCGAATATCTGACAAAGGAAGTAACCGAATTTCTTCGCCGGGATTAGGATACAATCTGAACAGGGGTTGTTCAGTGGCAATTTCAGGAACGACCTCATCAGTGCAAAACTCGTCGTATATTACTCTTGCATACAATGACCACTCATTGGTTTCTGAATTCCATTTTTTCCGATAGGTAAATAATCTTCTTGTTTGCGTTGAATCGTATTCATATTCCACTCTAAGTGAAGGAATCCAATCTTCGCCATAGGCGTATGTGCTAGTGCTCTCAGGCAATCCATTATCGAGGTATTCGAATGTGTAAAGTGTGTTACCCAGCGGCGCTGTGTAGGAATTAATTAATAGAAGTGAATCTAATTGACTGTTGCTATTGTAGCTATATGTCTGGACTCTATTCAGAACAAATCCAACGCTCCAGTTATAAAAGCTGTCTACAGATATTCTTCCTTCATTATCATAATAATATTCTGTCTTATTTGTCGGGAGATTTTTACCGGGATGGCAATAGATGCGGGAGTTTTGGATTCTTATAACCCGACCTTGGTCATCATAAGTGTAGCTAGCTGTTTGCTTGTCGGAGCATCCGTAGTCCTCCTGTGGGATAGAATATTGAATTGTCGAAAGTAATGAATCCAGATACGTATAGTAATAACGAGTACCACTCCAGTTACCACCTTGTGCATTGTAGTTCGAAATACGATACTGTGAAACACGATCATCTTGATTGTATTCCCAAAATATCTTCCTATATTTTATCCAAACTTCTGGATTGATCGAACGTGTGTAATATTCACTTCGATCAATGCGGCATTGATTGGACTCTTTGATGGTATAGTTGTGTACAGTAATAATGCTGTCCTCAAATGCACCATTCCTGTAATTCTGTAGT
>JBEIHH010000117.1:0-7582 GCA_040381475.1 Crocinitomicaceae bacterium | reverse complement strand
AGCCTTTTTCGTTCTAGGTTCACCGAAATCTCTTATCGGGGAATTGGATTTTTGGATAACACGGGTAAGATTTGGCGAAATGCTGCCAATTCAACTTTTGTTAGATCGTCAATAGTTAAAAAAATGCCGCCAATAACGAGGTTCAATACAACTTGGGGAAAGATCGGTGCTGTAGGATCCGCCTTTGATATCGGAATATCATTTTTGAACGCTAGCCGCGCTGATAATCCTTCAGGTATTTTTTATTACTCGTTGGAAGGGTACCTGAAAATGCCATCATTTATTCCTGGATTTATTGGACTATCATATGGAATTGCATTTGACAACGTTATTAGACCGACATGGCATTTTGGATATGGAACATATAGTAATTCCATAGATCAGGGAACTGATCCTTCGGTCATATTCATAATGCCTGGACTTGGATATTGTCCTAGAATATATTAAAATTGGGTGCAAAAAGAGACATGGAAACAAGTTTTGTGATAAAAAATAGGCTTCGAGCTGCACATCTAGGCTATGCGATTTATCCTAATGGCAGCCAGTTCTATAAGAAAATAGAAGAATTTGAGGTACTAGTAACTGATTTGTCTATGCGACCCGCGCTCGATATTTTTACCAGGAAGCTCATCATGCTTTGGATTAAGGATAGTAGTAATGACGTCATTTTGTTTGAAAAGATCTATAAGCCTATGTTCAATTACCCATCACTTGATAAGATTAATAAGGATGCTCTATATCAAATCACGGTATTGAGGTCCAGTTAAAGTGAACTTCAGCTAATATAATTTCGTGAATGTGCTATGACCGTATCTTCAAAAAGGAAGTGGAATTGATAGACTTTTAGCATTGGTGAAAGTGTTGCTGAAACTCATGCCTAACCAAGGCGCGGGCATTGTGGACGAGACCACCCTGATCAATTATGCCGGTGCGGGCGGAACAGGTACAGCGCCGCTTTCGAATTTCCTGGACCCACTGGTAGACGCCGCCGATATGTCGTTGCCGCAGGGTTTTCTGATTTATGTTTTCTTCGATGAGTTTCTGAATATCAACAGTCAATATAGTGGCATGATTCAAGTTGAGCAAACCATAAAAAAAAATGAGCTGCGAAATCCCGAGAGGAACGATTCGGGATAGGAGAACCCGGTGCTTTGGAAATGTTGCAATCACAAACAATATCCATTCCGGCGAATGGTTATTTTTACACTTACTTGACCAATTACAGCGACAACCTTGTGAGCTTTGATAATCTTACCATACGAAGAAAAAACGGCGTGGTACGCTCGGTGAAAGAGTATTATCCATATGGCCTGGAATACGGAAGGTTCAACGGCAGTTTTGCGTACAACGCAGAAGCGATGTACAACAAAGGCTACACCTCCGCCACCTGGCACGAGCTGGAGTGGAAATACGAAGGTCTTGATCTGAACTATTTCGCTGCGCGGTACTACGACCCGATCATTGGTCGCTGGCATGCCCCCGATCCTTTGGAGCAATGCCACTCTCCCTATGCCGGCATGGTGAATGACCCGGCGAATTTTGTGGATCCCGATGGACGTCTTAGTAAGCCTGCCATGGCGGATTTCTTTAATTCAGATCTTGGGATGTTTACTTCTTGGGTTGTCACAAGCGCAGCAGTTGGTGTTTTGATGTTTGCTGATTTAGGTAACATGGCTTCCGGATTGAAAAATTTAGCCGGCGCTGCTCAATCTGCAGCGGCCTTCGGCGGGGTGCTGCAATTTACTTCTTCGCTTGGTGGTATTTTTGGCGGAGGGGGCGTTGTTAAGGCGGTTGTTGACTTCGTTAGATATACTATCGATCCTTTGCCCGGTTTGTCAAGATCAGAGTCCTATGCTGTTGCAAGGTATATCCGAACAGCGAATAGACATGGAGCAGAGGACAAGGAGGACATATTATCGTTAAATTTGGATAGTGAATGCGGCGATAAAAGATGGTATTGGAAAGGTGCTGAAACGAAGAATTCCCAAAATCATTCTGCTACCAACAATCGCGCATGGAACTCAGCCCGGTCTCTTACAAGATTTGCACTCGATTTAGGAAGCGTTGAATCTGATTCTGGTGGTGATGGTGATGGCCATGATCATGCCGATGGTCATCATGAAAAAATGCTGAGCATTGATATTTCAACTATGCGAAGTACGCTTGATCCTGACGGAAGTGGAAGAAATATTTATTCAATGCCAATTTCCGATGGAGGCAATGTGCGTCTGCGCGTAGATATTGGTTCCGGAAGCACTCAGGTTGATTTGTTTCAGAGCGATGTGGAGTTTGGTTTGGATCATGCAAGCTATAGCGAGAATTTCACAAGCCCGGGCGGAACTTCCCGAACTATTGGTATTGACATTGCTGATGGAAATCACTTGACTTTGCGAAAATCAGGATTGACAGGTTCATCAGCGACATATACGTTGGAGGTCGAAGCATCGATGCTGGACGACCATGCCATAAGCAGATTGCGAACCAACGGACTGAGTCCTTATTACGCACCCGATACAAGAATGAGTTTAAAAAACCGTGGTACCCGAAACATCCGACAGCGCAAGACAAAGGCAACCATTCAAATTTTGTATCAACAAGCAACGAGAACTGGCGAATGAAAATAGGATTTCTTTTTTTGAGCATGCTTTTGTGCCTTTTGAGCGCAATGGGGCAGGACACGCTGTACAATCATCGAGGAATTGTCTTCACCGTGAGGCAGGATGAAAATGATAAAAGCCACATTATCAGATGTTCGGTTGACAAAGAAGATGGCAGTGGCGCATTTGTACATGAATATTATTTTGTCAAAGGCAAGCTGAATAAAGTAATGTACGTGGACTCATTACCTGAAGAACCGAATATGGAATTTTATTTCCGAAGAACGAGAGCCTATGAACTGAATGTCCCAAAGGCGGGTAAAAAGAACTACCCGCTTTATGAATTTGATAAGTCTGGAAGGGCATTGCTGATTGCAGAATTTGAAGGGATTAATGCATTGGTTTCTGCGGATACAACAAAAGGTTTTCAAAGAAAAAGAATCGGCAAACCGTATCATTTATCACTTGGAGAACGCCATCTGGATGGTCAGCGAGCGGTTTCCTCGGGCTGGCACGATCGTCAACAATCTTGTTTCTGCAAATATGATGAAATGGTTGTTGTAGAAGACACCTCTTCACCTTGGGGTGTGCGGGACTTATTGCATGGTTTTGAGGTAACGTTCAACGAATGTGAATTGTCTATGCTTCGTCAATACAGAATGGGCGAACAGCATGGCTTGGCAGTGCACTGTGGCAAAAGAGGTAAGGTCAGGTTTATTTTTATGTATGATAGTGATATGAATGTAGGACGAATTACATTGGGTAAAAAGGTAAAGATTGATTGATTTTTTTGATGCATTTGGATGTTTAATCTCGATCGCTGAAGGAGATCTGAGAAACAATATCCATTCCTTCGAATCATTACTTTTACAAATACTCAGCAGTTGTTAACCGCTGCGCAGCGGAGGTTTAGAAATGCGAGTCCCGAGCAATTCGGGGCGAATTTTGTGGATCCCGTTGGGCGTCTCGGATTAGCAGTTGTATCCATGGCGTGGTGTGGCCAATATGGTGCTACAGTAACAGTTGCCAACACGGTTTCCACCGTCAGCCAGGGTCTCAGCGTCATGGGTGGTATTGTGAATTTTGTTTCTACGTTTGCGTGCACTGTACTTTTGTTTCACTATTGCAATAAATCACTTTAATGAAAAATTAACTCTTCTGTCATTGGCCGCAATATTCATATCCTTCAACGTTTGCGCACAATTCACGCGAATCAAGGATACCCTGGCGATGGCCGGTAAAGGCTCACTCATAGCACCCGGAAAGTATTCCCAAATGAACTTAATGTTCCAGACTGTGAATGGCTCTGGCAATATTTCAATTGATTCCACGCGTTCGTATTTTATCATAGAAAAACCATTTGGTAATACTACCTATGAGGGAGTTCGAATAAGGAATATCAAAACTGCCGACATGAAGAAAATTCTTCATCCAAATTCCAAGGCGTATAAAAAATACAATGAAGCAGCAACCTTGAACGTGCTCGGCTCCCTGTTGTTGACTGCAGGTAGTGTGGCCACTTTTGCCAATACATCGACAGCGGCTAGTGGTGAGGCTGTAGATCCTAAAGCCGGTGCTATTTCACTTGGATTGACCATTAGTTCCGTGCCCTGGTTCTTGTGGGCGAGGGGTATGCAAAAGAAGGCGATTAAGATTTACAATGAGGACTGAGAAGGGTGTAGCTGGAACTTATCAGGTATGCGACCAACTGGAAAATCCAGTAACCCTGACTCTTCTTTTCCGGTCCAAACTGGCCTCTCATTTTCTTCCGGACTTATTAATCGGATTAACGGGTTAAAGCGCATAAACGTTTAACCACAAAGGTCTCAAAGGGATTTCACACGAAGGATCACAAAGGTTTTAGCTCATTTTTAAGCTTACGCAGTCTTCAATACAAAACTCACAATACAACGAGCCACCTGCTAAGCTGAATAGCCCATGCATGCAAATTATTGCGCCTTCATAAAACATCATTCCATCGTTGCCATTCAATTCCTCAGAAACCTCAGAACTGCCCCGGTAATAAAACGCAACTGTTCTTCATCCAACTCACTGTGCATCGGTAGACTTATCACCCGGCGACAAAGATCTTCTGTAACCGGGAAATCGCCTTCCTGATAACGTGGATCGATATAGGCCTTTTGCATATGCAGCGGCACAGGATAGTAGATCATGGCGGGTACACCATGCGATAACAAATGCTCCTGCAGTGCATTGCGATCAATACCGTCTGTAACCAGGGTGTACTGATGAAAAGCATGCGTTGTAAATGGCGCACGAACGGGCGTCTTCAATTGAGCAACGCCGGCAAATGCCTTGTCATAAAAATCGGCTGCTGCTCTTCTCGCATTATTATATTCATCCAGATGGCGCAACTTGATTCTTAATACTGCGGCCTGCATGGAATCGAGGCGAGAATTGACACCAATGGAATCGTGGTAATACCTCACCTTCATACCATGGTTGGCAATCATGCGAAGCTTTTCGGCGAGCTCGTCGTTGTTGGTAAAAATGGCACCTCCATCACCATAACAACCCAAATTTTTGGATGGGAAAAAACTCATGGCTGCCATGTCGCCCATGGTTCCCGCCTTGGCCTTTCTGCCATCAGAAAATGTATAGTCAGCGCCAATGGCCTGACAGGTATCTTCAATTACGTGCAGCTTGTGCTCGTGGGCAATCGCAAGAATCTGCTCCATGTCGGCACACTGGCCAAACAAATGAACCGGCACTATGGCCTTTGTTTTCAGGGTAATGGCTTTTCTTATGGACTCCGGATCAACATTGAACGTATCAGGATCAACATCCACCACTACAGGCTTTAACTTGAGCAATGCAATCACTTCCGCAGATGCCACAAAAGTGAATGAAGATGTTATGACTTCATCACCGGGCTGCAAATCAAGCGCCATCATAGCCATCTGCAATGCATCGGTACCATTGGCACAAGGGACGACGTGCTTTACCTGTAAATAGTCTTCAAGCTCAGTCTGAAATGACTTTACTTCCGGACCATTGATAAAAGCAGTGCTTTCAATAACTCTATTGATGGCATCATCAACATCGCTCTTAATTTTCTGATATTGACCCTTCAGGTCAACCATTTGGATTTGCTTCATGCTCTAATGTTGTGTGCGAAGATAAAGGCACTGATAACCATGACCAAAAACAAATCACATGGCACTGGCAAGGTGATACAATTCACTCACCCTGCCTTTATGCAGATGAGAACATCCAACAACACTATTTCGCTTTCACGAAATGAATCACCTGTACATCATTTCCTGTTAACTTCATCGTATAAACCCCTTCCGCCAAACTCTGAATATTCAGTCTGTTCAATCCAAAGTTCATTCTTTCATGCAACAAGATGCGACCAGTTTGATCGATTACATCGACATATTGGTAATCATGATTTTGATTGATGGACACATATTCAATGGCAGGATTGGGATAAACCACTACCTCCGGTTGCATTGGACCGGCCTCTATACCAGCCGGAGACAACTCATACTTATAAAGATAAATGCGACTCACTTCTCCTTTTTGGCCGCTGTTTATGCCTTTTCCGCAGATGTACAAAGCGCCAGCAGAACTAATTATGCTTGCATGTGGCTCACTTTGCTCATTCACTTCATTGGATGATTCAAGATCCGACCAGATTACAGATCCGATTGATTCTGAGAGGCATTCTATCATTTGGCCGAATCCTCCGGCTGTTGTGTATTGAAAGATTATTGCAAGTTTATCATCTGCAAAAAAGGTTCCGGTCGGAAAACCGTAGGGATCTGTCGGGAAAAAGGGATATTCAGATAACCAAAGCTGATTAAATCCGGCATCAATTTTTTGAATGAAAATCCCTGAGAAAGGTTCACCTGGTCCTCCCCTTTCATCCAAAATATCATCGACTGTTGGTCCTGCATTGCCGTTGGAATAATCACCAACAATGTAGAAGTTACCACCCGAATCCATTTCAAGAAATAAGGGATTAACACCCCACAGCTCTTGGTATTCAGGTAAAATACCATAAACGTGTGTTTCAATCTGACCACTTGCATCCACCTTCACCAATCCGAAATCTTCAAAGGTGAAGTCCGGTTCGTTGAGGATGACTGCAGCATATAAGAAGCCATCGCGGTATTCTACCAAATACTCAATACGCTCGTCTTCGAAAGTCGTAATGTAATTTGCACCAAAATCAAAATCAGCCTGCCAGACAATGCTGCCATCGAGGTTGAGTTTTGTTGCGCGCTGCTGATCAACTGTATATAGAAAACCATCGCCGAAATCAAACAACTGAGCATAACCGAGTTCCCAATTAAGATCGGGTATCATATTCAAAGTTTGTCCTGCATCATCAATCTCTACAAAATGTGTAATGATGGTTGATGCACTGGCATTGAAAAGTGTGGCCAACAAGAAGATTCTATCATCGGAAGTAATCTCTATTTCGAAGACTTCCTCCGCCCAATCTATTTGCTGGGTGAAGTCGATTCGCCACAACTCCTCGCCTAAAGGTGAGAACTTGATCACTTCGCTTTTTTGATAAGAAGCGGATTGAGGAAAATTAGAACCTACAACGTAAACATTGCTTTCACTATCAAAATCAATATCGATAAAATTACTTGCGGAATTGTCGAGAAAATCAGAATCACTATAAGACCACAACGATACACCTTCAGGAGAATAACAGCGGATTTCATCTATTCCAATTCCGTTGCCGTAATAGTAATCCATCCTGGCCAATATCAGATTACCGTTGGGTGCTTCAAATATGCGATCTCTGTCAATCGAAGCCATATCAGATCCAACCTTCCATGAATCACTGATTTGCGCATCTGAATCAAACGTGTTTGCTAGCAGTGAAAGAGCAATAAAAAAAACAATTCGCATATTGTAATATATTTAAATTATAACAAATAATCGGATTAACGGGTTAAAGCGCATAGGCGAATAACCACAACGAGCACCAAGAGTGGAAGAGT
>JBEIHH010000116.1:0-7647 GCA_040381475.1 Crocinitomicaceae bacterium | reverse complement strand
TTTCGGAGCACTAAATTTTCTGCCAGCACTGAACTTGATACGAAGCACAAAGCTTCATTTAAGCACTGAATCCGCTTTTTTGCCAAACGCCTGTTATAGCCAGTGTTTCTTCTCATTTTTCAATAAGTGTCGTAAAGTTGTCAAGGTTAATGTCCATAATTTTTCCGTTGCAATTCTTTTTAAGTTTCCCTAACAAATATGGTCCGGTTTCTTCTTCGTAACCAAGTCGAATGAAAGTGTAACAGTCCTTGTCTTTGTATTCAGTAAACTCTGTCACGAAATACCCGTTTCCTGTTTTTTCACTTTCGTCTGATTCTGCTCCGAAAAAGAAACTTGAAATTATGTCTGCTTGTCCACTTTGATTGTGGCTTGTCTTGCCGAATTCAACCATTTCAATTTTATAGTCAACGGTCGTGTAGTTAATGCGTTTTACTGTCAACGCAATTGAAAGATTATCTTTTCTGCCTGTCAGAACTATTTGCTTTCCAATTTTTGGTGTCTCAGGAAAATAGGCAGTGTCTTTGCCGTTGATTAAAAGCAAACTGTCTTTAAGCTCAAATTTTTCATAACCAAGTTCACTAAGTCCTTGAATAAAATTTTCGGAATAGTCAGCTTTGTTCTTTACTACTATTTCAGTTTTTATTTTGTTTATGGGAACTTCATTTTCGTCCATATTCAGACTGTCCACTGAAACTATATTAATTGTGTCTGAAGCTGTCGAAATGATTTTGTTGTCTGTCGCTGAATTGTTACAAGCCACAAAAGTCAGTCCGATAAAAAGTGTCAATATGTTTCTCGTTGTCGTCATTTTAACATTGCCCATAACTGAACGGTATGGGTGAGGGACCGATTCCTGAACAGTTTGACCGTCTATTTTTAAAGAATTCAGTTTTCGGGGGAGCTTTCAGTTCCGATTTATCCGAACCACCAGTTTCAAGCTTTGCCGGTGCATACCCATAGTGATCAATCGAATCGCAGACGGTCCATTGGATTTGGGCGAGACCTCTGCTGAGCGCACAAGACAGAAGAACAATGAGAAATGATTTTGGCATATAAAAATTACTAGTGGGTGGCAAGTTAAGGGAGGATGAGAAATAAAAGATTGTATTATGAAATGCACTTACATTCCTATATTGCATGTATTTTTCATTAAACCACTTTCATGAAACTAACCAAATTTTATTTCATTCTATTGTTGATAGCACCCTGGCAAGTTTTAGGACAGCTAAACAACGAAATCGCTTCGGCGGAGGACCTCATCTATCGGGACATTGTTAGCGCACGCAGTCAGCTGGAAGGATTGGCGGTGAAAATGGGAGATGCGGATCAAAAAATCAAGGACAAATACCACCTTGCCCTCGCTGAAATGCTCTCAACAAACGGCGAAGCAGACAGCGCACTGCGACTGATCAACTCACCAATCTTTCATCCGGAGAAAATGGAATCTCTGGCAAAATCCAAGTACCTGCGTATACGTGGTTTTCTGCATGCAATCAATGGAAGTAATACAATCGGATTACTAGAAACCAGACAAGCTCTTCAGTATGCCAATGCTTCCGGTGACAGTCTAGAAATTGCGTGGGCAAGAAATGACTTAGCGAGTGTTTTTTATCTGAATGCTCAGCCTGATTCTTCCATGCATTACGCGATACAATGCAAAAACCTTTGCGATCGTCATCAGTGGTTTGCCCCCTATGCGTCTTCCTGGGATGTCTATGGTGCAATTCTCATCACAAAGGGAAAAAGTGATGAGGGCATCCAGCTTTTAAAAGACCACATCACACGCGCTGCCTCGCTGGGCTACAACTATTTCGCCGGACTGAGTTGTCTGAATTTCTCCTACAATGTTGGAAATTTATCTGGCCGTAATTCACTCGACGAATCACTGGCTTGGGTGGAACGCTCCAAAGACTTCGTTCTTAAAAGTGGTTCTATAGATCTTCTTGCGCTCTATGAGGCTGCTCAAGGTGATCACATTCCGCCTGATTCGAAAAAACAGGAGCAGTCCACATTGATCCACCTCCACCGGGCACTGGAGATTCGAAACAAACTAGGCGCTACCAGAAACATCATTTATTCCGCCCTGTCTCTCGGACGTTACTTTCGCAACAATGGCGTTCAAGACTCCAGTCTATTCTATTATCGCTATGCTCTGGAGGTCTCCAAAGCGGGAGAAGATCTAAAGATGCGTCGTTTGATTACCTACTTTTTGTCGGATGCTTACGAACAGCAGGGACTAAAAGATTCTGCGCTGGCTTATTACCGGGACTACGTCAATTTGACTTTAGCCTATGAGCAAAATGCTTCGAAAGAAGAAATTTTGGCTATCAATGGATTGTATGAGTCAGAACTCAAAGAGAGCAAACTCGCCAATCTGGCCATTGAAAATGATAAGAACGCTGCGATTGCCCGGTCGCGTTTAAATCTTGCACTGGCCATTGGAGCATTCAGCGCACTTTGTGCATTGCTTGCTATCATCTTCATTCGTCGTCGTCGACGAACGATTCAGCAAGGTTACGAATCAGACATCGCAGAGTTGGAAGGACAAATGCTCAGATCGGAAATTGATCCGCATTACCTCAGCAATATGATCAGCAGGGCTCTCAATAAAATTGAAAAAAACAACAAGCAGGAAGCTTCTGACTACCTGGTGAAGATGTACCGCATGTTTTCACGGCGACTGATGAACAAAGGGCACAATCAAACAAATTCCATTGAAGAAGAGTCTAAGCTCCTCCTGGATTATGTGCATTTCGAAAATGACGGACGAGCCCATCCAATCGATATCCGGTTTACATACAAAGACGTTGACCCGCAACAAACACGCATACCGCAGATGCTGCTTCAACCATTCGTGGAAAATGCAGTCAAACACGCCTTCCCAGCAGAAGAACAAGGACAAGAGATCACCATTGAAATTTCCAAAGAGAATGATCAAGCTATACGGGTAAGCGTTCAAGACAATGGAGTGGGCATCGGACAATCAGCCATTTCCAATCCGGAAAGGACTTCACGCGGTACTTCAAATACCCGACGCAGGATAACACTTCACAACCAGCGACACGGCCTCTCTGACCACTTTGAATATCTTCCATGCCCCAAAGGGACGCTGGTCAAATTCAACCTACCTATGCTCACACACTGAAATTTAAATGAGAACACTTATCATTGAAGACAACAAAGACGCAGCTGAGCGCTTGCAGCGAATGATCGAAGGTCATGAGAAATTATCTCCCGGAGGTATAGCATTCTCTCTGGACGACGGAATTGCAGCTTTAAAAAAAGAAAAACCGGATCTCGTTTTTCTGGATATTGAACTCCCTGATAATCGGTTTGGTTTCGAATTGATGTCGGAAAAAGATCTACCTCCTTTTATACCGGTCTGCGTCTCAGCCCATCCGTCCTATGCAGCTACGGCGTACAAAAACGCGCTTCCCTTCTTTCTAGAAAAGCCCATTGACCGCGATGATTTTGAAAAAACCATTGAGCATGTATTCCGCAAAAAAGAAGAAGAAGAAGTGCTTCGCAGATACATTACGCTGGCCATGCAGGAACAAAGTCTGCGCAACAGCGAAAGACTGCGTATCGAAATAGCCATCAAAGGAGGTCAGCGAGAACTTATCAAACTCAAAGACATCATTTGCATAGAAGCCGACGGTAACTACACCAACGTTAAATCCACAGAAAAAGAGTTCAAAACCGTGACCAAATCTTTAGGTCAGTTTGAGCAGGACTTTGCCAGACTGCCTTTTATGTTTAGGTGCCATCGTGGTTTTATCATCAATCTATTCAATGTTAAAGGCTACAACATTTCCGAAATGAGCATCCGATTCGAAAACCACGCAGTATATCTTGGTGCTGTATACAAAGATGAATTTCTCAGGCTCATGCAAGACCTCTTCTTTGATATTTGACCGTTTTGTCAGTTTGCCGCATCTGACGTTCGTCAAGTTTTAGACCTTTTTCGTCCAACATAGCCTCGTTTCGTCCAAAATCCGAAACGAGGCTTTTTCTTGATAGCATCTTTGAGAAAAAAAGGACATGAAACACTTACTCATCCGCTTGTTCATGGCATTTCCACTCGGACTGATCAGTCAAAGTCTGCCGGAACTACCAAAACTCAACCTGAATGATAACATCCAGCAGCGGCACGAGATTTTCATTGGTCTGACAAGCTCGTTCGCTTTTGGAGACTACATGGAGTACCAGCGGTCATTCGGTGATGTCACCTATCCGGAAACAAGCATTAAATCGAATATCAAGCCATTGTATTCCGCTACAGCCGGTTATCAGGCAGTGTTCGGTTCTCGTGATACCATCGGTCCGCTCAGCTTGTTCCAGGCGAGTATTGGGGCCAACTTCTTCAGAAGAGGGTTCAGGCACGAATACACGTCGGTGTACGAACCAGCAGGACTCAATACCAAAGACAAGATGACCTTCAGTGAAATTTACAAGATCAATTACTTGTCAGTACCATTAAACGTCCGCTATGGTAAGAGGTGGTTTGCTGAAGCCGGCTTAAGTTATGACCTCTATTTTTTCGCCACACGCAAACACATCATTGACCGCAAAGTGAGTGGATCAGGGGCCTTCGAGGGAGGATTTGAAGCATCCGAAACAACCCGTTACTTCTTCCTGAAGAACATCTTCCGGCAAAATATCTACGGATTCAATCTGGGCGGAGGTTATTGGCTCACCGACAAAGTTGGTCTCAGACTTATGGCCCATTACAACGGCAACGCATTCAGTGGCGCTTCAAAACTGAACACATGCAATCTTCAATTCGAACTCATCATAAAAAACTAATATCATGAAAACAAAAGCATTCCTCTATACCTTCATTCTGGTGGTGTCAATGATCACCAGCGGATGCGATGGCATACTGGATGAAACTTCGTTTGGTGTTTATCCCGAAACACAAGAAGACATGACCAATATTTCCATGCGTGTCGGACGAGAAGGCATTTACCTGGAAGGACAGATGCCTGCATCTGCCGGTGGCGGAGTTACGATCAGCAATTATCCGCAAACAGTTCAGGTTTCCGCAGGCGTTCTGTTATTTTTCAATTACTACACCAACAATAACAACAACCTCTGTTATATCTACGTCCAAGTAGAAGGTTCCAAAGGCTATTGGAAGGCCCCTGTAGAGATTGACGGCGTTTCAGGACAACCCTATGCCCGTGTTTTGATTCCGAACTTCATCAAAAAAGGCAATTTCCGCCTGGTGTTTTCAGTGGAAGACTGTGACGGAAACATCAGCGATCTCAACTACATGAATACGCTAGTTACCGAACCCCTGCAGTGCGGAGATGCCTTTAGCGGAAGTGTAGGTGTAACCGTTCTAAGCGCATATCTCGGCGGGAATGCAGGAATTGCATCGGTCAATTACGAGATGTACTCCATTCCGGACAAACTGGATATCCGGTATAACAACCAGTGGGTAGCATCTACCAACTCAGCCATACTCGGCAGCAACGAAGTTCCGAACTGCGAAAACTATCCAACCGGCTACGTATCCGGAAGTGGCACACTTCAATTCAACTACAACCCTGCTGTGAGTTCCTATGTAGAAGTATACGTAACCGGCTGCGATGTGAGCACTGCATGGGATGTAAAAATTAATTGTCCTTAATAATGTTCCCTCAAAATGTTATATACCTCTCGCAACAATTCTTAATTAATCAAAACTACCTCACAATGAAAAAGGCAAATCTCATTCTTATCACCGTTGTATCATTGTTCTTGACCTCATGCAGCATGAACAGCGGCTTGGTCAATCAGTTCACCACATACAACAACGGCACGAACGTCGTGCTTCAGGAAGCAAATTTCAAAGTTGTTGGTCAGGTAACCGGAAAAGCAACCAATTCCTACTTCTTTGGATTTGGGGGCTTTAAAAACCTGGTTAGTCTGGCCAAGCAGGACATGCTGAAAAACGCCGCTCTTGATGGAACATCAAAAGCCATCATCAACATGTCATTGGAAACACAGCACAATTTCTACATGGGCATATTCCAGGAACGCACCGTTATCATTCATGGAACCGTGATTGAGTTTATGAAGTGACGTTTTAACAAGCAGCATGCGCGGTAAGGCAGACTAACTCAATCTGCAGTCCGTGTAGGGAATTCAATCAATTCTTCTCCACATTCGGTGAACCATGCAATAAACTGAACTAACATAATTTCAATTCGCACTAGCAGTTAAAAGGTTCTCAATATCTGACGACATATTTATTAGACTGAATTACGTAACCGACCAAAGTCGGACCAAATAAAACTTGACAACAACAAAGAATCGGGGATACAGAAAACCGAATAATAGAGTAAGTCATAACCTAAAAAACTAAACACATGAAAAGAATATACGCCATCATTTCTTCGCTGCTTATGTTCAGCTTGAATGCCTTTGCACAAAACGAGTTTGAACCTAATGGCACAATTCTGCAGAACTCTGCATCCAACACATTCGCTGCACCGGTGACAATTGGTGCAACAATAACGACAACCCCTGACGACAGAGATTTTTTTAGAATTGATTTGCCGTATTGTTCAACATGGTCATTCAACCTTATAAATCCCAATGGTGATCCCGTAGTTCTAAAAATGTACCTGTACAATGCGCAGAACACATCAAATGTCATCATCAACGCAAACGGAATCACTTTCGACTTTACCCAAGGAATTCCAAGTCCAGTCGTTTTAAACTGTGGCCAATCAATCTATGTTCAAATAGACCAAACCTCAGGTTCAAATTTGGAAGCATATTCATTGCAAGTGACGGAAAACGCTTTCAATGGATTATCCTGTAACAATTCTTGTTCTAATGCTCCATTGATCACGACAGATACAACATTTGTTGATAGATTGTGGGGATATGATTGCGGGGGCGGATTTGACAAATCATATTTCAAAGTTCAACCAACAAGTTGTGGAATATACAACATCAATTTGACAGATATAAACGCGCAACAAACATTGGTTATCAATGTTTATGACAACACTGGAGCTCAAATATACAGCATCATTGGGACTCCAGGCGGTAACGTTAGTTCAGCCACAATCTTGGAAGCTAGTATTACTTACTGTATGGAGATCGTAGAATACACTTCAACAGGATGTTGTGTTCCGGGTTGGCAAACTTATCAGCTAGCAGACGACTCCTTTACAATTACAACTTCATTTGATATATCAGATGTTGCAGAGTGCAACAACACATTTCTCACAGCGTATGAAATTCCGCTTAATTCAACTTTTGACGCTAAACTGTGGGGAACGAATTATTTAATATCCAACGGAACAGCTACAGACTTAGATCAAGATCAGGATTTTTATAAGGTTGTTTCAACAGAATGCGGTGTGTTTAATTTTAATATTACCGACATCTCACCAGATCAGTTGCTCGTGATCGCTGTATATGACTCCTCCTATAACTTAATCAACGCAGTTCAAGCCACAAATTTTGGCCAGCCTGTCTCTGCTTCTTCAATTATATCTGATGGCACTTACTATATTCGAGTGTCAGAGTACATATCAACAGGATGTTGCGTTCCAGGATGGCAAAATTATCAACTATCAGACGAACCCTTCACAGTTTCAACTTCATTTGATGTATCAGATGTCGCAGAGTGCAACAACACATTTC
>JBEIHH010000115.1:0-7898 GCA_040381475.1 Crocinitomicaceae bacterium | reverse complement strand
TTCTTCGGTTTCGCCATTGGTATCATTGGATGTTACAAAGGTTTCAATACAAAAAATGGCACACAGGGGGTAGGCCAGGCGGCCAATACAGCAGTGGTAGCTTCCATTTTTGTTGTATTCATCATTGACCTCATTGCGGCACAGATCTCAGATATCTTCGATTTTACTTAATGCCAGCATCCGATAACATAAAAGAACATGTAATCTCCATTCGCGGATTAGAAAAGTCGTTTGGCGAAAACCATGTGCTTCAATCATTCGATCTTGAACTGTTGTCAGGAGAAAACGTGGTAGTGCTCGGCAAATCCGGATCAGGTAAGTCTGTTCTCATCAAATGCATTATAGGATTGATGAATCCCGATGCCGGAAGCATACGGGTTTTTGGCCGGGAGATAACTGAAATGAATCGCCATGAACTCGATCTCATGAGAACCCAGGTTGGATTTCTTTTTCAGAGCAATGCCTTGTATGATTCTATGACGGTGCGACAAAATCTTGAATTCCCACTTAGGCGTCATACCATTCTTACTGGTAAAGAAACCGTCAATGATCTCGTTATGGAAGCCCTGACCAATGTTGGACTTGCAGAAACTGTTGACATGCTGCCTGAAGAACTTTCAGGCGGTATGCGCAAACGTATAGCTCTGGCACGAGCGCTCATTCTGAAACCAAAAATCATTCTTTACGATGAGCCAACAACCGGACTTGACCCCATTACCGGCCGAGGCATTAGTCAGTTGATGCTCGATGTGCAGAAGAAATACAACACATCTTCTATCATCATTTCGCACGATATGAATTGTGTAAAATCAACAGCAAATAAAATAGCGATGCTCATCGATGGCCGTTGCTACGCTTTTGACACCTACGAGAATTTGAAAAAAACAGAAGACAAACGAATTAAAGAATTTTTCGATCACTGATATGAAAGAACAAGCTGTGAACAAAATAAGACTCGGGTCATTTGTACTCATGGGAACGCTGTTGCTGGTTCTCGGTCTTTATTATATAGGTAGAAAGGAAAATATTTTCAGTTCCTCTATCAGCGCAACTGCAGAATTCAAAGATGTTCAGGGCTTGATGAAAGGAAACAATGTGCGCTTCAATGGAATCAATGTGGGAACTGTTTCGAAAGTGTATCCGGTAGCAGACACCATCATCCGTGTCGAATTCACGATCGACGAAAAAACGGCTTCCTTTATTGGCAAAGATGCTCTCATTTCCATTGGCACCGACGGTTTGCTGGGTAACAAACTGTTGAATATCTCGCCGGGATTGAGCTCAGACCCTTCGATTGAAGACGGAGATCAGTTGCGATCGCTGAACCCGGTTGAAATGGAATCAGCTATGCGCACCCTGAATATTACCAATGAAAACCTGAGAGTCATCAGTGAAAACCTACGCGGTATAACTGATAAATTCAACAGCGACAACTCTCTATGGCGATTGCTTGCAGATTCTGCCATTGCCTCAAACGTTCGCAGTGCTGTGATCAGTTTTCAGTTAACCGGTCAAAATACTGCTGTAGTTACCGGTGACCTCAGACAAATAGTGAGCGACATCAAAGCTGGTAAAGGCACAGCAGGTGCCTTGTTAACAGACACTCTCATCTATAACCGAATCAACCAGTCGGTGATCAATATCGAGGCTGTAAGCGACACAATGGCCATCATAACCGGTGACTTCCGACATATTACGCAAGAAATCCGCGATGGAAAAGGAGCGGTTGGTGCCCTACTCACCGATACTACGTTCGTCAACGATCTTAATACGAGTATGTCGAACATCAGACAGGCATCCGGTACCATGAACGAACACATGGAAGCGCTTAAACACAGCTGGCCATTTAAGAAGTATTACCGCAAAAAATAAGTGTTCGTCAGATCATCGGTAGCAACACAAAACAATGCGACTACCGCCATCTCATTGCGCTTAAGGGAACTTCCAAACACCCTGTATATGATTCGAAGAAATCACATTTGCGCATTGCAAGACGTTTTTATTTCGGGCAAAAATTCGCCGAACCCTTCACCAAATATCGGATACAGGACTGCTCGCAAGTTTTTCGATTTGCTGATTGGTAATTTCAACAAAACATACCAAACCGCCGGTGGCTCAGAAAATGGCAAATATTAGTGATACCCTTACTTTATTGATCATACTTACTTTGCTCCGTAAATCTCAACCATCTGGTTGGATGCACACAAACGGATTACTCAGGCAAGTTTCAGAATCGAATAAATTAAAGTTTTGAAGGCTGCATCTTCAAAGTACAGGAGATTCGTCATAACGGAAATTTGATAGCAAGCGATCCGGTAAAAACAAATTAAATGAAATTCAAATTCCAATTAAATCATACAAAATGAAAACCATTCTACTTCTCGCGGCCTCGCTGATCGGCAAATTAGCCATGGCCACAATTTTTACCGTATCTAACAACCCTTCTGTTCCGGCACAATACACCGATCTGGCTGCGGCCCAGACTGTGGCTGAGGCTGGTGACACCCTTCAGGTTGCTGGGTCTGGTAACAACTACAACTACTTCAATTGCACCAAACAACTGCATATCGTTGGTCCGGGTTGGGGAGGCCCTGGTTTAGCAGCAACTCTTTTTGGACTTACCTCCGGACCAGGCAGTGGTGGGTCGGTTTTTGAAGGTGTTGTGCTTCTCAGCACAAACTACATCAATGCGCCGAATATCACAATTCATGATTGCTATGTTCAGGACCTCTATACCTATGCAACTGCTTCCAATCTTCTCGTGAGAAATTGTACCGGCCTTTTGGTATTGCAGAACATTGGCGCAGCTTCCGGCAATGTATTCGCCAATTGTCTTTTCAATGCCAAAGACGTATCCTATGATGCCGGAAACCCGAATGCCTACATCGATGGTAATAACAACGGCATGGATTTTCCGACCACATTTACCAACTGCACTTTTTACAAATTGGGCTTTAAAGAATTGCACAATATCCAAATGCAGAATTGTGTAATCTATAGCATTAACGCAACCAATCCATATTTCGGAGGAGTTGGTAATATCTGCAACAACTGCACTTTCGCTAATAACCTATTGACCTGTCCTTCATGCGCGCTTACTGAGATTTCAGGTAATGCTGTATTGGTAGACAACCTTGGCAACGCAACGAATCAATTTGTAAGCGCTCCACAAACTCCGAATGCTTATGCAAGCAGCAGCACTCCTTTGGCACAGATGAACTTTAGTCTGATCGCTTCGAGTCCTGGAATCAATGCCGGTACTGATGGTGGCACCGTAGGCATACAGGGTGGTGCTTATCCATTTGGCGCAAACAGTGTTTATGGAAGCCTGAGCGGTGTAGTGCCTTATGTTTCCACTTTTATCATCAACAATCCTGTTATCCCTCAGGGTGGTACTCTTGACATTCAGGGAACATCTGTAATACCAGGAAACTAATGAAGACGATCATCACAGCAATTTTAGCTTTGCTGTTGAACGCCTCGTTATCCGCCCAAATTGTTGAAGCGGAAGGGTTCTTCGATACTGATCCGGGTGTAGGCAATGGACTACCGTTGACAATTACACCAGACGGAGCCGGAGTAGATTTCAGCAGCAGT
The DNA here is from genome assembly GCA_040381475.1 of Crocinitomicaceae bacterium. Lineage (GTDB taxonomy): Bacteria > Bacteroidota > Bacteroidia > Flavobacteriales_D > Sanyastnellaceae > JAIBBG01. The sequence goes on along the minus strand of JBEIHH010000115.1, from coordinate 4,301 downwards.
TTGCCAACGAGCATATCGTCGGGCATACATACTTTGTACGTGCGCACACGCGCAACTTCCAACCTGTGGAGTGTTTCCAAAGGGAGATTGGTCCTTGTAGATCAGTCGGTCTTTCTGCCTCCTCAAGTTGTTGAAGTTGATATGTGCGAATACTTCATCGATGCCGATCCCGGTGTTGGCAATGGCACCAATGTGCCCATTACACTCAATGCCTCCGTGGCAAGCATCAATGAAAGTATTCTGACAAGTTTAGCTCCCGGATTCTATAGACTTTCGTTGCGTTTCCGATCCACCGAACATGTCTGGAGCGTTCCAAGCACCAAAACGTTTATTGTGCGCGATGAAAACGATAATCAGGTCGCAGAAGAAATTGTTGAAGCAGAATATTTCATTGACGCAGTAGATCCCGGTACCGGCAATGGCAATCCTCTGCCATTAATAGCCATTGGCGATCCGGTAGAATTTGCTGCATCTGTGTCCACTGATTTATCGCCTGGAATACATTCGCTGAACATCAGATTCAAATCGTCTGTTGGTCTTTGGTCCGTTTCGCGTGCGCGATACTTCCATGTAATCGATGCCGCGGCCGATCAACTCGCAGAAGAAATTGTTGCAGCCGAATATTTCGTTGACGCCGATCCGGGTGTCGGACAAGGAATTGCAGTAAATCTTGCAAATCCGGCTGAAACGGTTGAACTTGCTTTCGAAGCTTTGATGTCGTCTGATATGGGAACTCATATACTTTATCTGAGAACCAAATCCGACAGAAATATCTGGAGTGTGCCAAGAGGCAGAGCCTTCATTGTTACGGATGATCCTTTGTATCCGGTGAACGAAATCGTATACGCTGAATATTTCTTCGATACAGATCCCGGTGAAGGAAATGGCGTTGAGATGGCTATTGTTGAAGGCAGCATTGTGCCATTGGATGGCACGATTCCAACTACAGGATTGAATCCCGGTCAACATACGCTTTATGTTCGTGTGCAATCAGATTTGGGTATCTGGAGTGAAATAGCTGTTCAGACCTTCGTCATTACCAGCGATGAACCTTTCTTTGACATCAATTCATTGAGCACCTTGTGCTCGGATTCGGATGATGGAGAAATAACTACTGAACTATTTGGTGGTAATTCAACCTATACTTATACATGGGATGGTGTTGTCGGAACAGAAAGCTTGACCGATCTCTCCGCAGGTGATTATCATCTTGTAGTGACCGATGCCGAATCACAAATAGTGCTGGATACAATGATCACGGTAACCGGACCTGCACCGTTGACCTATGTAGCTGTCGAAACAGGAGTCTCTTGTTTTGGATTGAATGATGGCGAAGCCGAAGTAACGGTGAGCGGTGGCACAGGATCTTCAACTATCGATTGGAATGGTGTCGATCCTGCGCAGTTAGCCGCAGGCACTTACAGCTTCACCATGACGGATGAAAACGGGTGTGAGGCTGCAGGCTCGGTTGAAATAACAGAGCCTGATGCCATCAGCGCGTCGAGCGCTGTTGTGCCCACGTCGACCTCTGTCAGTTGTGATGGCTCCATATCGGTGGATGCAACCGGTGGAACTCCACCCTACTCTTATGACTGGACACCCGATGCTGCTGATGCTGACGCAATCAATGACCTCTGCACCGGAACTTACAGTGTCATCATCACCGATGACAACGATTGCGCTTTTGAACTGAGCGGGGTATTGATTACAGTTGGTATCGCAAGTCTGGGCTCTGGCGACATTGTAATACACACGAGCCCAAATCCGGGAAATGGACTTTTCCAGGTCACTGTGTCTGCTCCCTCAACCATGGACATGGAATGGCAGGTGCTGGATGCACAAGGCAGACTGATAACTGCTTCCTCCGGCAATACCGTTGTTTCAGGCCAGACTAAGTTCGTGGTTGACCTCACAGCATCAGCGAATGGAGTTTATTTTATGCATATGAATATCAATGAAGAATTTTCAACCATACAGCTGGTCATTGAGAAATAAACTCAACAATTAAAACCAATAACCTCTTCTGAAAATCTAAATAATAATTGGATTGAACAAAGGCCGTGTCGATTGACACGGCTTTTGTTTTATGAAATGTTGTTCTTTTCTTTTCGAATTATTAAGCCACGACAAGATGAGACTGCTGTTTGCGGAATTTTCACTTATGGGGGTTTTGTCAATTTAATTCTGCCCTATTTTAGCTGCTTCCGATTAAAAAACTAAAAAAATATTATCCGATGTTCAAGACTCTCAGAACCATCGAGAAGTGTCGATACTTCATTGCGTTCACTTTTCTGATCATTGTTATTTCAGGTAATTCGCAGGATATTCTTTGGGCCAAACAATTTGGAGCACATAATTTGGTGACATCGCAAATGGATGCTAACAGCCACATCATCTCCTGCGGCCAATTTGCAGGTACTGTTGATTTCGATCCTGGTTCAGGCAATACCTCGCTGAGTGCGTCAGGTCAATCAGATATTTTCATACAAAAAGCAGATTCCGCCGGCACGCTTCTATGGGCTAAAAAAGTAGGCGGTTCTGTTGGTGATGAACCACGCGACATGAAAGTTGACGATGAAGGAAATATTTATGTCACAGGCTTTTTTTCAGGAATAGCCGATTTTAATCCTGGCACCGCAACCAACAATCTGACCTCCAATGGCAATCGCGACATTTTCATTTTGAAACTTGACCCGAATGGCAATTATGTTTGGGCCAAAGGACTGGGCTCTACTGCATTTGATTATGGACAAGCAATTGCGGTTGACAATGAAGGTGCTGTTTATGTCGGAGGTAATTTTGGAGAGCAAGGTGGAACGTTTGGGGTAAACATGGACTTAAATCCCGGAACCAGTGTATACAATGTCTCGACAAGTGGTAACCCTAATGATGCCTATCTTTTAAAGTTAGATTCAGCTGGGAATTTCCTTTGGGGTAAACATTATACTGGTGCCAGTTCAGCAGATATTGGAGCCATAGGCATTGATATCAACAACAACGTGATATTTGCAGGTCAAACAAATGACTATCATGATTTTGATGAAAGTGCAAACGTTGCGTCTGTTTTCAATGATATATTCATTTGTTCCTTTACCAGCAATGGTGAATTCGGTTGGTTGAGAACAATCGAAGCATCATCCAACAACAATTCACCATCGATCATCACCTTCGATGCGGGTGGTGATATACACATTGCCGGGGCACTAACACTACCCGCAGACTTCGCACCTCAAGAAGCTGCCGGTTATTATGTTGATGGCTCAGCGCAGGTCAGTTATATCTGGGAATGCAGTGCTTCTGGTGAATTTCTAAGTGCTGGTGTTTATAATAATACTCCATATATTGAAGACATTGCTTTTGACGGGTTCGGCAATAAATATGTCACAGGAAGTTTCTATTTGCCTCTTGATGTCGACTTTTCAGACTCGGTTAATACCATTTCATCTACCGGATCGACTTACAACATACTTCTGATCAAATACACCCACAACAACATTTTGCAATGGGCCCACAGCTACGGCTCAGTGAATACCGGTCTTTCGGGCATCTCGGAAACGGGAAGGAAAGTGCTACTGATGAATAACAACACCATGTATGTGACGGGATCCTTTGTCAATTCAGTAGACTTCGATTTGCAGGAAGGAACGTATTCGCTCAATGGCTCTACCGGAAATTCCTTTATTACCAAATACAGTGTGCCTGTTCCATTTGTGGCCAACGATTTTAATGGTGATGGCATAGTGAACAATCTGGATGTAGAACTACTACTTCAGTACTTTGGTTGTGTTGGATGTCCTGAATATGATCTCGATGGTGATGGATTGGTTGGCATTACAGACATCATTTTGCTGATGGGTTCTGTGAATTAATCATCGCGACTAAAGGTCGACCTGCGCCTTGCATTAACTCATAATTGGGTTACCAAATCACTGTTAAGAATTATAATATCTCATGTAGACATTCAACTTATCCTCAACTTCAATTTGCGAATGTTGAATACATATTAATAACAGTAGGCAATGAAAAGTAAAGTGTAGGGAATTTTGTGCTAGAATAGTATTTGAAATGACCATGTTTCTGAAAATGCAAATATTAGCAATGCTTGTCGCATTGACAAGCATTGCCGATGCCCAAAATTATCTAGCCCCCGGCACAGAGGTACTACAGAATTACAGGAATGGTGCATTTGAGGACAGCATTATTACTGTACACAACTATACCATCAAAGAGTCCAATCAATGCCGCATTGATCGAAGTGAATATTACACACGTTCGATCAATCCAGAAGTTTGGATAAAATA
>JBEIHH010000114.1:0-7988 GCA_040381475.1 Crocinitomicaceae bacterium | reverse complement strand
TGGTCTTTTATTGTAAAAGTCGCTTGAAACTTGTCGCAAAACTCAATTCTTTCGATGAATAATGCCGAAGTAATGATTCCTTCCAAAATCTTTTTGCCTGCGCAGTTGTTATTTAACAACGCTAACTTCGTGCCTGTTTTCATTACAATTGTTTATCATGTCTGATCCTGTTTTTGATGATATTGTTACAGTGCAAAGTTGGTGGCCGGCCTCAGGAAAACCTTTTCTGATCAGCGGACCGTGCAGCGTTGAAACTGAGGATCAGCTGATAGAAACTGCAAACGCACTCGCAGCTGAAGGTAAAACTCATTTGCTTCGTGGTGGAATATGGAAACCAAGAACAAGACCCGACTCCTTTGAAGGCGTTGGTGAAAAAGGACTGGAGTGGATGGTCAATGCCCGCAAAGAATCCGGTTTGCCAATCGCCACCGAAGTGGCCACAGCCGAGCACGTTGAACTCTGTCTTAAACATGATTTCGACGTTCTCTGGATTGGAGCCCGGACAACCGTGAATCCTTTTTCCGTGCAGGAAATCGCCGATGCTTTGAAAGGCACAAATGTTCCGGTGATCGTAAAAAATCCTGTCAACCCGGATTTGCAATTGTGGATCGGGGCCATTGAAAGGATTCACCGAGCCGGTATCACCAAAATCATCGCCATGCACCGAGGCTTTTCTCATTTCGGCGACAGTATCTACCGCAACAAACCAATGTGGGAAATTCCCATTGCGCTTAAAACCCAATTTCCTGATCTGAGTATTTTTTGTGATCCCAGCCATATCTGTGGAAGAAGAGATCTTCTCGCACAGGTTGCGCAAAAAGCCCTGGATCTGCGTATGGATGGATTGATGCTCGAAAGCCATCGCGATCCGGATAACGCATGGAGCGATGCCCGCCAACAAGTTACTCCGGAAAAACTTTCTGAAATCATTGACTCACTCTTCGTCAGAAATCCTGAAAGCGATAATGAAAAGTATACGAATGAGCTTCATGCCATTCGTTCAAGAATAGATAAGGTTGATGAAGAAATTATTCAACTGATCAGCAAGCGCATGAGGATTACTGAAGAACTTGCTCACTACAAGAAGGAGCACAATGTCACCATTCTTCAGGTTGAACGCTGGAAAGAAATCATGGAAGGAAGGACGATGCTCGGAGAAAGTCTGGGTCTCACCAAAGAGTTCCTCGAAAAATATCTCGAACAACTTCACAAGGAATCTATTCGGACACAGGAGCGTATCATGAACAAATCCGTTGAATAAAACCTACTTCTTATCTTATCCTGATTGAGAACATCTTATTATCACCAATGAGACCTTCAAGCTCATCTCCTGCGACTACAGGACCGACACCTGAGGGAGTTCCTGTAAAAATGTAATCGCCGATCTTCAAAGTCATGTATTGAGATACGAACGATATGATGCTGTCAAATCCAAAGATCATATCGCTGCTGACTCCTGCCTGGACCAACATGCCATTTTTGTTGAGTGAAAAATGAATCGGACCATCGGCAAATTTTTCCTTCGGAATAAACTCTCCTGATATAACCGCCGAACCATCGAAGCCCTTCGCCTTTTCCCATGGCAAACCCTTCTTCTTCAATTCATCCTGCACATCACGTGCTGTAAAGTCAATGCCCAAACCAATTTCGCTATAGTACCTACTCGCAAATTCGAGTGGTATATTTTTTCCAAGTCGATCAATGCGCAGAACAAGTTCAACTTCGTAATGGAGGTCGTTCGTCCAATCCGGAATCATCATTGGATTGCCTTTCGGTAAAATTGCACTGTCGGGCTTACAAAAGAAAACGGGCTCCGCGGGAACTGCATTGCCAAGTTCCTTGGCGTGTTCAGAGTAATTTCTACCTATACAAATAATTTTCATACTATCCCTTCACAAATTCTATGGTCACTTTTCGATCACTCCGGTTCTCCTGAGAACTGTCGCGGTCACCGAAATATTTCGTTATAAATCTATCCTGCGGCAATCCGCTTCCTGCAAGAAACTGTTTAACCTCATTGGCGCGCTGCTGAGAAAGTAAAAGATTCTTCGCAGGGTCTCCTGTTTTATCAGCGTATCCCGTCACAATTAATTTCAACCCTGGACTGCGTGCCAGTATATCCACTATTTCATTCAATGATAATTTCGAACTCGCATCCAACAATGTTGATCCCTTGGCGAAATAAATATTCATCGACCCTGGCAAGTTCGAAATCTTACTTTCGGATTTCGAAGGAGGTAAAGATGCCTTGGTATCAGCAACTGCTTCTCCGGTATTCATTTTTACCAAAGCAAAAACCATTTCGCGCAAATCATCAATCTGCTTTTGCATGGTCAGGTTTTTTTCATCTTGTTGTTGTTGCCAGATGCGCATTTGTTCAGCGCGCAAATCATCAATCTGTTTTTGCATTCCATCCAACTTCGAATTGTTGGTTTCAAGCAATGACAATATCCGATTCATAAGCTGTTCATCACCAGCCGCTGCATTTTGCTGCGCTCCCCCGAGTGTAGATGTGTCTTCGAAATTGATCATCGCCATAGACTCATCACTTAGACTTACTTTAATGGGTTCAAGTGGTTTCTTCGGATCATAACTAAAGTATTCGCTGAGCAGTTGTTCTTTTGCCCTGTCGTCTATGATGGTCTCTTCGCTGCCGTCAATCACCATCAGATTGTCGTCGCTGTATATTCCAGCTTCCATATTGACGAGCAGTTTCAAATCACTAAGTTCCTTCTCCAGATAAAAATTTTGCATACGCTTACGCGACTCCTCATCACTCGCTCCGGCAGCAAAAGAGCTTTTTGAAAAATCCAGGTCTTCAATGGCATCAAGTTTATTGGCTACCATCGATGAAAAGCCTTTAAAATCTTTGAGCTTTTCGTATTCATAAAATTCGAGAACACCTTCAACAATGCCGTTCAGATCGCGCATTGTTTCCTTTCTTGATTTGCGCAAAGACACGTCATCATTTTTCATTTCAGCACAACGCTCAATGTACACATTGAGATAACTGCTCACCAAATCCTGAAACTGATCGAGCTGTTGCTCATCCGCTGGCTGATAATAGTTGATGATGATGCGGTGTTCGCTGGTTTTCGAAGGAACCAATTCACCTTTGCCTGTCGTGTCGTTTGGGAAATGGTTGATCACGGTCGTTTTTTGCGCTGCACAGGGCAACGCAAAAACCAACATGATCAGGCACGTCCAGGTAATCCTCATTTCCACGAATTTTCAAAGTTACTTTCGACGAATCGCAACTCCCGTCTGTCATACAGCATTTTCCGGATGTGTTATGAACGCGTTTTGAACATTGCGCATTACTTCCATCACCATAAACAAAACAAAAATTCACGGAAATGAACGATTCCAGCGTGGTGTAAAATTTCTCTTGATAAAATTCGTTTGATCCTTTTCAATCCCTTCTGCATTTCTAAAACAACCAATTTGTATTAACTTTGATTTCATTCTATCAAGTTACACCTATGAAAAACCTCATCACGACAGTGTTGCTGTCTGCCTTTTTCCTTTTCTCTTGCAAAAAAGATGAAAATGAAAACGATATCGTCAATGAAAATGCTGCTTCAACCGATTGTTCACCCTCATACGCTTTCAACGCAGGAAGCTCTTCTGGTCCGCGTCTTGTATTCAAATTTCAGTTTGACTCCACGCAGGCGAGACTCAACAACATAGGGCAACCTGCTGCTGTTCCCACAGGGCATGCCGGTCAATCGCCTGCATTCAATGGTATCTCACAACACTATATCGAGCTTGCCGGAGATTTTGACATGCTCGGAGGTGGCGAGGTACTTTATGTTGGTGAAGAAACGGATGCGGGTGGCGAAAATGCGATCAACTATTGTGCATCAACAATAACGGGTAACAACGAAATATTCTTTTCAAAACCGATAAGTGAAATTTCGCCGGGAACTTACAAATGGTTTCGGACTTCTCTCGCGTATCAGAACTACGACATTAAATATAAATCATCATTATTACCAGGCAATCAAATCGGAACCGGTACCATTGCTTCTTTCGTTGGGTTCAGAACCTATGTAAACAATTATGAACTCAATGGAACATCGTACACTCCGAGTGCCAATACCGGTGGAGCAGGCAACCATGCACAGGGTTATTGGGGATTTGAAACGAATGTATTCGGCACGAAGTATTTCATGGACGGACAGGCACCAGAAGGAGCCACAACAGTGCCCAATCCATTCACAACCTCTCCTATTCCAGCCGGAAGTTGCGTTGTAACGGGACAATTCACAAACAACGCGCTCGCTAACTCACCATTGACAATTACGGGAAGTGAAACAGAAGATATCGTAGTGACAGTATCACTTTCAACGAATAAAAGTTTTGAGTGGATTGAAGTGAATGCCGACGGTTACTATCAACCTGAAATCGGAGAATTAGTAGTGGACATGGGGCTTCGTGGCCTCATTCCGATCAAACAATAATGAAATTGAAATTTCGAAATCACCAACCGGCAATGACAGTCTCATTGCCCTTGGTGATATCACCGATTTTACATTTTACTATGGATCCAACCGGAAGAAAAATATCGACACGACTTCCGAATTTAATGAATCCGAATTGGTCGTTACGCTTCATCGCATCACCTGCTTTTACATAACATACTATTCTGCGGGCTACAGCGCCAGCGATCTGACGGAATAAAACCTCCTTACCATTTGGATGTTCGATGACCACAGTAGTGCGTTCGTTCTCAGTGCTGCTCTTAGGATGCCAAGCCACGAGATAAAGACCTTTATGATATTTCGAATACTTCACTGTGCCTTCGCAAGGAACCCAGTTGGCATGCACATTCAGTGGTGACATAAAAATGGAAACCTGTATTCTTTTTCCTTTGAAATATTCGGGCTCTTCTACTTCTTCGATAACAACCACCTTGCCATCACATGGGGCGACCAATTCATCCATCGCTGAGCGATTTGTTCTTGAGGGAAGTCTAAAGAACTGGATGACCAGATACAACAACACCGTCAACGGCAATACAAGTATCCAGAACCATATGCTATCTGAACCTATAAGATTGTTCAGTGAAACAACCAACACGGCATACGAGATTACGGCTCCAGTGATGATCTTATAGCCTTCTTTGTGTATTGTCATAAATGTGCGAATAATTTAAAATAAGCCAGAACTACCGGCAGAGAAATCAATAACCCATCAAAACGATCGAGCACACCACCATGCCCCGGAATGATATTACCACTGTCTTTGACATGGTAGTTTCTCTTCAGATGTGATTCAAAAAGATCACCGAGATTGCCGAATATGCCCACAATAATTCCGGCAGCAATCCAATGTCGTAATTCAAATGCAGTGACATACTGAGCAACGAGCACCGATGCTGAAACAGCCAACAAAATACCGCCCGCTAGTCCTTCCCAGGTTTTATTGGGCGAGACTTTCGGATAAAGTTTTTTCTTGCCGAACCATTTTCCAAAAAAATATGCCCCTGTGTCATTGGCCCACAGAATGAGAAAATATCCCACAGGGATAGTCCAATCAAACACGCCCGTTACGACTGCCAATAAATTGATCATTGAGAAAGGCAGCACAACGTAAACCCAACCAAATATTGTTAACGCTAGATTAGATAACGAAGACTCATCAAGCCTGATCAATTCAGTACAAAAGACCACGGGAATAAGAAGGCCAAGTATCCACAGGTAACTCAAGGGTATTGATTCCGTAGCAATAAGAAAAACCTGAAGATAAATTATCACTCCAATCGACATTCCTTTAAACCACCTGGGAGCATTGAGTTCCTTGTGTCTTTGTAACTCGTAAATTTCATAAAGTCCAACCGCAGCAAAAAACAGAAAAAGAAGACCCAGAATAAGCGGACCCAACCAGGCAGAAGCCAACACGGACAAGGAAAAAACTATTCCTGCAACAGATCGGATGACGAGATTACTCACGATTCACAATTTTAACCTGACAAACTTAAGCTTACTTGCAGTTAATGCTCAAAGTTGCTTAAAAAGAAAACCGCGAATTTTCATTCGCGGTTTGTCATATCAATATCTAAGGCTGAACAGGCACTGCAGTAGGTTGGATCTCCGCATGCCTATCTGCCCATTTGCGTTCTCCAAGAATTTCCAGCAGATCATCTTTGAAAATCACTTCTTTATCAAGTAATTTCTTAGCCAAAGCATCAAGCTTTAGTTTATTCTCAGATAATAGATCTTTTGCCTTCTGATAAGCTTTTTCAATAATTTTACTTACCTCTTCATCAATCACTCTGGCAGTTTCCTCACTGTATGGCTTCGTAAACTGTGATTCACCGCTGCTGTCGTAATAACTTCTGTTGCCGATTTTCTTATTCAAACCGTAAATGGAAACCATGGCATAGGCCTGTTTGGTAACTTTTTCCAAATCGCTCAAAGCACCGGTTGAAATACGCCCGAACACCACCTCTTCTGCTGCTCTGCCTCCCAGAGCTGCGCACATTTCATCAAATATCTGCTCAGTTGTGGTAATTTGTCTTTCCTCTGGGAGGTACCAGGCCGCGCCGAGTGATCTTCCGCGTGGAACGATAGTCACTTTAACCAGAGGAGACGCATGCTCCAATAACCAAGAAATGATCGCATGGCCACTTTCATGGTAGGCAATGGTCGACTTTTCCTCGGCTGTGATGATCTTGTTTTTCTTCTCAAGTCCTCCGATAATTCGGTCAACTGCATCGAGAAAATCTTGCTTACCAACTGTTAGATTGCCTTTTCTGGCGGCAATCAGAGCTGCTTCGTTGCAAATGTTGGCGATATCAGCCCCACTAAATCCTGGGGTCTGACGGGCCAAAAAGTCAACGTCAAGCGATTTATCGTACTTCACATTTTTCAAGTGCACATGGAAAATCTGAATTCGCTCGTTCAGGTCCGGCATATCGACATAGATCTGGCGATCGAAACGTCCGGCGCGCAGAAGAGCTTTATCCAGAATATCAGCTCTATTGGTGGCAGCCAGAATGATAATGCCGCTATTGGTTGCAAAACCATCCATTTCAGTTAGCAACTGATTCAAGGTGTTTTCACGTTCATCGTTACTGCCAAAATTGATATTCTTGCTTCTTGCGCGACCAATCGCATCAATTTCATCAATGAAGATGATCGATGGCGCTTTTTCCTTCGCCTGACGGAATAGGTCTCTTACCCGGCTGGCGCCAACTCCGACGAACATTTCGACGAAATCAGAACCGCTTAAAGAGAAAAACGGCACCTGAGCTTCGCCGGCAACTGCTTTTGCAAGCAGTGTTTTTCCAGTGCCGGGAGGGCCCACGAGCAATGCTCCTTTCGGAATTTTCGCTCCCAGTTCAGTGTAGCGCTTTGGATTTTTTAAGAAATCAACAATTTCCTGCACTTCCTGTTTTGCTCCTTCAAGTCCGGCAACGTCATTGAAAGTGACAGCAGTGCCTTTCCCTTTTTCGAATAATTGTGCCTTGGATTTTCCAATACTGAAAATCTGACCACCAGGACCTGAAGAACCACCAAGACGTCGCATGATCAATACCCAGACACCTATGATCAGTCCAAAACCAATGATCCAGAACAGCAAATTCTGACCAAATTCATTGACCGGTTTGAATTCAACATCGAAGGTGTATTCTATACCGAGATTTTCAATTTCATCGATTTTGTTTTCGCTTGGCGGGACATTGAACCAAAATTCACTGGAGCGGTTAAGGCCTTGCATTACAGGACGATTGCCTAGTTTTTCAGCCAAAGCAGACCTGCCTGTCGAATCAAGGTAGATTTTGGCAACCACCCCGTTGTACTCCAGACGCTGAATGTATCCTTTTTCAGCATATTGTTTAAAATCGCGGTAATCAATCTGAGCTCCATCACTGCTGCTGTTAAACACCATAAGTCCTATTAGCACCATAGCAATCAGCGCATAAATCCAATAAAAGTTGTTGGATCTTTTTTCACCCCCGCCACCTGGACCCGACACACGCG